>NCED01000011.1:10098-93718 GCA_002280485.1 Caulobacterales bacterium 32-69-10
GCTCGCTGAGCGGGCGCGTGTGGCGCGCGCGGCCGCATGATCCGGCCGCCGCCCGCTCGCACCAGATGCGGCTGGGCCTGTCCGAGCCCCTGGCCCGGGCCCTGGCCTCGCGCGGGGTAGGGGAGGGCGAGGGCGAGACCTATCTGGCGCCCACCCTCAAGGCCCTGTTCCCTGACCCGTCCTGTTTCAGCGACATGGACCGCGCCGCCGAGATCCTGACCGACGCCGTCGTCTCGGGCCGCCCCTGCGTGGTCTTCGCCGACTACGACGTGGACGGGGCGACCAGCGCCGCCCTTCTGGTGCGCTGGTTCCGCGCCCAGGGCCGCGAGCTGGCCATCTATGTCCCCGACCGCATGGTCGAAGGCTATGGCCCCAGCCCCGCCGCCATGCGCCGCCTCAAGGCCGACGGCGCCGAGCTCGTCATCACCGTCGATTGCGGCGCCGCCGCCCACGACGCCCTGATCGAGGCCGCCGCCCTCGGGCTCGACGTCGTGGTCATCGACCACCACCTGATGAAGGGCGACCCGCCCCCGGCCGCCGCCCTGGTCAATCCCAACCGCCCCGACTGCCTGTCCGGCCAGGGCAACCTGGCCGCCGCCGGCGTGACCTTCGTCCTTCTGGCCGCCCTGAACCGCGAAGCCCGCCGCCGCGGCCTGCCCGAGCCCGACATCCGCCAGTGGCTCGACCTCGCGGCCATGGGCGCGGTCTGCGACGTCACCCGCCTGACCGGCTTCAACCGGGCCCTGACCGCCCAGGGGCTGAAGGTGATGTCGTCGTGGGCCAATCCCGGCCTGAAGGCCCTGATGGCCGTCGCCCAGGCCGCGGAAGGGCCCGCGGGCGTTTTCCACGCCGGCTTCGTGCTCGGCCCCCGCATCAACGCCGGCGGGCGCATCGGCCGCTCCGACCTCGGCGCGCGCCTGCTGTCCACCGACGACCCGGAGGAGGCGGCCTCCCTGGCCCAACCTCGACCCGTCCGACCCGGTCCTGCTGGTCGGGCGCGAAGGCTGGCATCCGGGGGTGGTCGGCATCGTCGCCGGGCGTCTGCGCGAGCGCTACCGCCGCCCGGCCGTGGTCATCGGCATCGACCCGGCTACCGGGATCGGCAAGGGCTCGGGCCGCTCCCAGCCGGGGGTGAACCTCGGGGCCGCCATCCAGGCCGCCTTCGACGAGGGCCTGCTGCTGGCCGGCGGCGGCCACGCCATGGCCGCAGGGCTGACGGTGCGCGCCGCCGCCATCCCCGAGCTGCGCGCCTTCCTCACCGAGCGCCTGTCGTCCGAGACGGAGCAGGCCCTCGCCGCCGACGCCCTGGAGATCGACGCCCTGGTCGCGCCCGGCGGCGCCGACCGGCCCCTGCTGGAGGAATTCCGCCGCCTGGAGCCATTCGGCCCCGGTGCGCCCGAGCCGGTCTTCGCCGTCGCCGGCGCGCGCATTCATGAGGCCAACGCTGTACGCGGGGGCCACGTCCGCTGCGTCCTAACCGACGGGGCGGGCGCCAAGCTCAGGGCTGTGGCCTGGCGGGCCGAGGACACCGATCTGGGCCGCCGCATCCTCGCCCGCGACGGCAGCCTGCACCTGGCTGGAAAGCTGAAGCCGGATGACTGGAAAGGCCGCAACGGCGTCGAACTCGAGATCGAGGATGCGGCCGATCCGCGGATGTGCGTTTAGGTCGCAGCCCCTGAAAAGAACTGACTTTCAGGGGTTGCGCTGCTCAGGAGAGCCTTGATATACGGCTGCCTCCGTCGCGGTCCCTTCGTCTATCGGTTAGGACACTAGATTTTCATTCTAGGAAGAGCGGTTCGACTCCGCTAGGGACTGCCATCTCTCCCGCCGCGTGCTTCTGACGCCGGGGGCAAATGTGGCGGTTTTGCGCTCCGCAAACGTTGCAGATATGTTATAGCTTCGCTGTCGTTCGGGAGGGGACGGCTAGAGGGGCGGCATGTCTAGTTTCGATTATGACGGGCTGAGTGCGCACGACGACGAAGCCGTAAGGATAAGCGGGCGCGTCAAGTGGTTCGATCCCGGTAAAGGCTACGGCTTCATCGTCCCCGACGACCCGGGAAAGACGGGGCTCAAGGACGTTCTTCTTCATGTGACCAGCCTGCGCCAGACCGGGCGCGAAAGCGCGCTGGAAGGCTCCACCATCGTGTGCGACGCCGTGCGCCGCCCGAAGGGCTGGCAGGTCTCGTCCATCGTCGAACTCGACGAAACCTCGGCCCCGCCGCCGACTGAACGGCCCGAGCGGCCGCGATTCGGGGACGAGGGCGGTTTCCGGCGCGACCGGAGCGATTTCCAGGCCCGCAGCGGCTTCGGCGACCGCGCGCCCCGCAGCCCCTATGGCGGCGCGGACGGCGGCGGCTTCGCCGCGGCCCGTCCGGCCCGCAAGCCCGTCGCCGCCGACGGCCCGCTGGAGCGGGCGACGGTGAAGTGGTTCAACCGCACCAAGGGCTATGGTTTCGTCGTCCGCGACGACGAGCCCGGCGACATCTTCGTCCACATCGAGACCCTGCGCCGCTGCGGCGTCGAGGACCTCCAGCCGGGCGAGACCGTGATGGTGCGCTTCGCGGAGGGCCCCAAGGGCCTGGTCGTGGCGGAGATCGAGTGCTCCAGCATCAGTTCCTGAGTCGGCTGCGTCTCTGCCTCGTCCTCGCCGCCGGGCTGGCCCTGGCGGGTCCTGCGCACGCGCAGGGCCTGTCTCTGGCCCGCGGCTGCGTCGCCGATGGCCCGCCGCAGGCCGGCCTGCCCACCGAGCAGCTGGCCGTCAACACCCAGACCGGCCCCAAGCGCTTCAAGGTGCAGATCGCGGCCGATGAGGCGACCCGCGCCAAGGGGCTGATGTTCGTCCGCCGCATGGCCGACGACGAGGGGATGATCTTCGACTTCAAGACCCCCCAGGCCACGGCGTTCTGGATGCACAACACCTACATTCCGCTGGACCTGTTGTTCGTGCAGGCGGATGGCAGGATACTGCGCATCGCCCGCAACGCGCCCATCTGCAGCGACGTCTCGATCCCCTCTGGGGGGCCGGTGCGCACGGTGGTCGAGATCAACGCCGGCCTCTCCGACCGGCTGGGCATCCGCGAGGGCGACTACGTCACCTCGACGGTCACCTATCCTTACCGCTAGGGCCGCTTCTCAAGTTCGATCTGGAACAGCGTCGGCCAGTTCTTGCCGGTGACGAACAGCCGCTCTCCCTCCGCGTCGTAGGCGATGCCGTTGAGCACGTCGGTTTGGCCCGGCGTGCGGTCCAGGGGGCCCAGCAGGCCGGCCAGGTCGATCCAGCCCTTCACCTTGCCCGAGCCCGGGTCGATGCGGGCGATCAGGTCGGTCTGCCACACGTTGGCGTAGATCTCGCCCTTCACATATTCGAGCTCGTTGAGGTTTCCCACCGGCTGGCCCTCGTCGGTCACGGTCAACCGCCCGGTCTCCTGCAGGGTCTCGGGGTCGAGGAAGCGCAGTTCGGGCGTGCCGTCGCTCATGATCAGCCGGCGCCCGTCCTGGGCCAGGCCCCAGCCCTCGCCGGGGTATCGGAACTGGCCCTTCGGCGTCAGGGTCTTCAGGTCGTAGACGAAGCCCAGCTGCGAGCGCCAGGTGAGGCTGACCAGCTTGTCCTTCCAGTTGATCAGGCCCTCGCCGAAATACTGCGGCGGCAGGGTGTGCTGCTGGATCACCCGCCCGGTCTCCAGCGCCGCCTTGCGAATGGTGGAGCGCCCCTCCAGGCCGGTGCTCTCGTAGATCGCGCCATCGAGGTACAGCAGGCCCTGGGTGAAGGCGCCGGTGTCATGCGGATAGCGTTCCACGACCTTGTAGCCATAGGTCGGCGCGGCGCCCTCGGCCCCCGCGCAGCCCGCGCCCACGGCCAGCAGCACCGCGACAAGCAACATCCCGATCTTCATGGGATCGGAGGTTCCACATGCCGGCCGCTTCGCACAAGGCCTAGTCGCTGTCGGCGCGTTGCTCCTCGGCCCGGCGCATGGCAAAGACCCCCATCCTCGGCCGACGACGGGGTGTGGCGCAGTCTGGTAGCGCATCTGCTTTGGGAGCAGAGGGTCGCAGGTTCGAATCCTGCCGCCCCGACCATCGGCCGATCTCGCGAAGTGGCGCGCCGCCGCGACGCCCTGAGGTGGCGGAATGGACGAGCCCTTGGAGAGCGTCAGGGCGGCCGCCGAAGCGCGGGTCGCGCAGGCCCTCCATCGCGTGGCCCAGCTCAGCCAGGCCGCGCCGACCGACGGCCTCTCCGAAGGCGCGGCGCTGCAAGCCGCCTACGACGCCCTGGTCGGCGCCCATGCGGCCGGGGTGGAGCGTTTCCCCCACGCGGCCAGCGCCGTGTTCATGCGCCTGGCCGCCCACGACTGGCTGGCCCGGATGGGCGACCTGGGCGAGACCGAGCGCCGCCTGGCGGAGAAGGGCGAAAGCGTCGGCGTCCACATGCAGACGGCCCGGCTCGGCCCGGCGGCCGAGGACCGGATAGAACTGCTCCGGCAAAGACGGGCCTGGGGAAGGGCTCTGGAAGCCAGGACGACGCCGGTCGTGCGCGCCCCGCGCGGGGGCGGCGGCAAGCGCCGCATCGGATTCGTCACCGACGAGCTGCGCCAGACCAATGTCGGGGTGTTCGCCTGGCCGCTGTTCGAACATCGGGACCGGGAGCGCTTCGAGCTCTTCGTCTATACCCGGCAAGACAGGCCGGAGGACCCGATCCAGGCCCTGTTCCGCGGGTGGACGGACGTCTGGCGCTGCGCCCCCGGCGCCACGCCGCAGGCCATGGCCGAGCTCATCGCGGCGGATGGCCTCGACATGCTGATCGAGCTTGGCGCCGAATTCAGCTGGCAGGTGGCGGCCCATCGCCCGGCGCCGATCCAGGCGAGCTGGCTTGGGTATCCGACCTCCGTCGGCTTGAGCGCCATCGACTACTTCATCGCCGATCCGCACCTCGCCCCGGAGGACCCCCGCATGATGCTCGAGCAGCCCCTGCTCGCGCCGCATTGCTGGCTGGCGATGACGGAGGCCTATTTCGAGGCCGAGCCGCCGCTCCGGGCCGAAATCCCCGAGGCCCGCAACGGCGTCGTCACCTTCGGGACCATGAACGGCGTCTTCAAGATGTCGGCCGCCTGCCTCGACCTGTGGGCGCAGGTCGTCGCCGCCGAGCCGGGATCGCGCTTCCTGTTCGTCCGCCCCGAAGCCGGCGCCGCGATCTTCCGTGAGAACGTCCGCCGCATCTTCGGCGCGCGCGGCGTCGCGCCGGACCGCATCCTGTTCGCCCCGATCCGCGGGCGGCATCTACCCTATTACGATGAGATCGACGTCAGCCTCGACACCTTCCCCGTCACGGGCGGCACCACGACGTGCGAGAGCCTGTGGATGGGCGTGCCAGTGGTCTCCCTGGTCGGCGCGGCGCCGTTCGAGCGCGTCAGCTATTCCGTCCTCGCCAGCGCCGGCCTTGGCCATCTGGCCGCCCGTACGCCGCAGGCCTTCTTCGAGATCGCGACGGCGCTGGCGCGAGACCGCCCGGGCCGGGAGGCGATGAGGCGCGATCTGCGCCGGCACATCCGCGCCCATCCGATCGGGCGGCCGGAAGCCTTCGCCAAGGACTTCTACGACATGCTGGCCAAGGCCATCCGGTGACCTAGCCCGGGCCCGGGCCCGCATTGGCCAGGAAGGCGTCGAGCAGGCGGGCCTTGAAGTTCATCGTGCCGATGTGCCCGACCTCGTGGTCGATCAGGGCCCAGACCTCGCCCCCGCACAGGGTCCGCCAGCGGTGGCAGAACGACAGGTCCTCGGACAGCCGCTCCACCTGGTCGAAATAGCCCAGCACCGGCCCCGGCACGGCCGGGGTGTCGTCGTCCCGGCCCATGGCGCCGGTGGCGGCCAGCCGGGCGAACACCTCGCGGCGGATCAGGCACAGGCCCATGCCCAGGCCCGCCACCTTGCACAGTCCGTTCTCGACCTCCGCGCCCTCCGCGCCCGGAACAACCACGAAGTCGAGGGCGCTGGCGACGATCTGGGCCCGGTCGGTCAGGCGCCGGGCTGCCTCGATCAGCCGGTCGAGGTCGATGTAGCGCTTGGGGTAGGGGCACCCGACCACCGGCTTGTCCGCCGCCAGCAGGGCGTCCACGGTCTGCGGCTCGAACTGGATGTCGCTGTCGATGAACAGCAGGTGGGTCGCTTCCGGCACGGCCAGGAACTGGGCGGCCAGCCGGTTGCGGGCCCGGGAGATTTCGGTCTGCAGCAGCTGGATGACCCGCACGGGCGTCCCCTGCGCCTGCAGGTGCGCCTGCAGGCGCAGTACGGCGTAGGCGTGTTCGGGGGCGATGCCGCCATAGGCCGGAATGGCGACGACGATATTGGGGCTGGGCACGTGATCTCCGCGACGGCTTGGGCGCCCGACTCTAGCCGAACCAGGGGCTCGCCGGGGCCGGTTTTTCTGCTAAGGGGTGGCCGGCTCTGGACTCGCGCGCACCGCAGCAGATTCCCTTGAGCCGCCAGGGACACCGAGAAGGATCGCTATGCTCGCGCGCATCTATCGCCCCGCCAAGTCGGCCATGCAGTCCGGCCTCGCCAAGACCAAGGAGTGGGTGCTGGAGTTCGAGCCCGCCTCGGCCCGCAAGCCCGAGCCCCTGATGGGCTGGACATCCTCGACCGACATGAACGGCCAGGTCCGGCTCGCCTTCGAGACCAAGGACGAGGCCGCCGCCTACGCCGAGGCCAACGGCATCGCCTTCCAGGTGCTGGAGCCCAAGCTTCCGCGCCGGATCATCAAGGCCTATGCCGACAACTTCGCCTTTCGGCGCAAACAGCCCTGGACCCACTGAGGCCGCCAGCGCCCATAGCTCAACCGGATAGAGCACTCGCCTTCTAAGCGAGCGGTTGCAGGTTCGAGTCCTGCTGGGCGCGCCATCACTGTCCACCCTCGGGAGCAGCGCGATGATCGTCCTCTACACCTGGACCGAGGTCAGGCCGGTCAACATCGGCAAGGGCGAGCAGTTCGCGCCCGCTTACCTCGCCATCTCGCCCAACAACAAGATCCCCGCCATCGTCGATCCGGACGCCCCCGGCGGTCCCATGACCCTGTTCGAGAGCGGGGCCATCCTCACCTACCTCGCCGACAAGCACGGGGAGTTCCTGCCCGCCTTCGGCCACGAGCGCTGGACGGTGATGGAGTGGCTGCACTGGCAGATCGGCGGCCTCGGACCCATGCTTGGCCAGTTCGGCTATTTCGCCAAACGGGCGCCGGGGACCAGCCCGCTGGCGACCGAGCGTTTCCATCATGAGGCGCAGCGCCTGTTCGGCGTGCTCGACCGGCGCCTGGGCGAGGCCGAATACCTCGGCGGCGACTATTCCATCGCCGACATCGCCGCCTACCCGTGGATGGCGGCGGCGACCGGCTTCTTCGGCGACCTGCTCAAGGACGACCTCGCCGACAAGGCCAACATCGCCCGCTGGATGGCGGCGGTCGGCGAGCGGCCCGCGGTGAAGCGCGGCATGCAGGTCCCGAAGGTTTAGTTGTCCTTCTCCCCCCGGGGAGAAGGTGTCGGCGTTAGCCGACGGATGAGGGGGCGGCGCCGGGCAAGCCTCATCCTGAAATGCCCCCTCATCCGTCTCGCTTCGCGAGCCACCTTCTCCCCGAGGGGAGAAGGAAGCCCTTGTCCCTACTTCGGCATCTTGTTCACGACCAGCTTGCCGTCCTTCACCACCGCCACGACGTGGGTCAGGGCGTAGATGTCGTCCAGCGGGTCGCCCGCCACGATGACGATGTCGGCGATCTTGCCGGCTTCCAGCGTGCCCAGGTCGGCGCTCTTGTTGATCGCGGCGGCCGTGTTGGGGCCCATGATCTTCAGGATGTCCCTTTGCGAGAAGGTGAGGCTGAGGCCCCGCAACTCGTCCATCAGGCTGACCCGCGGGTCCCAGTTGGTGTCGGTGCCATAGGCGTAGACCGTGCCGGCGTCCGACAGCAGGCGGGCGTTGACCGGGCCCTGGCCGGCGCTGGACAGGGCGCGCGGCATCGGGAATGGGCCGCCGTCGCGGTAGAGCGGCTCGTTGCGCTCGTCGAAGTGCGGCATGAACACCTGCAGGGTCGACACCATCGGAATGCCCGACTTGGCGATCCGCTCAACTGCCGGCGTGTTCTCCTCCAACTGGCCGATGTGCGGGGTGTGGGCCAGCACGTCGACCTTGGCGTTCACCGCCGCCAGGGTGTCGAGGTAGTGGGTGGCGTGGGTATAGACTCGCAGGCCCTGCTTGTGGGCCTCGTCGACAACCACGCCGAGCGCGTGGGCCTCGGGGCCGCCGGGCGATTCGATCAGGATGGTCTTGATCGCGTCGAAGCCCTGCTGCTTGGCGCCGGCGACCATGCCGCGAAGGGCCTCGTCGGGCAGGGCTTCGGGCGGCGCCACCGGCCGGGTGGGCGTGCGCGCGGGATCGGTCCGGCCCGGGTCGCGGTACTGGCTGGGCGCCGGGGCCACCGACGGCGCCGGGAACCCCTTGGCCAGCAGCATCATCGAGGCGGCGTAGAGGCGCGGCCCGACGATGGCGCCCGAATTCAGCCGGCTGCGCAGTTCCAATATGCCCTTGGCGTCGTCGCCCATGGAGAAGACGGTGGTGAAGCCGCCCTCCAGGAACGACTTCATGCTGGCCGGGGCCTCGTCGGCCAGCCACTTGGTCGCCTCGCCGGCGATGATGTGGCGGTGCGCGTCGATGAAGCCGGGCAGGACGGTCATGCCCTTGGCGTCGATGCGCTGCAGGCCGCGCACGGCGGCGGCCGACGGCGGGCCGGCCGTGACCGAGGCGATGCGGCCGTCGCGGGCGATGATGGTCCCGTTCTCGATCGCCTTGCCCGTGCCGTCGAGGACGCGGGCGTTGGTGATGACGAGGTTCTGGGCGGAGGCGGTGGTCCCCAGAGCGAGGCTCAGCAGAGCCGCCGCCCCCAGGGCAGTCAGATGGCGCTTCATGGTGTTTCCCCGTCTTATGGTCTGGTGATTGCGCGGCCCATCTAAGCTGGACCGTAGATAGTTGACAACGACAACGATTATTCCAGCTGGCCTAGAACGCCCATCTTACGCTGGCGCTGACCCCCTGTGTGACAAGGTCGGCGTAGGTCGGGGCGATATCGATCGCGCGCACGCCGCTGGTGCGGGTGATCACCGCCGGTCCTGCCTCGGTGCGCACGTCGCCGAGATCGACGTAGCGATAGGCGACGTCCAGGGTCAGGCGCGAAGAAACGGGCAGGGACACGCCCGCCGCCGCCATCCAGGCGAAGTTGGTTTCTCCGCCGCCCGGGATGACGGTGCTGGCCGTGGCGCCGAGCCCCGGGAAGGCGAAGCGCACGTCGCTGACCTTGTTGCGCGCCGCCCCCGCGCCGAGGCCGAGGAAGGGCCGCAGCCGGCCGTAGACCCCGAGGTCGGCGTAGATCACCGCCATGGCGCTCAGGCTGTTCATGTCCGCGCTCACCCGCTGCTCGCCCGGGGTGCGCACGAAGTTGGCCCGGCCGCCGAAGTCGAGGTCCGGCCGGTAGGTGACGAGGCCCTCCAGGCGCAGGTGCGGGGTGATCCGCCGGCCGAGGCCCAGCTCCACCGCCGCGGTCGAGCCGAAGCCGCCCTGCGCCGACAACAACCCGCCGTCCGCCCCGGCGGCGCAGCCGAACAGGGCCGGCGGCGCCGAGGCGCTGCAGTCCAGGTCACGAAAGCCCGTTTCGGACGAATGCTCATAGGCGGCGCCGGCCCGGACATAGGTCTCCGCATGGGCGGCGAGGGGCAGGGCTAGGGCGGCGAGGGCGATGGCGAGTTTCAAGCGCGGCTTTCCGAATGTCTTCGATGGGTGACTTTTGGACGGTTTGCCTTCCGGCTCAACCCTTGGCGTAGCGGTCCAGCCCCTGGCGCAGGTCGGCGATCAGGTCGGCCGGGTCTTCCAGGCCGATGTGCAGGCGCACGATCGGGCCGGCGGCGGTCCACCGCTGGGCGGTGCGGGCGCCCTTCAGTTGCGGGTCGCAGGGGATGGCCAGGCTCTCGAACCCGCCCCAGGAGAAGCCGAGGCCGAACAGCTCCAGGGCGTCGAGCAGGCCATGCACCGCCGCCTCGCCGCCGGGACTCAGTTCGACGCTGAACAGCCCGTTGGGGCCGGTGAAGTCGCGCTGGAACAGGGCGTGGTCCGGGAAGTCGGGCAGGGCCGGGTGCAGCACCCGCGCCACCTCCGGCTGATCGGCCAGCCAGCGGGCTACGGCCAGGCCCGAGGCGCCGTGGCGCTCCAGCCGCGTGCTCAAGGTGCGCAGCCCCCGCAGCATCAGATAGGCGTCGTCCGGCGCCACGGCCCAGCCGGTGTCGCGCACCGCCATCGTCAGCTTGGCGGCGATGCCCGCGTCGGCGGTCACGGCCGAGCCCATGAACACGTCCGAATGGCCGCCGACATATTTGGTCAGGGCCTGGACGCTGATGTCGACCCCGTGGCTGAGGGGCTTGAACAGCACGCCGGCGCCATAGGTGTTGTCGATCAGGGTCGTGATCCCGCGCGCCCGGGCGGCGGCGGCGATGGCGGGAATATCCTGCAGTTCGAAGCTCAGGGAGCCGGGGCTCTCCAGCACGATCAGCCGGGTGGCCGGCGTGACCATGGCCATCAGCTCATCGGCCGTGGCGCGGGCGGGCGCATAGCGGGTGGTCACCCCGTAGCGTTTCAGCATGCCGTCGCAGAAGCGGCGTATCGGGGCATAGACGCAGTCGACCGCCAGCACCTCGTCGCCGGCTGACAGCACCGCCATCATGGCGCCGGTCAGGGCGGCCAGGCCGCTGGAATAGAGCTGGGCGTGGGTCCCGCCCTCCAGCGCCGCCAGGGCCTGGGCGAGGGCCTTGTGGGACGAAAGGCCCAGCCGGCCGTAGGTCACCTCGCCGGGGGCGTAGAGGGACGCCGCGTCGGGGACCAGCACGGTCGAGCCCCGCTGCACCGGGGGGCCGACGGTGCGGGCCAGGGCCTCGGTCGAGGGCGCGCCGGCGCGGACCGCCCGGGTCGCTTCGCCCCAGTTGCGCTCGCCGGCGGGCGGCTTGGCCATCAGGCCGGGCCGGTGACGATGGGCGCGTCGGCGCGGCCGCCCCATTCGGTCCACGAGCCGTCGTAGACCGCCGTGTCCCACTGGCCCAGCCGGGCCATGGCCAGGGCGGCGACGGCGGCGGTGACGCCGGAGCCGCAGCTGGTCACCATGGGCTTTTCCACATCGGCCCCGGCGGCGGCAAACGCCTCCTTGAGGGCCGCCTTGGCCTTCATGGTCCCGTCGGGGTTGAGCAGGTCGGTGAAGGGCGCGTTGAGCGCCCCGGGCATGTGGCCCGAGCGCAGGCCGGCGCGGGGCTCGGGCGCCTCCCCGCGGAACCGGGCCGCGCCGCGCACGTCGACCACCTGGGCCGCCTTCTTCATCAGGATCTCGCCCACCTGGTCGAAGGTCCTGACCAGCTCCTTGCGATAGCGGGGGCGGAACTGGGCCGGGGGATGGGTCGCCGGCCCCGCCTGCAGGGGCCCCCGCGCGGCGATCCACTTGGGCAGGCCGCCGTCCAGCACCCGCACCGCGTCGTGGCCCATGACCCGGAACATCCACCACACCCGCGCGGCGGGGGCGATCCCTTCGGAGGCGTAGACCACGATGCGGTTGTCGCTGCCGACGCCCATGGCGCTGACCGTGCGCGCGAACTCCATCGGGTCGGGCAGCATGTGGGGCAGGGGGGTCTGTTTGTCGGCGATCTGGTCGAAGTCGAAGCGGACCGCGCCGGGGATATGGCCCTGCAGGAACTCCGCGTCCGGGTCGCGCGGGTCGCCGGGCATGTACCAGCTGGCGTCCACGACGCGGATGTCGGGGGCGTTGATCCGATCCTTAAGCCAGGCGGCGGAAACGAGGGGATCGGTCATCCGGGAATCCACGGCGGGGTCGGCAGGCCCTTCTCGCGAAGGAACGCCGGATTGAAGAGCTTGGACTGGTAGCGGGAACCATGGTCGCACAGCACGGTGACGATCGTCTTGCCCGGCCCGAGCTCGCGGGCCAGTCGGATGGCGCCGGCGACATTGACGCCGCTCGAGCCGCCCAGGCACAGGCCCTCGTGCTGGACGAGGTCGTAGATCACCTCCAGCGCCTCGGCGTCGGGGATCTGCCAGGCGTGGTCGACCTTCAGGCCCTCCAGGTTGGCGGTGATGCGCCCCTGCCCGATGCCCTCGGTGATCGACCCGCCCTCGGCCTTCAGTTCGCCGGCGGTGTACCAGTTGAACAGGGCCGCGCCGAACGGGTCGGCCAGGCCGATCCGCACGGCGGGGTTCTTGGCCCGCAGCCCCTCGGCTACCCCGGCCAGGGTGCCGCCCGAGCCGACCGAGCAGATGAAGCCGTCGACCTTGCCGTTCGTCTGGGCCCAGATCTCCGGCGCGGTGGTGTGAAGGTGGGCCTCGCGGTTGGCGGTGTTGTCGAACTGGTTGGCCCACAGCACGCCGTTCGGCTCGCTCGCGGCCCGCTCCTCGGCCAGCCGGCCGGAATAGCGGACGTAGTTCATCGGGTTGGAGTAGGGGACCGCGTCCACCTCGACCAGCTCGGCGCCGAGCAGGCGGATGGCGTCCTTCTTCTCCTGGCTCTGGGTGCGGGGGATGACGATGCAGGCGCGGTATCCCAGGGCCGACGCCACCATGGCCAGGCCGATGCCGGTGTTGCCCGCCGTGCCCTCGACGATCAGGCCGCCGGGCTTGAGCAGGCCGCGCTTCTCGGCGTCGCGGATGATGTAGAGCGCGGCCCGGTCCTTGACCGACTGGCCGGGATTCATGAACTCGGCCTTGCCCCAGATTTCGCAGCCGGGCGCCTCACTGGCCCGCCGCAGGCGGATCAGGGGCGTATTCCCTATGGCTGCGACGACGCTGTCGGATACCGTCATTCGGGTGCGGCTCTCGTCCTTATTGGCGCTGCTTCCTAAGGTGGTGCGCGGGGGGGTGCAACGGCAAGCTCCTCCCCTGCGCTCTTGTGCGCGGGGGAGGGGGACCACCGAAGGTGGTGGAGGGGGCAGCTGGGTCCGACGTCGACCGGCGCGCACCAAAGCCCCCATCCCCCGGCTTCGCCGGGTACTTCCCCCGCGCAGGAGAGCGCAGGGGAAGAGCTTACGCCCGCGCCCCCTTCAGCGCCTCCAGCGCCCGCGCTCGGGCCAAGCCATGCTCCACGATGGGGTCACTTCTCCGCCTGGGTCGTCGGGTTGAAGATGCGGAAGAAGGGCGAGGCGTCGGCGCCCGTGCCGGCGACCCACTGCCAGTTCATGATGTTGTTGGCCTCGTCGGCGTCGACCAGGGTGTCCCAGAACCAGCGCTCGCCCTCGCGCCAGTCGATCAGCAGGTGCTTGACCAGGAAGGAGGCCGCCACCATCCGCACCCGGTTGTGCATCCAGCCCGTGGCCCACAGCTGGCGCATGCCCGCGTCGACCAGGGGATAGCCGGTGCGGCCGCGCCTCCAGGCGTCGAGCTGGGCCGGGTCCTGCCGCCAAGCCAGGGCGTCGAAGGCGGGCTTGAAGTTGGCTCGCCCCAGGTCGGGGTGGTGGAACAGCAGCTGGTGGTTGAACTCGCGCCAGCCCAGCTCGGCCAGGAACTTCTCGGCTTCGCCGTCGCTCGCCGCGCCGCGCTCGACGGCGGACATCACCGCCCGCCACACTTGGCGCGGCCCGATCTCGCCCCAGTGCAGGTGTGGCGACAGGCGCGACGAGCCCGTCTCGGCCGGCCGGTCCCGGCCGCGGCTGTAATCGCTGAGCCCGTCCTTGATGAAGCGCTCCAGGGCGAGCTGCGCGCCCGCCTCGCCCGGCGTCCAGTCGAAGCCGCCGGACCAGTCTGGAGCCGCGGGCCGCAGCCGCCAGTCGTCCAGGGCGTCCGACATCGGCCAGGCGGCAGGGGCCGCCAGTGTTCGCGGCTCCGGCGCCGCGCTCCCGGCGTCGACCATCGTCCGCGCCGTGCGCCAGAACGGGGTGAACACCTTGAACGGCTCGCCGGCTTTGGTCTTCACCGCCCACGGCTCCAGCAGCAGCGCGCCGTTGCAGCTCCTGGCGCCGGGCAGGGCCGCCTTCAGCGCCTTGTCGCGCTCGACCACGCCGGGATCGTAGAGCCGGTTCCACACCACCGCCTCCGCGCCCGTTTCCGCGACGAGGCCGCGCAAGACATCGGCCGCCGGCCCCTTGCGCAGGATCAGCCGCGAGCCCTTGGCTTCGAGATCCTGGGCCAGGGCCCGCAGCGACCGGTCCAGCCACCACAGCCCCGCCGCCCCAGGCGCCCGCACGCCCTCGTTCTCGTCCAGCACGAACAGCGGGATCACCGGACCGCCCTCGGCCGCCGCCTGGGCCAGGGCCGGATTGTCCGCCAGCCGCAGGTCGCGCCGGAACCAGAGGATCGTGGGTGTGGTCATGAGGTGTCCGCGGGATGAGCGGGCCGCAAGGTCCGCTGTCCTGTCTTTCGTCTTTTGGGGCTAACCGGCTATAGCCCACCCCATGGACCTCGCCACCCTGCAACAGCGCCTCGCGCGCGCGGCCCAGGCCAAGGTCGCCTGTGTCGGCGACCTGATGCTCGACCGCTATGTCTATGGCGATGTCGCCCGCATCTCGCCCGAGGCGCCGATCCCCGTGCTGGTGAAGGAGGGCGAGGCGACCATGCTGGGCGCCGCCGGCAACGTCGCCCGTAACGCCGCCGCCCTGGGGGCCCAGGTCGAGCTGGCGGGGGTGGTCGGCGACGACGCCCCGGGCCACGAGACCGCCCGCCTGATCGAGACCGAGCCGCGGCTGGAGGGGCATCTGGTCCCCGAGACCGGGCGCTGCACCACGGTCAAGACGCGTTTCGTGGCCTCGGGCCAGCAACTGCTGCGCCTCGACGCCGAGGACGACCGGCCCATATCCGCTATGGCCGAGGCCAAGCTGATCCAGGCCATCGGAGACGCGGTGGACGGGGCAGGGGCCCTGCTGTTCTCCGACTACGCCAAGGGCGCGGCCACCCCCAAGGTGATCGCCGCCGCGCGGGAAGCCGCCCGCCAGGCCGGGGCGCCGATGATCGTCGATCCCAAGGGCCGCAGCTTCGCCAAGTACGGCCCCGTCGACCTGGTCAAGCCCAACGCCCGCGAGCTGTCCCTCACCGTCGACCGCCCGGTGCGCACCGACGCGGAGGTCGAGAGCGCCCTCGCCGAGGCCCTGGCCTCCTGCGAGGCCCGCGCCATCCTGGTCACCCGCGCCGCTCAGGGCATGTCCCTGGCGGTGCGCGGCCAGCCCGTGCGCCACTTCCGCAGCGCCCCGCGCACGGTGTTCGACGTCACCGGCGCCGGCGACACCACGCTCGCGGCCCTGGGCGTGGCCCTGGCCGGCGGCGCGACGCTGGAGGAGGCGGTGGAGCTGGCCCTGCTGGCCGCCGGCGTGGTGGTGGGCAAGGTCGGAACCGCCGTGGCCAGCCCCGCCGAGCTGATCGAGGCCGAGATCGCCGCCCACCAGGCCCCGGCCGAGGCCCGCGTCGCCACCCTGGCCCGGGCGGTCGACGAGGCGGCGCGCTGGCGCCGCGCCGGCCTGAAGGTCGGCTTCACCAACGGCTGCTTCGACATCCTGCACAAGGGCCACGTCGCCTACCTCGCCCAGGCGCGGGGCTGGTGCGACCGGCTCGTGGTGGCGGTCAATTCCGACGCCTCGGTGCGGGCCCTGAAGGGCGAGGGCCGCCCCGTCAACGACTTGGAATCGCGCGCCCTGGTCCTGGCCGGGCTGGAGGGGGTCGATCTCGTCACGCCCTTCGACGAGGCCACCCCCCTGGCCCTGATCGAGGCCCTGCGCCCCGACGTGCTGATCAAGGGCGCCGACTATTCGGTGGAGACGGTGGTCGGCGCCGACCTGGTGCTGTCCTACGGCGGCGAGGTGAAGCTGGCCGCCCTCGTCGACGGCTATTCGACCACCGCCGCCATCGCCCGCATGGGGAAAACCGCATGAGCCGGCCCCTGATCCTGGTCACCGGCGGGGCGGGCTTCATCGGCTCGAACATCGTCGCCGCCCTCACCGAGGCCGAGTACGACGTGGCCGTCTGCGACCGCCTGCGCGGCGCCGACAGCGGCAAGTGGCGCAACATCGCCAAGCACCCGATCGTCGACTTCATCCACCCCGACGCCCTGTTCGAGTGGCTGAACGGGCGCGGCGCCGGGGTCGAGGCCATCGTCCACATGGGCGCCGTCTCCTCGACCATCGAGCCCGACGCCGACCTGATCGCGCATTCCAACTTCGGCCTCTCCCGCGACCTGTGGAACTGGGCGGCGCAGCGGGACCGGCGTCTGATCTACGCCTCTTCGGCGGCCACCTATGGCGACGGGCAAGGCGGCTTCGCCGACGCCGACGACTATGAGTCCCTGCGCAAGCTGCGGCCGATGAACGCCTATGGCTGGTCCAAGGCCCTGTTCGACCTCTACGCCCGCCGGGAGGCCGATCGCGGCCACGCCCCGGCCCAGTGGGCGGGCCTGAAGTTCTTCAATGTCTACGGCCCCAACGAGGGCCACAAGGGCGCCATGCGCTCGGTCGCCTGCCAGAAGTGGCCCGAGGCCGCCCGCGGCGACAGCGTGAAGCTGTTCAAGTCCTACCGCGACGACGTCCCCCACGGCGGCCAGAGGCGCGACTTCGTCTATGTCCGCGACGCGGTCGAGGTGGTGCTGTGGCTTCTGGCCAACCCGCAGGTGAGCGGCGTCTATAATCTGGGCACGGGCCGGGCGCGCACCTTCCGCGAACTGGTCGAGGCCCTGTTCCGCGCCGCCGACAAGCCTATGCGGGTGGATTACGTGGACATGCCGCCGGGCCTTCGCGACAGGTACCAGTACTTCACCCAGGCCCAGATGGGCCGGCTGAAGGCGGCCGGCTACGACCGTCCGTTCACGAGCATCGAGGACGGGATCGCGGACTTTGTGTGGCTCTACCTCAGCCAGGCGGACCCGTACCGATGAGGCTGACCTTCAGCAGGCGCGGGCGCGATTGGGCCCTGGTGATCGGCGGTCTCCTCATCGCCCTCATCGCCGTGCTGATCTTCATGCGCCGCGCCGACATCCTGCAGACGGCGCTGGACCCCAAGCAGCCGTTCCAGACCTGGACCCCGCCGCCGGCCCCCAACTACGCCAGCCGGGACGCCTGGGCGATTCTGCCCGCTGACCCCCTGCGCTGGGGGGCCGGCGACCCACCGGCAGACGTCTTCTTCGTCCATCCGACCACCTTCGATGGCGGGCGCGACTGGAACGCAGCCTACGACGCTCCAGGCCCGGCGAAACAGTTGGCGCGGACCATGCTGCCCAACTACGCCGGGCCCTATCAGCGGGTCGGCCGGGTGTTCGCCCCGCACTATCGCCAGGCCAGCCTCTACGCCCAGTTGACCAACCGCGACGACGCCCGGGAGGCGCGCCGCTTCGCCTATGGCGATGTCCGGGCGGCCTTCGTTCAGTACCTCACGAGCTACAACCGGGGCCGGCCGCTGATCCTGGTTGGGGTGGAGCAGGGCGGATTCCTGGCCGCCCGGCTGCTGGACGAGATGGTGGTCGCCAATCCCGCCCTGGTGAAGCGCACGGCCGCCGTCTACTTGATCGACGCCGTCGTCCCGGCCCCGCGCTATGGGCCGGCCGCGGTCATGCCGGCCTGCACCGCCCGCGCCCAGGCCCGCTGCGTCGTCGCCTGGGTCTCGGCCAAGGTCGGGGACGACGAGAGGGCTGAACGGGTGGTCGAGCGCGCCTTCGTCTGGAACCTGGTCGGCGGCCTGATCCCGCTCGGCGCCCGAGAGCCCCTGTGCGTCAACCCCCTGACGGGGGCGGCGGATACCGCGGCGGCCGACGACCGCCGAAACCTCGGCGCCGCCAACGCCTCGGGCCTGGAGTGGGGCGCGCGCCCCGCCTTCCTGCCCCGCCAGGTCTCGGCCCAGTGCAAGGGCGGCGTGCTGCGCGTGTCGGCGCCTACTTCGCCGTCCCTGGTCATCGCTGGGGCCTGGGCCGACCGGCTGAAGGTCCCGCCCTACAACCTGTTCTACGCCGACCTGGAATCGGATGCGAAGAACCGCGTCGCCACCCTCATGGGCCGCGCCGACTTCCCCGTCTCCGCCCCCTCCATCGATCAGACGGTCGAGGTGCGGGAAGTGCCGGTCAGACGGGTGAACTGACCTGGGTCCTTCTCCCCTTGGGGAGAAGGTGGCCCTTCAGGGCCGGATGAGGGGGCGGCGCCGGATATAGCGCCCAGATTGCCGCTCGCACCGCAGTTCTGAACCGCCCCCTCATCCGTCTGCTTCGCAGCCACCTTCTCCCCGAGGGGAGAAGGATTCTCCTTGGCTCACCCCGCCGCGGCCCACTGCTTTTCGCTGCGCCAGTCGAACAGTTCCTCCAGCATCTCCAGCGCCGCTGTGCGGTCGCCGGGGCCGCGGGCGAGGATCAGCTTGGCGTCGTCGGCGGCGGCGGCGATCAGCTCGGCATGGGCGGCCGGTTCGGCGAAGCGGTAGTCGGGAAAGCCGCTCTGTTTCAGCCCCATCAGGTCGCCGCCGCCCCTCAGGGCGAGGTCCTTCTCGGCGATGACGAAGCCGTCCTCGGTCTGGCGCAGCACGTCCAGCCGCGCCGCCCCGGCGTCCGAGAGCTTGTCGTGGAGCAGCAGGCAGAAGCTCTGGGCGGCGCCCCGGCCCACCCGCCCGCGCAGCTGGTGCAGCTGGGCGAGGCCGAAGCGCTCGGCGTGCTCGACCACCATGATGGTGGCGTTGGGCACATTGACCCCGACCTCGACCACGGTGGTCGCCACCAGCACCTGGATGGTTCCGTCGGCGAAGGCGGCCATCACCGCGTCCTTCTCCGGCGCCGGCATCTGGCCGTGGATCAGGCCGACGCGGGGGCCCAGGGCTTCGCGCAGGTCGGCCGCCCGGTCCTCGGCGGCGGTGACGTCGAGCAGTTCGGATTCCGACACCAAGGGGCAGATCCAGAACGCCTGGGCCCCGGCGGCGGTCGCCTTGCGCAGCCGCGCGACCACCTCTTCCAGCCGGCTGGTCGGGGCGGCCGTGGTCAGGACCGGCTTTCGGCCCGGCGGCTTCTCGTCGATGCGCGAGACGTCGAGGTCGCCGAACAGGGTCAGCTCCAGGGTGCGGGGGATCGGCGTGGCGGAAAGCGCCAGCAGGTGGACCGAGGCGCCCTTCTCCTGCAGCCGCCGCCGCTCGGAGACGCCGAAGCGATGCTGCTCGTCGACCACGGCCAGGGCGAGGCCCTTGAAGCGCACCTCGTCCTGGAACAGGGCGTGGGTGCCGACCGCCACCGCCGCCTCGCCGGAGGCCAGCTCGGCCAGCTTGGCGGCGCGCCCCGCGCCCTTGTCGCGGCCGGTCAGCAGCACGACGTGAACGCCTTGCGCTTCAAGGGGTTGGCGGATGGTCTCGAAGTGCTGGCGGGCCAGGATCTCGGTCGGCGCCATCAGGGCCGACTGCTTTCCCGCGGCCGCCACGTCGGCCATGGCCAGCATGGCCACCACGGTCTTGCCCGAGCCCACGTCGCCCTGCACCAGCCGGCTCATCCGCTCGCCCGACGCCAGGTCGGTGCGGGTCTCCCCCAGGGTGCGGGCCTGGGCGCCGGTCAGGGCGAAGGGCAGGGCGGCCTCGACCTGCGCGGCCAGGGCGCTGTCGGCGATGACCGGCGCGGGCTCGGCTCGGCGCGCGGCCTTGCGGCTCTTCATCGCCAGTTGGTGGGCGAGCAGTTCGTCATAGGCCAGGCGCTGCCGGTGGGGAGCGGCGGGGGCAAGGTCGGCCTCGCTCTGCGGCGCGTGCAGCCGCTGCAGCGCCTCCAGCCACGACGGCCAGCCCTGCCGCGCCCGCCAGGCGGGGTCCTGCCACTCGGGCAGGTCGGGCGCCTTGGCCAGGGCCTCCAGCGCCAGCTTGCGGAGGGTCCGCGACGGCAGGCCGGCGGTGGCCGGATAGACGGGTTCGACCAGGGGGATCTCGCCCGCCCGTTCGATCGGCAGGATGTAGTCGGGATGGGCGATGCTGAGCTCGGCCCCGAACCGCTCGGGCTTGCCGGCTACGGCGCGGTGCGCGCCGACCGGATGGTAGCGCTCAAGATGCGGTCCCTGACCCTTGAACCAGTTGAGGAAAATGAACCCCGTCTCGTCGCGGCAGCGGATGCGCCAGGGCCGCCCGGCCTGGCCAGCAGAATGGTGGTCGATGATCAGGCCGAACACCTGCGGCTCGCCCTCGCGGGCGTCGGCCACGCTGGTGGCCCGGCGCACGATCAGGCTGGCCGGCTGCAGGAAGGCGAGGTCGCGCACCAACGGCCCCGCCGCCCGGTCCACCAGGGGCGCGAGCTTGGGGCCGACGCCCTTGAGGGTGTCGGAGGCGGCGAACAGGGGGAACAGAATCTCGGGCCGCATGGCCAGGCCAGCATAGCGGGCGGGGGGCCTGTTCCTATATAGGGCGACAGCAAGCCCCGTCCTTTCCAGGTCGGGGCCCGTTTGCGTTTGCCAAATCGCTTTTTTGGGAAGACCGGATCGATGGACCAGCACGAGGTGAGGCTGAAGCGGCTGAAGTTCCGCGCCTGGCACCGGGGCTTCGTCGAGGCCGACCTGCTGCTGGGACCGTTCTGCGACAGCCACGCCGCGGACCTGACGCCGGACCAGCTCGACCGGCTGGAGGCCCTGTTCGAAGAGGCCGACCACGACATCTACAACTGGATCATCGGCCGCACGCCGACGCCGGCGCATTTCGAGACCGACGTGATGCAGCTTCTGAAGGCCTTCCGCTTTACCGCCCACGCGGTCCGCCGCGAAGACCACTGACCTCCCAAAGAACCCGCCAAGGACCCTGCGTGGACATCACTCGTATCAGTAAGGCGCCGGGCCGGCTGGAGCTGGTCGGCGCGCCGGAAGGCTTCGACGCCCTGGTGGTCGCCGACATGGCCCGCGCCCGCAAGGGCGTGGTGGTCTTCGTCGCCCGCGACGGGACCCGCGCCAGCGCCTTCGCCGACAGCCTGGCCTTCTTCGCCCCCGATCTTCCCACCCTGCGCATCCCCTCGTGGGACTGCCTGCCCTACGACCGCATCGGCCCGTCGGCGGCGGTGGCCGCCGAGCGCACCGCGGCCCTGTCGACCCTGTGCCACCGGGCCAAGACCGACGACGCGCCCCTGGTGGTCATCGCCACCGTCCCGGCCCTGCTGCAGCGGGTCCCCCCGCGCGAGGTGATCAAGGCCGCCAGCTACCAGGCCCGCACCGGCCGCGACGTGAAGATCGCCGAGCTGGAGCGCTATTTCGCGGTCAACGGCTACGTCCGCGCCTCCACCGTCTCCGAGCGCGGCGAGTTCGCCATCCGCGGCGGGGTGATCGACGTCTTCCCGCCGGGCGCCGAGGAGCCGGTCCGCCTCGACCTGTTCGGCGACACCCTGGAATCGATCCGCGCCTTCGATCCCGAGACCCAGCGCTCGACCAAGCAGCTCAAGAGCGTCGACCTGCTGCCCGTGTCGGAGGCCCTGCTCGACGCCGAGGCCGTGTCGCGCTTCCGCACCGCCTACCTGTCCATGTTCGGCGCCGCCGGCGACGATCCGCTGTACGCCGCCATCAGCGAAGGCGGTCGCCGGGCCGGGCTGGAGCACTGGCTGCCCCTGTTCTACGAGCGGATGGAGACCCTGTTCGACTATGTCGGCGACGGGGCCCTGATCGCCCTCGACCACCTCGCCGGCGAGGCCCGCGACGAGCGCCTGGCGATGATCGCCGACGCCTATGAGAGCCGGGTGGAGAACGCCAAGGCCAAGGGCGGCGCCGTCTACCGCGCCCCGCCGCCGGACGGGCTCTACCTCGACAAGGACGAGTGGGACATGCGGGTGGCCGGCCACCCCAGCCGCCGCTTCACCCCGTTCCAGCGCGAGGAGAGCGACGCCGTCATCGACCTGGGCGCCCGCCAGGGCCGCAGCTTCACCACCGAGCGGGCCCAGGACAGCGTCAACCTGTTCGAGGCCGTGGCCGCCTACGCCAAGGAGCAGGCCAAGTCCAAGCGCGTGCTGTTCGCCTCCTGGTCGGACGGCTCGTCCGACCGCCTCGCCTCCATGCTCGGCGACCACGGGCTGAAGGCCATCCGCTTCGCCAAGGACTGGGCCGACGCCCAATCGTTCGGTGTCGCCGGCACCAAGGCCAAGCCGCTGCAGCGGGTGGTCCGTCCCTGACCGCCGGCGACCTCGTGGTCCACATCGACCACGGCATCGGCCGCTACGAGGGCCTGAAGACCCTGGAGGTCCAGGGCGCCCCGCACGACTGCCTCGACATCCAGTACGGCGGCGACGCCAAGCTCTATCTGCCGGTCGAGAACATCGACCTCCTGACCCGCTACGGCTCGGAGAGCGACGGGGTCCAGCTCGACAAGCTGGGCGGCGCGGCCTGGCAGGCGCGCAAGGCCAAGGCCAAGGAGCGGCTGCGCGAGATGGCCGAGGGCCTAATCAAGATCGCCGCCGCCCGTCAGATGAAGACGACGGAGGAAATCGATCCGCCTCAAGGGCTTTTCGACGAATTCTGCGCCCGATTCCCCTACGAGGAGACCGACGACCAGCTCAACGCCATCGGCGACGTGCTGACCGACATGGCCTCCGGCAAGCCGATGGACCGGCTGATCTGCGGCGACGTCGGCTTCGGCAAGACGGAGGTGGCGCTTCGCGCCGTCTTCGTCGCGGCCATGAGCGGCAAGCAGGTGGCGGTGGTCTGCCCGACCACCCTTCTGGCCCGCCAGCACTTCAAGACCTTCTCCGAACGCTTCGCCGGCTGGCCGATCAAGGTGCGCCAGCTGTCGCGCCTGGTCCCGTCGCGCGAAGCCAGCGAGACCCGCGAGGGCCTGGCCAAGGGCGAGATCGAGGTGGTGGTCGGCACCCATGCGGTGCTGTCGAGCCAGGTCTCGTTCAAGGACCTCGGCCTCGTCGTGGTCGACGAGGAGCAGCACTTCGGGGTCAAGGCCAAGGAGAAGCTGAAGGCCCTGCGCGCCGACGTGCACATGCTGACCCTGTCGGCGACGCCGATCCCGCGCACCCTGCAGATGGCCCTGTCGGGCATCCGCGAGATGTCGATCATCGCCACCCCGCCGGTCGATCGCCTGGCGGTGCGCACCTACATCGTGCCCAACGACCCGGTGACGATCCGCGAGGCCCTGCTGCGCGAGAAGTACCGCGGCGGCCAGGCCTACTACGTCACCCCGCGCCTGTCGGACCTGCCCGACCTGGAGCGGTTCCTGCGCGAGCAGGTGCCCGAGATCAAGTTCGTGGTCGGCCACGGCCAGATGGCGCCGACCCAGCTCGAAGAGGTGATGAGCGCCTTCTACGACGGCCAGTACGACGTGCTGCTGTCGACCACCATCGTCGAGTCCGGCCTCGACATCCCCTCGGCCAACACCCTGATCGTGCACCGGGCCGACATGTTCGGCCTGTCGCAGCTCTACCAGCTTCGCGGCCGCGTCGGCCGGGCCAAGACCCGCGCCTACGCCTATCTGACCACCCCGGCCGAGAAGCAGATCACCGTTTCGGCCGAGAAGCGGCTGAAGGTGCTGCAGTCGCTGGACAGCCTCGGCGCCGGCTTCCAGCTCGCCAGCCACGACCTCGACATCCGCGGCGGCGGCAACCTGCTGGGCGACGAGCAGTCTGGGCACATCAAGGAGATCGGCGTCGAGCTCTACCAGCAGATGCTGGAGGACGCGGTGGCCGAGCTGCGCGCCGGCGGCGGCGCCCAGGCGGCGGTCGACGAGCGCGGCTGGTCGCCCCAGATCAATGCCGGCGCGGCGGTGATGATCCCCGAGGCCTACGTCCCGGACCTCAACGTCCGCCTGGCCATGTACCGGCGCCTGTCCGAGGCCGAGAAGGTGGAGGACCGCGAGGCCCTGGCCGCCGAACTGATCGACCGCTTCGGCCCCCTGCCGCCCGAGGCCGGCCACCTGCTCAAGGTGGTGGGCATCAAGGGCCTGTGCCGCACCGCCAATGTCTCCAAGATCGACGTCGGTCCCAAGGGCGCGGTGGTGACCTTCCGCGACGACAGCTTCCCCAATCCCATGGGCCTGATCGCCCAGGTCCAGCGCCGGCCCCAGGACTGGCGCCTGCGGCCCGACAACAAGCTGGTGGTCAAGGGCGAGTGGGACACCTCGGACCAGCGGCTGGAGGCGGCCGAGCGGATCCTCGGCGCCCTGGCCAAGGTCGCGCAACAGCAGGCGGCTTGAGATGACCTTGTGGCTGGTCCGGCACGGACAGACGACCTTCAACGCCGAGGGGCGCATCCAGGGGGCCAACGACTCGCCCCTGACGGCGCTGGGAGAAGCTCAGGCGGCCCGGGTCGGGCGGCTGCTCGCCGACCTGACCGGCCACGAGTCTGATCGGGTCATGTGGTGCAGCCCCCAGGGCCGCGCCCGCCGCACGGCCGAGATCATCCGCGAGACCGCCGGCATCACCGGGCCCCTGCTGATCGAGCCTCGGCTGCGCGAGATCACCCTCGGCTCCTGGGACGGCCTGACCGACGAGGAGATCGAATCCGTCACCCCCGGCGCCTGCGAGCGGGCCACCCGCTATGACTGGTATTTCCGCTCGCCGGACGGGGAGACCCACGCCGAGATCCAGGAGCGCCTGGGCAGCTGGCTCGCCGAGATGGCGCAGGGGTCGGGGTGCCGCATCATCGTCTCCCATGGCCTCAGCGGCCGGGTGCTGCGCGGGCTCTACGCCGGCATGGACCCCATGGAAGCCCTCAAGCTCGACGTCCCCCAGGACGCGGTCTTCCGCCTCGACGGCGGCCAGATCAAACGCTTCGACGCGCGCGCCTAATATGCCGCTCGTCCCCGCGGAAGCGGGGATCCAGTTCTTTGCGGGAAGTGCGACGGCCAAAAACCTGGGTCCCCGCTTCCGCGGGGATGAGCGGATTGAACCTAGCCCGCCCGCTTCGCCATCGCCCGGGCGGCGGCGCGTTCGAGGGTGCGGGCGGCGGTTTCGCCGGGCTCCAGTTCCGCCACGCCGAGATCGAAGTCGACGGTGAAGGGCGGCTTGTCGCCGCCGGCCTCGAAGGCGGTGCAGGCGATGACGGCGGCGATGCGCTCGGCGGCGATGCGGCCGACGCCGGCGCCGGCCGCGGGCAGGGCGAGGGCGAAGACCTCGGGGGCGAGGCGGGCGGCGGTGTCCTCGGCCCGCACCAGGCGCCCGATCATCGAGCCGATCTGGGGAATGGCCCGGTCCAGCCAGCCCTGGTGGCGGGCGACCGCCGTTTCCGGCCGCTCGGCGATGCGCAGGACCGCGACCGACAGGGGGCGGCCCCGCGCCCGCGCCGCGTTGGCGAGGCGGGCGAGGTGCGAGGCGAACAGCTCGCGGGTGAACAGGCCCGTCGCGGCATCCATCAGGCCCGACGCCCGGGCCAGCTCCAGGGCCTGGCGGATGGTGGTCTCGCGCCGGTAGGCCTTGGCCAGCGAGATCACCCGCCGGGCGGTCTCGTCGGCGGGGGTCTCGGCGGTGGCCACGTCGGCGAGGCCGCGGTTGAAGGCGTCCTCCAGCCGCACCTCCGCCCCCTCGCGCAGATAGAGCACGGTGGGGATGTGGTAGAGGCGGGTGTTGCGGCGCATGCCCCCGGCGATGGACAGGGCCTCGGCGTGGGCCTGGCCGGCCCACAGCACCACCGCGTCGAACGCCTCCTCGTGCAGATAGTCGAAGGCGGTATAGGCGGTAAGGGCAGCGGTCGCCTCCGCCCCGAGCGCCGTCAGGGCGTGCGACAGGGCCACGAACTTGGGCGCGGGCTCGCCGACGGTCAGCACCTTCAGCGGGCCGGTCCGCGGCGCGGGCGGCGCCAGGGCGCGGCCCCGCTCGGCCAGGGTCTCCTGGCGCAGCAGGAACTCCTCCTCCGCCACCGCCCCGCGGGCCAGGGCCTCCAGGCGCAGGACGGCCTGGGCCGGATGCAGCGGCGGGCTGAGGGCCAGGTCGAAACCCATCTCCTCCAGCAGGGCGTCGGGGCGGCCGAGCGCCACCACCGGCAGGTTGCGGGGCGCGCGCACGGCCTTCAGGGCGCGGACCAGGCCCGAGGCCTCGATCCCGTCGCCGGTCTCGACGATCACCACCTCGATCTTCAGGTCGTGCAGGGCGGCCTCGGCGGCCTCGCGGCCCCGGGCGGTGACCGAGCGCCAGCCGTGCCGGTCCAAACCTTCGGCGAGGGGCCCCGCCAGCCGGTCGTCGGGCGCTATGATCAGGACTCTAGCGTCCAGCGCCACGCGTGCTCTCCCAGGGGTTGCGACTCAGCGGAACGATATCAGGCCGCGCGTTCCGGCGAGAGGGGCGAACGCCGCGGCCATTGGTCCAGTGAACGTGTTCACTGTTTTTCGACCAGGAAGCTCAGGGCGCCGTCCTGCCCGCCGGAATTCACCAGGACATGTCCGGCCTCCGAAAGGAAGTAGGGCACGTCGATCCGCGCCATCGGATCGTCAGCCAGCAGCAGCACCCGGTCCCCCGAGCCGGCGCGCTCCAGGGCCCGGCGCAGGCGCAGGGTCGGGACCGGGCAGCGGTGGCCGCGGGCGTCCACAACCTGGGCGGGCTGGGCGGGGGAGGGGTCGTCTGGCGGATCTTCCATGTGTAGCGCTTCTTCCGGACACGTCCCCCACTCCGCTCGCTCGCGCGAGTCGCCCTCCCCTCGGGGGGGAGGGGGAAGGACAGAGCCTCTTACCCTCCCCCTGGAGGGGAGGGCGACTCGGCGTAGCCGAGCGGGGCGGGGGGTGGCCAGCCGCGAGCGCGACCCTTGCCCTGAACGAATCACCCATGCCAGCGTTCAGCCTGCGACAGTCACGCTGCTCGGAGCGCATCTCATGGCCGCACGGCCGACCTGGCAAGGCCATCTCAAGCTCTCGCTCGTCACCTGCCCGGTGGCGCTCTACAGCGCGACCAACGCGGCAGGGGACGTGCACTTCAACCTGCTCAACCCCAAGACCGGCAACCGGATCAAGATGATCACCACCGATCCGGACACCGGGCCGGTGGAGCGCTCCAGCCTGGTCAAGGGCTTCGAGGTCGAGAAGGGCCGCTACATCACCGTCACCGACGAGGAGATCAAGTCGGTGCGGCTGGAGAGCACGCGGACCATCGACATCGAGCGCTTTGTCGACGTTTCCGAGATCGACCGCCTGTACTGGAACGACCCCTATTTCCTGGTCCCGGACGGCAAGATGGCGGCGGAGGCCTATGCGGTCATCCGCGAGGCCATGGCCAGTTCGGGCAAGATCGCGCTCGGCCGGGTGGTGCTGCACACGCGCGAGCGGCTGCTCGCCCTGGAGCCCCGCGACAACGGCATCGTGGCCTATTCGCTGCGCTCCAACGCCGAGGTGCGCCAGCCGGTGGATTTCTTCAAGGACGTGCCGGACGCCACCCCCGACAAGGGCATGGTCGAGATCGCCGCCAAGATCATCGACCAGCTTGAGGGCGCCTTCGAGCCGAAGGAGTTCGTCGACCACTACGAGGAGGCCCTGAAGGCGCTGATCGCGTCCAAGGACAAGGGCGAGGCGGTCAAGACGCCCGACGCGCCCAAGGACACCCCGGCCTCCGACCTGATGGAGGCCCTGCGCCGCAGTCTGCAGCGTGGCGCCGCCCCCCCGGCCCGCAAGCCGGACGGCCGCGCGGCGCCGGCCGCGCGAAAGGCCCCGGCCAAGAAGACCGCGCGCCGCAAGGCGTCCTGAGGGTCCGAAAGCCTCGTCCTTCGACAAGCTCAGGATGAGGCTTTCTACTGCGCCGTCGTATAAGTCGGCCTCATCCTGAGCCTGTCGAAGGACGAGGCCGCCGCACTGGAGCCAGCTTGTCCCGCGCATCAATCGCCCTCGCCGCTGTGCTCGCCCTGACGCCGGCGGCGGCGCTGGCCGCGCCCGCCTGCCGGGTCCCGTCCAACCTCTCGCCGGCGCCGGTCGAGCCGGTTCCGGCCCACGAGGTGCAGCGCGGCGTGACGACCGCCTACTATCTGCTGGCCCTGAGCTGGTCGCCGGAGTGGTGCCGCACCAACGGCCGGGGCTCGACCAGCCAGGCGCTGCAATGCGGCGGCGAGCCCCGGGGCTTCGTTCTGCATGGCCTGTGGCCCAACGGGGCGGCGCCGCCCTATCCGCGCTACTGCCGGCCGGTCGGGCCGATCGACGCCGCTACGGTGCGCCAGATGTTCTGCCGCACGCCGTCGCCCCAGCTGCTGCAGCACGAGTGGCAGGCCCACGGGTCGTGCGGCTGGAGCAGCCCCAAAGCCTATTTCGACCAGGCCGCCGCGCTCTATGACCAGGTCGCCATGCCCAGGATCGAGACTATCGACCGCAACGCCTTGACCGCCGGCGCCGTCCGCCGCGCCTTCGTCCGCGCCAACCGCGGCCGGCTGTCGGCCGACGGGATCTTCGTGGCCGTCGACCGGCGCGGGCGGCTGACCGAGGTGCGGCTGTGCCACGACCTGACCTTCCAGCCCTCGCGCTGCAGGGGCGGCACGGGCGCGCCGGACCGCATCGCCATTCGCCTGACGCCCAGCGCCGGGCGGCGGTTCTAGGCTTTCGGGCGCATCACCAGCCAGGGGGTGGGGCGCATGCGCCATTCCCACGCGCCGATCAGCTGGTCGATATGGCTGAGCTTGGTCATCCATGCCGGCAGGGGCGTGGTCTTGGGGCCCATCTCGACGCGGATGATGTCGTGGCTGGCCGCGAAGCGCTCGGTGATGATGGCGGTCAGGTCGAGGCGCGCATTCGGGTGGGTCTCGACCAGGATGTGCAGCCCCTTCAGGGCCGGATAGGCCTCGGGGTCCAGCAGGGCGTGCTCGCCCCCCTCGATGTCCATGAACACCAGGGTCTTGCCGGGGGTGAAGCCGGCGAAGTCCTCGCCCTTGAAGGTCTCGCCGATGGTCACCCGGTCCGAGACGCCATTGGCTTCGGCGAGGGTGCGGCAGGCGGTGCGCGCGGCCGGGTCCGTGTCATAGGCGTGGATCGTGGCCCCGGGGATCAGGCGGGCCAGGCCCACCGCGTAGTAGCCCTCGGCGCACCCGACATCGATCACGGTCTCGATGCCTTCCTCGATCAGGGCGAGGATGTGGGGGTGCAGCTCGGATTCGTAGGAGCCGATCAGGCGGGGCAGCAGCGCGCCCTCGGTGGCGGCGGCGACATAGGTCATGCCCTTGAACGGCCCATCCTGGATGACCAGCCCGTCGACGGTTCCGAGGTGGGCGGCCAGCACGCGGGAGCGCCAAACGGCGGCGATGCGCAGGGCCAGCTCCATCACCTGGGCGTCGGTCCTCCCTTGCGGATCTTCCAAAAGGCGGCGCAGGCCGGCGACGGTGTTGGCGTTCAGGCTCATGGGATCAAGCTAGCACAGCTGTGCGCCGCCTCGTCCTTCGACAAGCTCAGGATGAGGCGGACTTTGGACGGTTCAGTAGAAAAGCCTCATCCTGAGCCTGTCGAAGGACGAGGTTTTCGGGCCCGCGACCTCAAGCCGCCTTCTTGCCCATCTTGGCGATGGCGGCCCTCAGCGAGCGTTCGGACGCCTCGTAGTCGGCCCAGGCCTTGGTCTTCTTGAGCAGGCCGGGGGCCGTGCGCAGGGTGTAGGCCTTGGGGTTCAGGCCCGGCTTGACCTCCTTCCAGGTCACCGGCCACGACACCGGGGCCCCGCCGCGGGCGCGGGGCGAGAAGGGGGCGACGGCGGTGCTCATGCGGTCGTTGCGCAGGTAGTCGAGGAATATCCGCCCGGTGCGCTTGGCCTTGGCCATGTTGACCAGGTAGAGGTCCGGCCGCTCCGCGGCCATGGCGGTGCACAGGTCGCGGGCGAAGCCCTTGGCCTCGGGCCAGGTCAGCGGCGCCTTGTCCCTGGCCAGCTTGGTCACCACGTGCAAGCCCTTGCCGCCGGTGGTCTTGCAAAAGGCTTCCAGGCCAAGCGCTTCCAGCCGTTCCTTCACGTCCAGGGCGGCGGTGATCACCGCCTCGAAGGCCACGCCCTCGGCCGGGTCGAGGTCGAACACCAGCCGGCCGGGGATCTCCGGCTCGAAGGGCAGGCAGTTCCAGGGATGCAGCTCCATGGCGCTGGTCTGGGCCATGGCGATCAGGGCTTCTGGGCGGTCGATCTGCAGATAGGGCTTCTTGTCGCCGAACACCTCGACGGCGGTGACGAGGTTCGACGTGCCCTGGCCGAGGTGGCGCTGGAAGAAGCTCGGCCCGCCGATCCCGTCCGGCAGGCGGATGATCGAGCAGGGGCGGCCTTTGATGTGGGCCATGATCGGCTCGGCCATGGCCTCATAATACAGGGCGAGGTCGCGCTTGGTGAAGGCGGGCTCGCCGTCCGCGGCAGGCCACAGGACCTTGTCCGGGCTGGAGAGGGTGACGCCGGCGATGACGTTGCCGGCGGCCTTGGTCTTGGACGCGGGCTTGGCGGGGGCCTTGTCCACCGCCTCGACGGGGGCGACGGTCTCCTGCACCACCTCCTCGGCCGGCTTGTCGTCGCGCAGGGCCTTGAAGCTGGCCTGGCGCAGGTTGCCGGTTCCGGTCCAGCCGCCGCTCTCGATCTCGGCGACCAAGACGGGTTTGACCCAGTGGACCCCGGCCGCCGTCTTGGGCGCGCCCGGGCCTTCGAAGGGGGATTTGTCGGTCTCCACCGCCTGCAGCCGGGGGAGGATCTGGTCGACCTTGGCGCGGGAATAGCCGGTGCCGATGCGCCCGACATGCATCAGTCGGCCGTCGCGATGCACCCCGGCGATCAGCGAGCGCAACTGGTTGGCGCCCTCGCTGGTCCAGCCGGCCACCACCACCTCCTGGCCGCCCCGGCACTTGGCCTTGGTCCAGCTGTCGCTGCGGCCCGAGACGTAAGGGGCGTCCAGCCGCTTGGAGATGATCCCCTCTAGGTGCATGCGGCAGGCCGAGCTGAGCACCGCGTCCCCGCCGGTCTCGAAATGCTCGACGTAGCGCAGGCGGCCGGCGTCGGCGCCCTCGCCGTCCATCAGGGCCTCCAGCCGCGCCTTGCGGTCGCGCAGGGGGAGGGCGCGCAGGTCCTCGTGGCCGGCGAACAGCAGGTCGAAGACATAGAACACCAGGCCCCCGGTCTTACCGTCCGAGAGGGCGGCCTGCAGGGCGGGGAAGTCCGGGGCGCCCTCGGCGTCGAGGGCCACCGCCTCGCCGTCGATGATGCAGTCGGGCAGGGTCGCAGCTTCCGCCACGATCTCCTTGAATTTGTGGGACCAATCGAGCCCCTTTCGCGTCTTCAGGGTCGCCTTTCCCCCCTCGACGCGCAGCTGCATCCGATAGCCGTCGAACTTGATCTCGTGCGCCCAGGCGTCGCTGGACGGCGGCCGGTCGACCGATCGGCACAGCTGGGGCGGCACGAAGTCCGGCATGGTCTTGACGTTCGCGCCCTTGGCCAGCTTGGCGGGCTTGGCCTTGACCGCCACCGCCTCGGCGGACGCCTCGGGGTCGCCGCGGTCTGAGTTCCACACCGCCGCGGGCGCGGCTCGGCCCTTCTTCGCCGCCTTGATGAACGGCTTTGGCCCGGGGCCCTTGCCGGCCGCGATCTCATCCATGCTGCGGCCCGAGGCGACGGACAGGTCGTTGTCTTTCAACAGGGCGTCGGCGTCGCCGGGATGGGCCTCGTCGTCCTTGTGCTTGATCAGCAGCCAGTTGGTGCGCTTGCCCCCGTTGCGGTCGGTCTTCATCCGCACCAGGACCCACGATCCCTGCAACCGCTCGCCGTCGAGGGTGAACTTCAGGTCGCCCGACTTCAGCCCCTCCTCGACGGTCATGCCCTGAGGCTCCCAGTAGCCGCGGTCCCACAGCATCACCGTGCCGCCGCCGTACTGGCCCTTCGGGATCGTGCCCTCGAAGTCGCCGTAGTCGAGAGGGTGGGGCTCGACCTCCACCGCCAGGCGCTTGTCGGCGGGGTCCAGGGACGGGCCCTTGGTCACCGCCCACGACAGCATCACCCCCTCATGCTCGAGGCGGAAGTCATAGTGCAGGCGGGTGGCCGCGTGCTTCTGGATGATGAAGCGCAGCCGCTTGGAAGCGGGGACCTCGGCCTCGCCGCTCGGCTCGGCCGTCTGTTTGAAATCGCGCTTGGCCTGATAGGCCGAGAGACTGGATTTCGCCATACGCACCGCCCTCCCTGCCTGCGCCCACGCTTCTTTTCCAATGGACGAAGCCGTGCAGAGTTCCGAGCGGAAAAGCCGCTGTGCTTCCGCCGACACAGGCGCTGTGCATCCCGGCGATTTTTTCGATTTCGCACGCAGCCGTACGGCGGCCGTTCACGTTCGAGCCCATATCAATTGTGGGTGCGTCATCGGGCGCAGAGGTACGGACATGAGTAGCGATCTTAAGTCTTCCCTGAGGAACGCGGCTTCGCTGCTGGCGCTGGGCTTCGGCCTCGCCGTGGCGACCGGCGGCCTTGTCCGGTCCCAACCCGCGCCGCCGCCCGTCCCTGCACCGCAAGCTTCATCGGCCGGGCCGGTGGCCTCGCCGGTCCTGCGCGAGGACCAGGTGCAGCTGATGCTGAAGGCGCTTTCGGAGGCCGAGAGCCACGGTTTCGGCCCGGCCGAGTTCAACCAGCCAGAGCTGCGCAACCTGCTCGCCTCGGCCAACGTCAACGATCGCCAGAAGGGCGTGATCCTGCTGCAGCGGGCCATGGTCGCCTACGCCAAGGCCCAGCACGGCCTGCGGCTGTCCGGGGTCGACACCCCGGACGACTGGTCGATCAAGCCCGAGGCCTATGACGCCCAGGCCGACTTCGCCTTCGCGCTCAGCCAGGACAAGCTGGCCCAGTGGGTCGCGGCCCTGCCGCCGCCGTTCGAGCGCTACCGGGCTCTGCGCACCGCGCTCGGCCAGTATCGCGCCATCGCGGCCAAGGGCGGTTGGCCGGCCATTCACGCCGGGCCGTCGCTGAAGCCCGGCGTGAGCGATCCTCGCGTGGTCCAGCTCGCTACGGCCTCGACCCCGACAGCGTGGTCGGCCCTGCCGCTCTGAGGGCGTTCAACGCCCCGGTCGAGGCGCGCATGGCCCAGATCGCCGCCAATATGGAGCGCTGGCGCTGGATGCCGCGCGCCTGGCCGGCCACCCGCGTCGAGGTCAACATCCCGAGCGCCGACCTCGATGTCTACGACCAGAACCGGCCGATCATGGACATGAAGGTCGTGGTCGGGGCGCCCGACAAGCAGACGCCGATGCTGCGATCGGACATCCATTCGGTGGTCCTGAACCCGCCATGGAACGTGCCGGCCTCGATCACCTCCAAGGAGCTGGCCCCCAAGGGCGCGGCCTATCTGGCGCGCAACGGCTTCAGCTGGATCTCCAACGGGTCGGGCGGCGCGCGGCTGCAGCAGAAGCCGGGCCCGGGCAATTCGCTCGGCCGCATCAAGTTCGACTTCGACAACCGCTTCGGCGTCTATCTGCACGACACCAACGCCAAGGCCGTCTTCGAGCGGGACGCCAGGTCGGTGAGCCACGGCTGCGTGCGGGTGGAGCGGCCCGAGGAACTGGCCAACCTGCTGCTGGGGACCAACGATGGCTGGTCGCCGGAGAAGACCTCCGAGGTTCTGACCGAGACCAAAACGGTTCGGGCCCCACTGGGGCAGAAGATCCCCGTGATGCTTTTGTACTGGACGGTATTCACCAGCCCGACGGGCGAAGTGAACTTCCGCAGCGACGTTTATGGCTGGGATACAGCTCTGATTAATCTTCTGGGCGGTGGGAAACTAGTCGCCTAGACCTTAAGGCTAAGCTTACCCTGCGACCATCCGCCGCCTCCCGGCGGCGGATGACGCGTGCCACCTTTGTCTCCCCAGTAGGCGAGTACGAAGGTGTTCATGTTCGGACGTCGCGAGTTGCTTCGAATGGGTCTGGCCGCAGGCGGCGCCGCCGCGGCGGGCTTCCCGGTTTCGGCCCTGGCCGCTCCCCTGGAGCCGCGCCGGGTCGCTCTCCAGAACCTGCATACGGGCGAGGCGCTCAATGCGGTGTATTGGGAGAACGGCAAATACGTTCCCGACGCCGTCGCCGCCCTGAACAAGGTGCTGCGCGATTTCCGCACCGGCGACGTGCACATGATCGACCCGGGCCTCTACGATATCCTCGACGCTATCTCGGCCAAGGTCGAGAACCGCAAGCCGTACCAGATCATTTCCGGCTACCGCTCGCCCAAGACCAACACCATGCTGAAGAAGACCGGGGGCGGCGGCGTCGCCACCCACAGCCTGCACATGGAAGGCGAGGCCCTGGACATCCGCCTGGGCGGGGTGGACCTCAACCACGTCCACCGGGCCGCCCTGAGCCTGAAGCGCGGCGGCGTCGGCCTCTACCCGGTGTCCAACTTCGTCCACGTCGACGTGGGCCGGGTGCGCCAGTGGAAGGGCTCCTAGGATAGTTTCCTTCTCCCCTTGAGGGAGAAGGTGGCCCGTCAGGGCCGGATGAGGGGTGTCGAAGCGAAGCTTCGAAGGCCTCGTCCGCTAACCTCGGCGCGGCCCCTCATCCGTCTCGCTCCGCGAGGGTGGTCTTCTCCCCCGAGGGCGAGAAGGCGTCACTTAAGCAACGCCCTCAGCCCATAGGCCACCGCCGCCGTCGCCAGGCTCGACGCCGCGGCGATCCCGAAGAACCAGGCCAGGCGCTTCCACAGCGGGCCGGGCGCATCGCCGTCCATCAGTGGTAGCCCGCGTCGGCGGCGACCTTGCCGCGGAACACCCAGTAGACCCACACCGTGTAGCCGAGGATCACCGGCAGCAGGGCGCCGACCCCGACCAGCATCAGGGCCAGGGCGTTGTCCGCCGCGGCGGCCTGCGCATAGGTCACGGCGTAGGGGACCACATAGGGCGTGAAGCCCACCGCCAGGCCAATATAGCCTGAGAGGAAGACCAGCAGTCCGCCGATGAAGGGCCATCCGTGCGAGCGGCTGCGCAGACCCATGGCCACGATCGCCAGACCCGCCAGACCGAGAAGGGGAATCGCCGCCAGGGGGGCGAATCGGCTCCAGTCGACGCCGGCCAGGCTCACGCCCCAGCGCTCGGCCACCCGAGGGTGGACGAACAGGGTCGCGATGCTGGCGGCGACAAGGAACAGGGCCGTGAACGCGCCGGCGATCGCTGCCCACCGGCGGGCGTCGCCATGCACCTCGTCTTCGGTCTTGAACATCAGCCAGCCGGCCCCGAGCAGGGTGTAGCCTGCGGTCAGGCCGCAGGCGACGAGCAGGGTGTAGGGGGTCAGCCAGTCGAAGGCCCCGCCGGAGAAGGCGCCGTCCGTCACCGTCACGCCCTGGATGAAGCCGCCCAGCACCAGCCCCTGGGCGAAGGCGGCGGTCAGCGAGCCGCCGGCGAAGGCGATGGTCCAGATGCGTTTGCCGCGGGCGCGGCCGCGCAGCCGAAACTCGAAGGCCACCCCCCGCAGGATCAGGGCCAGCAGCATCAGGATGATCGGCAGGTACATGGCCGGCATCACGATCGAATAGGCGATGGGGAAGGCCGCCAGCAGCCCGCCGCCGCCCAGCACCAGCCAGGTTTCGTTGCCGTCCCACACCGGGGCGATGGCGTTCATCATCGCGTCGCGGTCGGACGGGCTGCGGGCGAAGGGGAACAGGATGCCGATCCCGAGGTCGAAGCCGTCGAGCAGGACATAGAGCAGGACGGCGACGGCGATGATCCCGGCCCAGATCAGCGGCAGGTCGATGCTCATGACTGGGCCTCCTCGTCCGGCAGGTCCGGGGCCTTGGCGAGCGGCGTGCCCGGGGCGCGCTGGACCAGCGGTTCATGGGAGCCGGCTTCCGGCCCCTCGGCGATCAGGCGCAGGATGTAGAGGGCGCCGAAGCCGAACACCGCGGCGTAGACCGCCATGAAGCCGAGCAGGGAGGCGGAGACCGGCCCGGCCCCGACCGGCGAGACCGCGTCGGCGGTGCGCAGCACCCCATAGACCACCCACGGCTGGCGGCCGACTTCGGCCACGACCCAGCCGGCGACCACCGAGATGAAGCCGGCCGGGCCCATGGCCACGCAGGCCCACAGGAAGGCCCGCGACGTCTGAGGGCCCTTCCGCCACAGCAAGACGCCCCAGGCCCCGAGGGCGATCATCAGCAGGCCCAGGCCGACCATGACCCGGAAGGCCCAGAACACGATGGCGCTGGGCGGCCGGTCTTCCGGCGCGAAATCCTTGAGGCCGGTGACGACGGCGTTGGGGTCTTTCTTGGTGATCAGGCTGCCGAGCTTGGGGATCGAGATTTCCCAGCGGTTGGCTTCCAGCTTGCGGTCCGGCCAGGCGGCGATGTGGAACGGCTGGCCGGCGCGGGTCTCCCAGAAGCCCTCGACCGCCGCCAGCTTGGCCGGTTGAAGCTCGCCCATCACGTCGCCGGAGACGTCGCCGGCCACCAGTTGCAGGGGCGCGACGACCGCGAACATGCCGATGGCCATGCGCAGGGCGGTGCGCGAGGTGGCCTCCGTCGGGATCTTCAGCAGCCGCCAGGCCGAGGCCGCGCCCACGACGAGGGCGGTGGTCAGATAGGCGGCCATGACCATGTGGACGAGACGGGACGGGAAGGAGGGCGAGAAGATCACCTTCACCCAGTCGGTCGCCGCCAGCCGCCCGCCCGGCAGGGTCTCGAAGGCCACGGGATGCTGCATCCAGCTGTTGGCCGACAGGATCCAAAAGGCCGAGAACAGCGTGCCGACGGCTACGGCGCAGGTGGCCACGAAGTGGAGCCTTGGCCCCACCCGTTTCCAGCCGAACAGCATGACCCCGAGGAAGCTGGCCTCCAGGAAGAAGGCCGACAGCACCTCGAAAGCGAGGAGGGGCCCCAGCACCGAGCCGGTGACCGCCGAGAACACGCTCCAGTTGGTGCCGAGCTCGTAGCTCATCACCACCCCGGACACGACGCCCATGCCGAAGCTGAGGGCGAAGATGCGCACCCAGAACAGGTAGAGCGTCTGGAAAATGGGTTTGCCCGTGGCGAGCCACAGGCCCTCCAGCACGGCCAGGAAGCTGGCCAGGCCGATGGTGAAGCTGGGAAACAGGATGTGGAACGCGATGGTGAACGCGAACTGCAGCCGCGACAGGATTAGTGCGTCCAGGTCCATGGAGGCCTCCTGAGTCGCCGGTATAGGCCTGTCCAGACGCGGCTGCACGCCGCTTTCCGTTTCATCCCCAGGCGCCGGCGGCTACAAGCTCCCCAACGGAGGACACCATGACGCGCAAGCCCGACGGGACCTGGGACAAGTCCAAGCTGCCGAGCCGTCATGTGACTTACGCCATGGGCCTGGGCACGAAGGAGATCGCCCAGCCCTTCGTTGGCGTCGCCTCGTGCTGGAACCAGGCCGCGCCCTGCAACACCGCCCTGATGCGCCAGGCCGAGGCCGCGTCCATCGGGGTCAAGAACGGCGGCGGCACCCCGCGCGAGTTCTGCACCATCACCGTCACCGACGGCATCGCCATGGGCCATGCGGGGATGCACTCGTCCCTGCCCAGCCGCGACTACATCGCCGACACCGTCGAGCTGACCATGCGCGGCCACGGCTATGACGCCCTGGTCGGCGTCGCCGGCTGCGACAAGTCCCTGCCGGGAATGATGATGGCCATGCTGCGGCTGAACGTGCCCAGCGTCTTCCTCTACGGCGGCTCGATCATGCCGGGCCGCTTCCGGGGCCGCGACGTGACTGTCCAGGATGTGTTCGAGGGCGTCGGCAACCACTCGGCCGGCAAGATGAGCCTCGACGACCTGTGCGACCTGGAGCGGCACGCCTGTCCCGGCGAAGGGGCCTGCGGCGGCCAGTTCACCGCCAACACCATGGCCTGCGTCTCCGAGGCCATCGGCCTGGCCCTGCCGCTGTCGTCGGCCCTGCCGGCGCCTTACCTGGAGCGCGACCAGTACGCCATCGCTTCAGGCGAAGCGGTCATGCGCCTGATCGAGAAGAACATTCGCCCCCGCGATATCTGCACCCGCGAAGCCTTCGAGAACGCCGCGGCGGTGGTGGCGGCGACCGGGGGCTCCACCAACGGCGCCCTTCACCTGCCGGCCATGGCCCACGAGTGCGGCATCCGATTCACCCTGCACGACGTGGCCGAGATCATGCGCAGGACGCCCTACCTGGCCGACCTCAAGCCCGGCGGCCGGTTCGTGGCCAAGGACATGGGCGAAGCCGGCGGCGTGCCGATGCTGCTGCGGACCATGCTCGACGCCGGTTTCCTGCACGGCGACTGCATGACCGTCACGGGCAAGACCCTGCGCGAGAACCTGGAGGGGGTCAGCTTCAACCCCGAGCAGCAGGTGATCCGCCCGGTCTCCACCCCCCTGTCGCCCACCGGCGGGGTGGTGGGGCTGAAGGGATCGCTCGCCCCCGACGGGGCCATCGTCAAGGTCGCGGGCCTCGATCACCGGGCCCATCGCGGCCCGGCCCGCTGCTTCGACGGCGAGGAGGCCTGTTTCGCCGCCGTCGAGCGGGGCGACTACAAGCCCGGCGACGTGCTGGTGATCCGCTACGAAGGCCCCAGGGGCGGGCCGGGCATGCGCGAGATGCTGTCGACCACCGCCGCCATCTACGGCCAGGGCTTCAGCCACACCGTGGCCCTGATCACCGACGGCCGGTTCTCCGGCGCCACCCGCGGCCTGTGCATCGGCCATGTCGGCCCCGAGGCCCAGGTCGGCGGCCCCATCGCCCTGGTGGAGGACGGCGACATCATCTCCATCGACGCCGACGCCGGGACCATCGAGCTGGAGGTCGACCCCATCACCCTGGAGCACCGCGCCAAGTCGTGGGAGCCGCGCAAGACCAACTATGGCTCCGGCGCGATCTGGAAGTTCGCGCAAGCGGTGGGTCCCGCACACCTGGGCGCCGTGACCCATCCCGGCGCTGCCGGCGAAACCCACGTCTATGCCGATCTGTAGGGCGGTTCAGCCGCCTCGTCCTTCGACAGGCTCAGGATGAGGCGGACTTAAACGACGGTGCAGTAGGAAGCCTCATCCTGAGCTTGTCGAAGGACGAGGATTCCGGGCCCGTCGTCACTTCCTGACCAGCGCTTCCACCCGGGCGAAGAACTTGCGCGCCGCCTGCACGGCCTCAGGGCCGCCCCAGCCGGGCCGCGGCGCGTCGCCCTCCGACCACATCTCGATGTCGACGTCGGGATCGCGGGCGTCGTCGAAGACCAGCCGCAGGGTCACGCGGCCGACCTGCGGGTCGATGCGGTCCAGCGGCTTGCGGCCCTCGCCGCGAAAGGCGCGGGCGGCGACCTGGCCGTCGAAGATCAGCTCGGCGCCGACCAGCTCCTCCAGCCCATAGGCGATGCCGAGGTCGCGGTTGTCGCGGATCACCGCGATGCGGCGGGTGTCGAAGCGCAGCCCGGCGCCCTGGCCGCGGGTCGGGCTGGCGACCATGGCGTCGACGGGCCCCTCCAGCAGCTTGGCGAGGGTCCGGGCCACCTGCCGCGACGGCTCCATCCACCAGGCCGCGGCCATGGTCAGGCCGGTGATCGCCGCCCCCGCGACAAGCAACAGCAACAGCGTCGGCGCCGCCTGGTCCATGATCGGACAGGGTAGGGGGATTCGACGGCTTAGCTCCTCCCCCTCTGGGGGAGGGGGACAGATCCAGCTCGGCCACCACCGGCGCGTGGTCCGACGGCTTCTCGCGGCCGCGGACGTGGCGGTGGACCTCGCAACTGCGCAGGCGGTCGGCGGCCTGGGGCGACAGCATCAGGTGGTCGATGCGGATGCCGTGGTCTCGCTCGTAGGCGCCTCTGAAGAAGTCCCAGTAGGTGTAGCCGTGCGGGTCGGCGCCGACCGCGGCCTGGGCGTCGGTGAACCCCAGGAATTTGAGCGCCCGCCAGGCGGCCCGGCTCTCGGGCTGGAACAGGGCGTCGGTCGCCCAGCTCTCCGGCCTGTCGGCGTCCTCCGGTTCGGGAATCACGTTGTAATCGCCGGCCAGGACCAGGGGCTCCTCCAGCGTCAGCAGTTCGGCGGCGTGGCGGCGTAGGCGCGCCATCCAGCGCAGCTTGTAGGCGAACTTCTCGGTCCCGATCGGATTGCCGTTGGGCAGGTACAGGCAGCCGAACCGGAACGGCGTCGGGGTCCCGATCACCGCCTCGACGTAGCGGGAGTGATCGTCGGCGGGGTCGTCCCCGTTCTCGGGCAGGCCGCGCCGGGCGTCCTCGAGCGGAAACTTCGAGATGATGGCCACGCCGTTGTAGGTCTTCTGGCCGTGCACCAGGACGTTGTAGCCCAGCGATTCAATGGCTTCGTAGGGGAACTTCTCGTCGACGCACTTCAGCTCCTGGAAGCCCACCACATCGGGCTTGGCCTCCTCCAGCCACTCCACAACCCGCTCGATGCGGGCGTTGATCGAATTGACGTTCCAGGTGGCGATGCGGACCATGGGCCAAGGCTAGAGGGGCGGGCGGCCCGGCTCAAGGCGCCTTACTGCGGCGTGTAGCGGACCGGCACCCGCACCCGCCCGCCCTGGGTGGGCAGGCCCTCGGCTGTCCACAGGGACAGCACGAACTTGTCACTCACGCTCAGGGCCGAGGTGGCGAAGCCCTGAGCCGCGGGCGTCTCCTCGGCGACCTGGCAATCCTCGACGTGGCCTCCGGCGATGATGCGGCAGTCGAGGACGACGCGCCCACCGGTGGTGCGCGCGGCGGGCGGGAGGGAATTCTCCATCTCGTCCCCGGTGGGGAGGCTGACCCACTGAGCCTTGCCGATACGCGGAGCGGCGCCCAGCATTTCGATGGCGAAAGTGACGGGGACATGCACCTGGGCGCCCTTGGTGAGGGCGCCGTCCGGTGTAGTGGTCGGAGCCCGGAAGCGACCAGCCAAATCTCGCGCCGCCTTCCCGAACCCGAGACCCTTGGGTTGTTCGCTTATCGTCCTGCAGTTCGTCAGGCCGCCGTCGGCCTTGATCGTACAGCCGAGGGCGACGTGGCCGGGCGTGGAAATATCGCGCGCCTTGATGGGGAAAGCGGCGGCGGCCTCGGCATAGGTGGGCGCTGACGTCCAGGCGACCTGAGTCAGCAGCCTCTGTCCCCCGGGAGGAACCCCCGCGCCCTGGCTCCGGAAGTTGATCGGTAGGCGGATAACGGTCACGACCGGCTCGCCGCCGCGCGTGGCCGGCTTCATCAGGAACTGGGGCGTGAGCGCCACGGCGGCGGCGCCGAAGCCCATGCCCGCCGGTGTTTCGGAGATCGGCCGGCATTCGAAGAGGGCGCCTTCCAGGCTCACCTTGCACTCGATGACCGCCGCACCGCTGACCCCCCTCCGCATCGCCTCGACGGGGTAGACCACAAGCAGCTGAGCCGCGGTCGGCTTGCGAATCCAGTCGGGATTGGTGTCGGCCTTTTCGGCGGCCGTCGCCGAGAAGGCGGAGAACGCCGCCGCCAGAGCCAGGACAGGAACCTTCATTCATCCTCCGCGGTCAGGGGGAGGATATCGCGCAATCCTGGATTGAGCAGCTACTTCTTCAGCCGCTTCGCGTTCGCCGCGACCACCTTGTGGATGGGGTGGAGGGCGTCTTCGCCGGTCTTGGTCGCGGCGGTGTTGAGGTCGAGGCCATAGGCCATGCCGCGGGCGACGAAGTCGGTGAACAACCGGCTCTGCAGGGCGAACAGCTCCATCGGGGTGCGGCAGGCGGCCAGCTGGGCGGCCCCGCGCTGGGCGGCGGCGGCCTCGGCCTGGACGTAGGAAGCGCCGTGGCCGGCCATGTCGCTGGCGCCCCTGCTCAGGGCGGCGCCCGCCTCGGAAAAGGCGGCGACCTTCTCGGAGACCATCAGGTTCATCTCCACCCCCGATACGCCGGTGGGGCTGGCGCAGAGGTTGGCGCGCGCGGCGATCACCTCGGCGGCGGCGGACATGGCCTTGCCGGCCTTGATGGCGGTGGCGGCGGAGCGATGGGCGAGGGCGGCGTGGGTCGCGGCGCGCTTCTTCATCTAGACCGAGAAGCTCACGCCGCAGCCGCAGCTCGACTTGGCGTTGGGGTTGCGGATGCGGAACTCGGCGGTGGCCAGCTCATCGACGAAGTCGATCTCCGAGCCGCGCAGCAGCGGCAGGGAGACCTCGTCGACCAGGGCGGCGGCGCCGTCGCGTTCGATGACGAGGTCGCTGTCTTCACCGGCCTCGACGAGGTCGAACAAGTACTGGAAGCCCGAACACCCGCCGCCTTCGACGGCGACGCGGAGCATCAGGGCGCGGCCCTCGGTCGCGCCGATCTCGCGAATCCGCCTGGCGGCGGATTCGGAGAGGCTGACCGGAGTGCGGCGCGAAACCTGGAGGGCGGCGTCTAGACTCATGATTCTACCAAACTCGCACAGGACCACGGTCCCGTCCTATATGTGGCCCACGCGACCCCTCCATGGAAGGGCCGCCCTGTAGGCTCGGAGATTCCGCTTGAGCGCGCCCCCCAACGCCGGTCCCTATCTCGTGGCCCGCGCGCCCTACGCCGAGAACCCCCGGGCCTCGCGGGGCCGCAAGCATCCGGAGGCCGAGAGCGCCACCCGCAACCCCTTCGCCCGCGACCGCGACCGCATCATCCACTGCACGGCGTTCCGGCGTCTGAAGGAGAAGACCCAGGTCTTCGTGGCGCACGAGGGCGACTACTATCGCACCCGCCTGACCCACTCTCTGGAGGTGGCCCAGGTCGCCCGCTCCATCGCCCGGGCCATGGGGCTGGACGACGACCTGGCCGAGACGGTGGCCCTGGCCCACGACCTCGGCCACCCGCCCTTCGGCCACGCGGGCGAGGACGAGCTGCAGGCCTGCATGCTGCCGTTCGGCGGCTTCGACCACAACGTCCAGACCTTCCGGGTGGTGACCAAGCTGGAGAGCCGCTACCCGGCCTTCGACGGCCTGAACCTGACCTGGGAGACCCTGGAGGGGGTGGTCAAGCACAACGGCCCGGTGATCGACCGGCTGGAGCGGCCCGCCTACAAGGCCATCGCCGACTACATGGTCGACTACGACCTGCGCCTCGACACCTACGCCTCGGTGGAGGCCCAGGTCGCGGCCCTGGCCGACGACATCGCCTACAACAACCACGACGTCGATGACGGGCTCCAGGCCGGGCTGTTCGAGATCGGCGACCTGGAGAAGACGCCCCTGATCGGGCCGGCCCTGTCGTCGGTGCGCCAGGACTATCCCGGCATCGACGTGCGGATGCTGCGGCTGGAGGCGGTGCGCCGGATGATCGGGGTGATGATCGGCGATGTCATCGCCGAGACCACCCGCCGGGCCGAGGCCACCGGGGTGGATTCGCCGGAGGCCGCGCGCATGTTGGGCGAGCCCCTGGTCGCCTTCTCGCCGGACATGGCCGAGGACCTGGCCCGCCTGCGCGCCTTCCTGCACGAGCGGATGTATCGCCACTTCCGGGTCAACCGCACCCGCAGCCAGGCCCGGCGGATCCTGCGCGAGATGTTCGACCTGTTCATGGCCGAGCCGGACGTTCTGCCCGGCGGCTGGTCGATCGAGGCGGCGAGCCGTCAAGGGCCCGAGCGGGCCCGGACGGTGTGCGACTACATCGCTGGAATGACCGACCGGTTCGCGATAGAGGAGCACCGGCGGCTGTTCACCCTCGATATCTGGCATTGACGCTGGTCTGCGCGCTTCGGCCCAGGCTTTCGCTTCGCTAGACTGGTGTAGAAATGCACGCGATTCGCGGGGTCTCTCCGCGTGTCGCGGCCCAGGAGTCCGCCGGCCATGTCCCAGAACGATCGCGGCGCCTACACGCCCCAGACCGACGCCCCGCTCGCCTTCGACGCCCGTCCGCCCCGTGGCGGTCGCCGTCCCCTGCCCATGGCCCTGATCGGCAGCGCCGCGGTGCTGCTGGTCCTGATCATCGCGGTGGTGATGTATTACCAGTCCGGCGTGCGAGGGCCGGGGACGCAGACCGCCGTCGGCGACCCGGTCGGCGTGGTGAAGACCGCCCCCGCCGCCAACGCGCAGGGCGCGGGCGAGGACCCCTTCTCCAACCTCGACGTCTACGCGTCGCAGAACGTGCCGAACGCCGCGCCGGCGTCGGCCCCGGCCTTCGCGCCGGCGCCCGAAACACCCCAGCCGCGTCCCGCGCCTGCGCCCGTTCCGGCTCCGGGGCTTAGGGTGCAGACGGTGGAGTCCAATCCGGTGCAGGCGGTCCCTGCGCCGGCCCGGGACGCGGCGCCCGTCCGCACCGCCCAACTCCCGCCCGCCGCGGCCCCGGCCGCACCCGTCGCGGTGGCTTCCGCCAGCGGCGCGGCGGTCCAGATCGGCGCCTTCTCGTCCACGGCCCTGGCCGACAAGGGCTACAGCGACATCGCCGCCGCCTTCCCGGGGCCGATGGCCGGCAAGGCCAAGCGGGTCGAGACGGTCGCCCGCGAGGGCCAGGCGCCCCTCTACCGCGGCCTGATCGGCGGCTTCGCCAGCCGCGAGGCGGCCCAGGCCTTCTGCAACACCCTCAAGGCCGCCGGGCGCAACTGCCTGGTGCGGGGCTGACGGGGGCGGTGGCGTCCGCCTGCATCCTCGGCTGCGAAGGGACTGTCCTCGGCGTTGAGGAGCGCGCCTTCTTCCGCGATGTGCGCCCCTGGGGCTTCACCCTGTTCAAGCGCAACGTCGAGAGCGCCGACCAGACCCGCGCCCTGTGCGACGCCCTGCGCGAGGCCGCGGGCGACGAGAACGCCCTGGTCTTCATCGACCAGGAGGGCGGGCGGGTGCAGCGCCTGCGCCCGCCTCTGGCGCCCCACCGCCGCCCTGCCGCCCTGTTCGGCGCCCTCTACGAGCGCGACCCCCAGGTGGCCCTGGAGGCGGTTCGCCTGAACCATCAGCTGATCGCGTCCGAACTGGCCGCCTTCGGCATCGACGCCGACTTCGCCCCCTGCGTGGACCTGCGCGTGCCGGGGGCCCACGACATCATCGGCGACCGCAGCTTCGGGACCGACCCCAATGCGGTGGCGGCCCTGGGGCGCGCGGCCGTCGACGGCCTCCTGGCCGGCGGCGTCGCCCCGGTGATCAAGCACATCCCCGGCCACGGCCGCGCTGGGGTCGACAGCCACCACGAACTGCCGGTGGTCGACACGCCTCTGGATGTGCTGGAGCAGACCGACTTCGCCCCCTTCCGCGCCGTGGCCGACGCGGCCATGGCCATGACCGCCCACGTCACCTATTCGGCGGTCGACCCCGACCACTGCGCCACCGTCTCCCACCGGGTGATCGAGACGGTGATCCGCGGCTTCATCGGCTTCGACGGCCTGTTGATGTCGGACGACCTGTCGATGCGCGCCTTGGGCGGCACGCTAGGGGATCGGGCGCGCCGGTCGATCGAGGCCGGCTGCGACGTGGTCCTGCACGGCAACGGCGCCCTGGTCGGCGAGCCGGTGCGCGACCTCTTCGCCGAGCTGCGCGCCGTGGCCGACGCCTCGCCCGAACTGACCGGCCGCGCCGCCGAGCGCGCCGCCGAGGCCCGCTCCGTCGCCCGCCGGGTGCAGTCCTTCGACACGGAAGCCGCCGAGGCGCGCCTGGCGGACCTGGGGCTGGAAGGGCGGCTGGCGTGAGGGCCGGCCTGCATCCCGATGTTGCGTCCTTCGAGACGCCGGATTTCATCCGGCTCCTCAGGATGACGAGGGCGGGGGATTGCACTGAGCTTCGTCATGCTGAGGAGCGCGACGAAGTTGCGCGTCTCGAAGCACGCAGTTCGGGAGCGGCTCCATGAACGCCATCCCCGAGTTCGACTTCGACGCCGCCCGCGAGGCGGCTGAGGACGGGGACGCCCTGGTCATCGACCTGGACGGCTTCGAGGGGCCGCTGCACGTGCTGCTGGCCCTGGCCCGCACCCAGAAGGTCGATCTGCTCAAGCTCTCCATCACCAAGCTGGCCGACCAGTACCTCGCCTTCATCCACGCCGCCCGCAAGCGCCGCTTCTCGCTGGCCGCCGACTATCTGGTCATGGCGGCCTGGCTGACCTTCCTGAAGTCGCGCCTGCTGCTGCCCAAGCCCGAACGCCTGCGGCCCGACGAGCTTCCAGCCCATGACCTGGCCGCCTCGCTCGCCTTCCGCCTCGCCAAGCTCGACGCCATGCGCCACGCGGTCGAGGCGCTCCGGGCCCTGCCGCAGACCGGCCGCGACGTCTTCGTGCGCGGCGACCCGGACGCGGTGGTGATCACCAGCTCGACCCGCCTCGACGCCGACCTCTACGGCCTGATCCAGGCCTATGTGATGCAGCGCCGCCGTGAGGGCGCGCGTCACTATCGCCCGCAGCGGCGGGTCGACGCCTATCCGCTGGAGGCCGCGCGGGTCCGGCTGCGCAGCCTGGCGCCCGAACTGAAGGCCTGGACGCCGCTGCCCGAACTTGCCCCCCAGCCGCATGGGGAGGGACCGAGCCGGGCCTCCTACCTCGCCTCGACCCTTTCGGCGGGGCTGGAGATGGTCAAGGACGGGGAGATGGAGGCGCGCCAGGCCTACGCCTTCGCCGACCTGTACCTGCGGGCCCGCAAGCGCGCGGTGGAGCCCCAGCCGGCGGCGGCGCCAAAATGAGCGACGTCGAGCGCATGGTCGAGGCCCTGCTGTTCGCCGCCGCCGAACCGCTCAGCGCCGCCGACCTCGCCGCGCGCCTGCCGGAGGGCGCCGACGTGGGCCGGGCCCTGGCCGCCTTGCGGGGCCGCTATGACGGCCGCGGCGTGGAGCTGGAGTGCGTCGCCGACCGCTGGCGCTTCCGCACCGCCCCGGACCTCGCCTTCCTGATGAACGAGGAGCGCCAGGAGACCCGGCGCCTCTCCAAGGCGGCGATGGAGACCCTGGCCATCATCGCCTACCACCAGCCGGTGACCCGGGCCGAGGTCGAGTCGGTCCGCGGCGTGGGGCTGAGCCGCGGCACCCTCGACCTGCTGCTGGAGCTGGGCTGGGTGAGGATGCGGGGCCGCCGCCGCTCGCCCGGCCGCCCCGTCACCTATGGCACCACCGACGCCTTCCTCGAGCATTTCGGCCTGGCCTCCCTCATCGACCTGCCCGGCGCCGCCGAGATGAAGGCCGCCGGCCTGCTCGACATGGACCTGCCGCCGGATTTCGATGTGCCGAACCCGGCGATGGCGCCGTCGGACGAAGATCCCCTCGACGGCGACGAGGCGCCGGAGTTCCAGCAGGACTTCCTGGGAGAGGAGGGCCGCTAAGGCGGTGCCGCGAGATGGAAGATGGCGGCGTCCCCGCCGATCGATCCGCCCACCCGGATGTCGGATGGGTCGCCGGCCTCGGCGGCCGAGACGAACAGGTCCGAGCCGGAGTCGAGCATCCTGGGCGCCGAGGCGGTCCCGTCGGGGCCGAGGGTGAGCAGCATGGCCCCGCGCAGGACGCGCAGGTCGTTGGGGTCATAGCCCCGCGACCGGGGCCGCCGACCGTAGTCCACTACCGTTTCCTTGCTGGCCGCGAGGAAGGTGCGTCCGTCCGGCAGGGCCTGCAGCGCCCTGGCCTCCGAGGCCCCGGCGCTGGCGTCGGTGAACAGCGCCCTTGTCTGCAACGCTCCGTCGGCCGCCAGGACGGCGGCGCGCGCCTCGGACCGGCAGTCGGCCCGGAACGAACCGGCGAGCAGGGCCCGGCCGTCGCCGGCCAGGGCGGAGGTGACGATCAGGCCGCGGACGACCCGCCCGGCCAGCCGGCGCCCCGTGAGGCTGTCGCGCAGCTCGATCCAGGTGACGGGCTCGGCCCTGCAGGCGGGGCGATCATACTCGTCCCCCGTGGATGGGCGCGGGAAGATGGCGTAGCGCTGGGTATAGGTCAGCAGCAGCCGATCGCCGAGCGCGGTCAAGGTGGCCTCGTCGACGACCGCCCCCTTGTCCAGCGCGACCTCGGCCAGGGGCTTCGGCGACAGGGACGCGTCGAGGGCGAAGAGTTCGAGCCGGGAATCCGCTCCGCCACGCGTCAGGTCGCGGCCGGCGGTGGCGAAGACGGCGCGGTCGGCGCCGGCCGGGACGGCGGCGAGAACGAAGGTGTCTAGCCCTGGCGGGGTTTCGCCCCGCCAGGTCTTGCCCGGAGTCCCCGTCACGATCTCGAACGTCTCGAGGACAGGGGCCGCGCGGCCCTGCGCGTCCGTGGCGTAGCCTCCGACCACGGCGCTTGACCCGAGGGGGAACAGCACCCGCATCGCCCCGGTCTCCTGGCTCTCGCGCCGCCACGCGGGCGCGCCGTCCGCGACGGCCGCGACCCCTGAGGCGCTGCGGCCGCCGGCGTCGGCGTCGGCGATGAACCGCGCCAGGGTCCGGCCGCCCGAGCGAGCCAGGGCCAGGACCTCGCCGCCGCTCGCCGTGTGGGTGAGGGCCTCGACCGAGGCGACCCTGGCCCCAGCCGGCGCGGGCGCGCGGGCGGTTCCGCCGTCGCCCAACACCACGAAGGGCGCCCAGAAGCGGGGGTGCAGATAGGCGCGGCCCGGCGGGGCGGCGAGGAAGGCGCGCTGGGCCGTCGCCAGGGCGGCGGCGGGCGACTGCCCGGGCCTGGCGCGCAGGCCTGCGAAGACGGCGGAGACGACATGGCGGCTGGTCGAGGATTCCACCGGCCACAGGGTCGCCAGCGTCGAAGGGACTCCGGCGACTGCGAAGGCCGAGGCGAGCGCCGGCAATTCGGCGGACATCTGGGTAAGGTCGAAATTGGCGGTGTTGCAGGCGGACAGGGCGACGAACCAGGCCGACAGGTTGAGGTCGGCGATCTCGTTGGCGGTCAGCAGGCCGTCGTTGGCGGAATCGGCGGCCGAAACGGGGGTCAGGGCCAGGGCCGGCTCGGCCAGGCCCTGCAGATCGTCACGGATCAGCCCGTGGGTGGCGAAGGACAGATAGCGGTAGGAGCCCAGGAGCTGACTGCGGAAGCCCTGCTCGGTCGCCGCTTCGCCGACCAGGATCTTGGTGTCGCGGAATCCGTTCGCCGACTGAAGCAGCTCGTCGCGGGTGTCGGGCAGGGGCGGCAGGGTTGCGAGCTGGAGACTGGGCCGGACGCCGGCGAGCAGCAGCCTGGTCCGGTCGGCGCCTCCCGCGGCGGCGCCGGTGAGGACCGGATCGCCGAGGCCCAGGAAGTCGAAGTCGGCGGCGGGGACGGCCCGCGACCGGGCGGCGACGAGGGCGCTGGCCGATCCGGCGTAGGTCACCGCATGCCGGCGCACCAGCCAGCCGGCGGCGGCCAGATCGTAGCCCTGGCCCGCCTTGGGCGGCGCCTGCGCGAGCAGGGCCGTGATCGGCACAGCGGTGAGGGACACGCTGGGCAGCCACAGGATGTGGTCGCCGGGTTTCAGGCAGCCCTCGAAGGGCCGGATCAGAGCGTCGTAGAGGCGGACCGCAGCTTCGGCCGGGAACTGGGAATCGAGCGCGTCGGACGGGGCGTGGCCGGCGGTCAGCGAGGCCTGCACCACCCGGCTGTCGAGCTGCAGCCTGTTCAGGTCGACCGCCTGGGCGGCGCGGCGGGTCGTGTCGCGCCGGACGCACATATAGGCGAGCCCGCCCATGACGGGGGCGGTGGTCAGGACCGCCTCGTCCGGGGCGAGGGTCGCCTGCAGCCGCTCCAGCCCGACCAGGTTGGAGCCGGAGGCGACGACGCCGGCCTCGGCCAGCCCGGCGCGCGCCGCTTCGACGCCGGCGTCGAAGTCGCGGAAGGCCATGCGCTCGCCGGGATCATAGGCCAGCGGCTTGGGGGTCGGCGGGGCGGCGAGGCCCGCGGCGGTCCTTTGCAGGGCCTCGCGCTCCAGCCGGTCGCGACGGGCGTGCAGCCGCAGCGCCTGGTGGACGACGCGCCGCTGGATCGGGTCCTTGGCCTGGCCGAGCACGGCGAGGGCGTCGGCGTCGAAGGACGGTCCCCGGCGGCCGGCGAGCTGGAACAGGGCGAAGTCGGTGTCGGGGTCGTTCGCCCCTCCGGCCGCCTGGGTCAGAGCCAGGGCGATCAGCAGCTGCTCGACCGTGCTCGGCCGTCGCCAGGCTCCGAAGCCGGCGGGCGGGATCCGGCGGGCGCCGTCCACGATCCTGCGTCCCGCCTCCACCAGCAGCGCCTGTCTGCGCGGTCCGGGGGCGAGGGCCAGGGCCGTTCCGACGGCCCGGTAGGCGGCCATCGCCCGATCGGTGGACGGGACGGTGCGGAAGTCGATCGGCCGCGACAGGGCGGTCGCGGCGGCGCGATCGGGCTTCTGCTCCAGGGCGCCGACCAGGGCCCGGGCCGCCAGATAGGTCACCTCGTCGAACGACTGGGGCGCCTGGCCGCCCCGGCGTGCAGACGGGTGGCGCTCCAGGGCGGCGCGGGCGGCGGGTAGGTCGCCGGCGGCCGCGGCCACCACCGTCTTGAGCGTCAGGATCTCGCCGAGCAGGACGTCGCGGGCCGCCTGGTCCAGGTCCAGACCTGCGGCGACGGCGGCGCCGGCGTCGAGGGCGGCGGCGGCCCCCTTGAGATCCCCGATCTCCTCCAGCAGCTGGCCCCGCGCCAGATGGAAGGCTGCGGCGTCCGGGCTGGCGGGGGCTAGGGCCCGCTCCACCGCCGGCCCGGTCGCCTTGTAGAGGCCGTAGGCGCGCTCGGTCTCGCCGATCGCCATCAGGATCGAGAGGGCCTGGGAGAGGGTCCAAGCCACGGTGAAGCGCCCGTTCTGCGGGTTCTCGAGCGTCGCGACGACCGACAGGGCCTTGTCCACGGCGCGGCTGGCTTCGGCGTCGCGGTCCTGGGCCATCAGCACCTGCGCCGCCAGCATCTGGCGACGGATGTAGAGGTCGGGGTTGGAGGGGTCCTCGGCCTTCCAGGGCGCCCCGTCGAGGATCGTCGCCGTCACGGCCTTCGAGCGCAGCGAGAGGCGGCCGTAGTCGAAATAGTAGGCCGCCCGGCGGGCGAGGTCGGCCCTTACCGCCGGCGGGGCCGCGGCGGCGAGGGGCTCGGCCGCGGCCGCGTACTGGGGCCCGTACTCGGCCACGCATGCGTCGTCCTGCAGGTGGATGCAGATGTCGAGCAGGGTCTCCAGCACCGGCAGCCTGGCCGCCGGCGCGGCCGCGGCGGGGTCTGCGAGCATCCGGACGAGGGCCCCCCGCGCCGCGCCCGGCTTGCCCTGAAAATAGAGTTCGGCCGCGCGCGCCGCGCCGGTGGGGCTGACCTGCGCAGCCCCGGCGGCGGAACTCGCGCTCAAGGCGATCAGGCTTGCGAACGCAACAAGAACGGCTAGGGTGGGGCGGCGAGGGGACACCAGGGGGCGATCCATGCGGTTAGTGATTCTCGGCGCGGCTGTGCTGACCCTTGTGGGTGCATCATACGGCTCGCTGGCGGCGCAGGAAGCCGCTTTCGGGGCCATGCCGAAGGTCGCCGGCCGTCCTGCCGCCAAGCCGTCGATCAAGCTGCCACAAGCGGAGGTGGAGGGTGTTTCGGCGCAAGCGGCCCGGTTCTCCGCCACGCTTGGCGCGCTCCAGCCGGACGCCCGGGCGGCCACCCGCGGGGCCAAGGAAATCCAGGTCTACCAACAGGCGGCTCCCTCGGTCGTCCTGGTGGTGACCACCGACGCGTTCGGGTCCGGCGCTCTCGTCGCCGCGGACGGCAAGATCGTCACCAACCTGCACGTGGTCGAGGACAACGACGAGGTGGGGGTCATCTTCAAGCCGGCGACCGACGGCGCCGAGCCGACAGCCGCCGACATGCGCATCGCCAAGGTCATTCGCCGGGACGAGGTCGCCGACCTCGCCCTGCTGCAGGTGAGCGATATCCCCTCCGGGGTGAAGCCCTTGGCCCTGGGCGCGTCGAGCGCCGTTCCGGTGGGGTCGGACGTCCACGCCATCGGCCATCCGACGGGCGAGTCCTGGACCTACACCCGCGGCATCGTCAGCCAGGTGCGCAAGGACTACGCCTGGCAGGCGGAGGATCGGCTCAAACACACCGCCACGGTGATCCAGACCCAGACGCCGATCAATCCCGGCAACTCCGGCGGGCCGCTGATCGACGACACTCTGCAGATTGTCGGCATCAACAGCTTCAAGGGCGACGGGGAGGGGCTTAACTTCGCCGTCTCGGCCGAGGACGTGAAGGCCTTCCTGGCCAGGACGGATGACCGACTGATCAGCGGCGGCCGCAAGGTCCGCGCCGCGGCGGCCAAGGCCTGCGAGGAGAAGGTCCTGGAAGAGGTGGCGATCTCCACGCCCAAGGGCATGATGTACGCGATCGACGGCGACTGCGATGACAAGCCCGACTTCGTGTTCATGGAGCCCGAGGACGAGACCTTGCCTACGCGGGTGATCCTCGACGATGACATGGACGGGGTGATCGACACCGTGATCTTCGACGAAGGCCGGGACGGCGCGCCGGATTTCGCCCTGTTCGACACCGACAAGAACGGCAAGCCCGACATGCGCGGCGACTATCGCAAGGGCGAGGACGAACCCTACCGGTGGGAGAAGATCCAGGAGCCCTGAACCGCGGAGGCCGTTGCGCGACGGGCCTCTTCCTGTCAGAGCCGGATCATGGATCGCATCGCCATCACCGGTGGCGCGCGGCTGCAGGGCGAGATCCCGATCAGCGGCGCCAAGAACTCCGCCATCAAGCTGATGGCCGCCAGCCTGCTGACCGATCAGCCGGTGCGGCTGACCAACATGCCGCGCCTCGCAGACACCCGCTTCCTCGGCAAGCTGCTGCGCCGGCTGGGCGCGGCGGTGATCGAGATGGACGGCGACCGGGGCCCCGAGACGGTGCTGCACACGCCCGAGATCGTCTCGGCGCTCGCGCCCTATGACCTCGTTCGCCAGATGCGGGCCTCGTTCAATCGGCGCCCGCCCCGTCGACCTGCACCTCAAGGCCCTGGAGCAGCTCGGGGCGGCGATCGACCTCAACGAGGGCTATGTCTACGCCCAGGCCCCGCGCGGCCTGAAGGGCGCGACCATCGCCTTTCCCTTCGTCTCCGTCGGCGCGACCGAACACACCCTGATGGCCGCCGTCCTGGCCGAGGGGACCACCGTGCTGGAGAACGCCGCCTGCGAGCCCGAGATCGTCGACCTCGCCGAATGCCTCAACGCCATGGGCGCCAAGGTCGAAGGGGCGGGGACCTCCACCATCGTCATCACCGGCGTCGCCAAGCTGAAGGGCGCCACCCACGCCGTCGTGCCCGACCGCATCGAGGCCGGCTCCTACGCCTGCTGCGTGGCCATGGCCGGCGGCGACGTGACCCTGACCGGCGTGCGGCCGGAGCATCTGCGCGCCCTGCTGGACGTCATGGCCCAGGCCGGGGTCCAGCTCGACGAGACGGCCGATGCCATCCGGGTGCGCCGGGGCGAGCAGCGCCTGAAGGCGACCGACATCACCACCGCCCCCTATCCGGGGCTGGCCACCGACCTGCAGTCGCCGTTCATGGCCCTGATGACCATGGCTGACGGGGTCAGCACCATCAAAGAGACCATCTTCGAGAACCGCTTCATGCACGTGCCGGAGCTGTCGCGGCTGGGCGCCGACATCACCGTCCATGGGGCCGAGGCGCGGGTGCGCGGAGTCGAGCAGCTGAACGGCGCCCAGGTCATGGCCACCGACCTGCGCGCCTCGGTCAGCCTGGTCATCGCGGGCCTCGCCGCCAAGGGCGAGACCGTGGTCAACCGGGTCTATCACCTCGACCGCGGCTTCGAGCGGCTGGAAGAGAAGCTCTCGGCGTGCGGCGCGCAGGTGCGCCGGCTCAAGGACGGCGGCGGAGACGACGAATGAGCACGACCGACACCGCAACCACCAATGCTACCGGGCGCCTGAAGCTCCTGGCCGAGGACGCCGACGACCTGTCCGTGATCTCCGCCGCCCTGCAGGACGCGGTGGCCAAGGTCGGCGACATCGACTTCGATCCGCAGGGCAAGCGCCTGACCGTCGCCTTCAACCGCTTCCGCTGGGAAGCCGGGGAGGGCCAGCGCGTGCGGGCCGGCCTGCAGTTCGGCGGCGTGCTGAAGTGCCAGGCGCGGCGCATCCGCCGGGACGCCGCCGACGCGGTGGTCGAGCTCCTGGCGATCAGCTTCGAGCCGGGCGAGGGCGAGGAGAATCCCGGCGGGACGGTGGTGATGCATTTCGCCGGCGACGCCGACCTGCGCTGCGAGGTCGAGTGCATAGACGCGGCCCTCGCCGACGTGTCCGAGCCCTGGCCGACCAAGCGCACGCCGGGACATGCCACTTAGGTCCTTCTCGCCCTCGGGGGAGAAGGTGTCAGCCGCAGGCTGACGGATGAGGGGCCGCGCGAACGGTCGATCGTCCTGTACGGCCCCCTTCGTCGCTTCGCGCCGACACCCCTCATCCGCCGGCTTCGCCGCCACCTTCTCCCCCAAGGGGAGAAGGGAACTGGACTTTCCGCCTCAAACCGCCATTTCAGCCCCATGCGCCGCTTCACCTTCGACAACCCCGGTTTCGAGACCGCCTTCGCCGCCTTCCTGGACGAGCGGCGCGGGTCGCCGCCGGACGTGGACGCGGCGGTGGCCGAGATCATCGCGCGGGTGAAGGCCGACGGCCTGCCGGCCGTGCTCGACTACGCCCGCCGCTTCGACAAGGCCGACCTGACCGAGGCCACCATCAAGGTGACGGCCGACGAGATCGCCGCCGGCGCGGAAGCGTGCGAGCCCAAGGTCCGCGAGGCCATCGCCTTCGCCGCCGCCCGCATCCGCCGCTATCACGAACGCCAGCGCCCCGCTGACGCCCGCTTCATCGACGAGGACGGGGTGGAGCTGGGCTGGCGCTGGACGGCCCTGGAGTCGGTGGGGGTCTATGTGCCCGGCGGCCGGGCCGCCTATCCGTCCACCGTGCTGATGAACGCCGTGCCGGCCCAGGTCGCGGGGGTCGAGCGCATCGCCATGGTCACGCCCCCCGGGCGGATGGCCCCGGCGGTGCTGGCGGCCGCCCAGGAGGCCGGGGTCACCGAGATCTGGCGCATCGGCGGGGCCCACGCCTGCGCCGCCCTGGCCTATGGCGCCGGCCCCATTCGCCCCGTCGACAAGATCGTCGGCCCCGGCAACGCCTATGTCACCGCCGCCAAGCGCCGGCTTTACGGGGTGGTGGGCATCGACGCCCTGGCCGGCCCGTCCGAGATCGTGGTGGTGGCCGACGCCGCCAACGACCCCGAGTGGATCGCCGCCGACCTGTTGTCCCAGGCCGAGCACGACCCCGACGCCCAGTCGATTCTGATCACCCCGGACGCGGACTTCGCCCAGGCCGTGGCCGAGGCGGTGGAGCGCCAGCTCGCCGTCCTGGCCACGGGCGAGGACGCCGCCGCCTCGTGGGCGGCGCACGGGGCGGTGATCATCGCGCCCCTGTCGGCCTCCGCAGCCCTGGTCGACCGAATCGCCCCCGAGCACGTCGAGTTCGCGGTCGAGGACCCGGAGGCCCTGGCCGCCCCGGTGCGCCACGCCGGCGCGATCTTCCTGGGCCGCCTGACGCCAGAGGCCATCGGCGACTATGTGGCCGGGTCCAACCACGTCCTGCCGACCAGCCGGGCGGCGCGGTTCTCGTCGGGCCTGTCGATCTACGACTTCCTCAAGCGCAGCTCGATCGTGCGCTGCGACGCGGCCTCGTTCGCCAAACTGGCCCCGCACACCGTGGCCCTGGCCGAGGCGGAGGGTTTGCCGGCCCATGCGCGGTCGGCGGCGATCAGGATGAAGCCCTAACTGCCGCGGGCGAAGGACGCAGTGACTTGCTGCGGCGCACCACTCACGCCACTCTCCGCCCCGATGGACGAGGACCGCGACAAGCTGCGGCTGCGCAGCGTCGAGATCGACGAGGCTTCGCTCGCGCCCACGTCTCGGGACGTGGAGCATGAGCGCCAGATCGCCGTGTTCGACCTGATCGAGGCCAACTACTTCCATCCCGACGACGCCCCGGCCGGGCCCTACGACCTGAGGATCTCGCTGATCGACAACCGGCTGGCCCTGGACATCTCGGGCCCGGGCTACGCCAAGCGGCACCTGCTCTCCCTGTCGCCGTTCCGGTCGGCGATCCGCGACTACTTCCTGATCTGCGAGAGCTATTACGACGCCATCCGCCATTCGACGCCGAGCCAGATCGAGACCCTGGACATGGGTCGGCGCGGCCTGCACGACGAGGGCTCGGCCAAGCTGCGCGAGCGGCTGGAGGGCAAGGTGCGGCTGGACCACGATACGGCCCGGCGGCTGTTCACCCTGATCTGCGCCCTGTATCGGCGGCCCTGATGGCGAACGATGCGAAACCGTCTGCGGTTCTGTTCGCCTGCAACCTGAACCGGGTGCGCTCGCCCATGGCCGCGGCCCTGCTGCGCCGCCGCTTCGGCGACGCCATCGTGGCCGAGAGCTGCGGCCTGCGCCCCGCCGAGGAGATCGACCCCTTCGTGGTGGCGGTGATGGACGAGTTGGGGCTGGACCTGGAGCATCATCGGCCCAAGGGCTTCGACGAGGTGGCCGAGATCCCCTTCGACCTCGTGGTGTCGCTGACGCCCGAGGCTCAGCACCGGGCGGTGGAGATGTCCCGGGATCGCGCGGTGGAGATCGAGTACTGGCCGACCTTCGACCCGACCCTGTCCGAGGGGTCGCGCGAGCAGCGGCTGGAGGCCTATCGCCTGGTCCGCGACGACCTCGACCGGCGCCTGGCCGAGCGGTTCGGCCGCCCATCGACCTTCGGCGGGTGATCCGCCATAAGCGAGCCCATGCGAACCCCCCTGGTCCTCGCCAGCGCCAGTCCCCGGCGCCTGGAGCTTCTGCGCCAGGTCGGCGTGATCCCCGACGCGGTCGAGCCGGCGGACATCGACGAGACCCCCGCCCGTAACGAGACGCCGCGTCTGCTGGCCCTGCGCCTCGCCAAGGCCAAAGCGCAGATTGTCGCTGTTAATCGCCCAGGCGCCTATATTTTGGGCGCCGACACCGTCGTCGCCGTGGGCCGCCGGGTCCTGCCCAAGGCGGAGACGGAAGGCGAGGCGCGGGCGTGCCTGGCCCTGCTGTCGGGCCGCAACCACCGGGTCGAGACCGCCGTGGCGGTCGTCGCGCCGGACGGGCGCGTAGCGTCGCGGCTGGTCGAGACCCGGGTGGAGGTCAAGCGCCTGACCGACCGGGAGATCGAGGCCTATATCGCCTCCGGGGAGTGGCGCGGAAAGGCCGGCGGCTATGCGGTGCAGGGGCTGGCGGGGGGCTTCATCCTCGGCCTGCACGGCTCCTATTCGGCGGTGGTCGGCCTGCCGCTGTACGAGACCCTGTGCCTGCTCGAGGGCCTGGGCTGGCGCGGCGGCGGGCTGCAGCGGTGAGCCGGGGAATACGCACACTCTATATAGACGCGAGCGCCGGCGAGACGCGGGGCGTGGTCCTGCTGGACGGGCGTCCCGAAAGGCTGCTGATCGTCCGCCCCGGCGACCCGGCCGTGCAGCAGCCCGGCGCATCGGCGGTGGCGCGGGTCAGGCGGGTCGACCGGGGCCTGGCCATGGCCTTCCTGGACCTGGGGGAGGGGCCCGACGCGGTCCTGCCCCTGACGGGCGGTGCCTCGCGCATCAGCGAGGGTCAGCCCATCGCCGTCGGGATCACGGGCCCAGCACGAGCGAACAAGGGGCCGACGGCGCGGATGACCGGCCTGGAGACCGGGCCGCCCCGCCTGCTGACGCCGGGCCCGGACCTGGCCGCCCGGCTGCGGGCCTTCGCCCCCGAGGTGGCGATCGAGGCCGGCGAGGACGCCCGCGACGCCGCCGACGAGGCGGAGGCGCAGGCCCTGGCCGTCGAACACCCGCTCGGCGGCGGTGCCAGCCTGGCCATAGAGCCGACCCGGGCCCTGGTCGCCATCGACGTGGACGTGGGCGGGGCAGGGGGCGGCGACGCCCGCCGGGGCGCGGGCAAGGTCAACCGCATGGCCCTGGACGCCGGGGCGCGGCTGTTGCGGCTGAAGGGCCTGGGCGGGCTGGTGGTGTTCGACCTGGCCGGCGGCGGCCAGGACGGGCCGGCTCTGCTGGAGGCCGCCAAGGCGGCCTTCGCCCCGGAGGCGCCGGGGGTGGCCTTTGGCCCGGTCACCCGCTTCGGCACGCTTCAACTCAGCCTGCCGTGGCGGTCGCGGCCCCTGTCGGAAGTGCTGAACGACGCCGATGGCCGCCCATCGCCCCTGACCGTGGCCCTGAGGCTGGCTCGGGCGGTGGAGCGGGAGGCGCGCAGCTGCACGCGGGTAAGGGGCGCCTGCGCCCCCGAGGTGGCCGAGGCGTTCAAGGGGATCGAGGCGGCCCTGGTTGCGCGGCTGGGGCCGCGTTTCGATATCCAGGGCGATCCCGCCCGCGCCCGCGACGCCTTCGAGACAAAGCCCCTATGAGCGTCAAGCCCGCCTGCCCGATCTGCGACAAGCCGGTCGATCCGGCCTACCGGCCGTTCTGCTCGCGGCGGTGCGCCGACGTGGACCTGCAGCGATGGTTTTCGGGGCGCTACGCCGTGCCGGCGGTGGAGACGGACGATGAGGTCCCGCCGGGCGGCGAAAGCGGCGGCGACTGACGCCTAGACAGGCCTTTTAGCCTCCCCTATAGACGCGGCTCCTTCGGGACCGTCAGGCGCCTGGGTAGCTCAGTTGGTAGAGCAGCGGATTGAAAATCCGCGTGTCGGTGGTTCGAATCCGCCCCCAGGCACCACGACTTCCGGTCGCTGACGAGCGGCCGCCGCACCCGCACCGCGCAGCTCATATTCCTTGCAGTCAAAGCATTTTCCCCAGGGTGGACGCTTTTGACTTGCCGCGTGCTGACGATCGGGTAGCTTTCCAGAGCCGCCGCGGAGTTAGGCCTACATCTCCGCGACGGCTTGCAGCGGCTCAGCAGCTTTATGCTGCGTTGCAGCGAAAGTTCGCCGTGGAAGCGAAAGCTAGTGGGAATGAAGCGGGCAGGCGAGTGCTTACGTCTTGTGCGCTGCAACCTACGTTCCGCACACTTAAACCCGTCTAGAAAGAGTCACTTGACGCGAACCGAGCGGATTGCCAAAGGAACTCGGCCGCAAACTCTTAAAAAGCGGTAGCCTAAGTCGCGCAAACCGGCTTGGGTGGAAAATGCGCCTTCGACACGCCGGACTGGACCCCAACGGGCAAGGCGGCGGATCGGGTCGGTGCAGCGAAAGCGTCTTGGCGAACGGCCGCAAACAGCCGGGCGCCAGGTGCGTAAGTGGGGTAGACGCTCTCGCGCGACGACCCTGGGTCCTCAATGTGCTAGACCAACCAGGAACTGGCGAACGATGCTGGAAACCAAAAAAGCGACACCTTTCATCGCCCTCATCGGCGCGATTGCGCTGATGACCGCGAGTGCGCCTGCCTTCGCTCAGGCGCCCGAGGCGGCCCCGGCCGCCGACGCCGCCGCTGTCGACGCCAATGCGATCGCCGCCGACGCCAACGCTGTGGCTCCGGACGCGAACGCCACGGCCGTTGACGCCAATGCTACGGGCGACGCCGCTCCGGCGACCATCAAGAACGCGGGCAAGCTGACCCCGATCCAGATGTTCGTCGACGCGACGCCGATCGTTAAGGCCGTGATGATCGGCCTGATCCTCTGCTCCATCCTCTCCTGGACCCTGCTGGTCGTTAAGACCTTCGAGTTCATGTCGCTGAACAAGGCTTCCGACCGCTTCGTCGAAGCGTTCCGCGGCGCCCGGTCGATCACCGACATCAACCGTCTGGCCACCTCGGAAGAGTTCGAAGGCAACCCGCTGGCCGATATGGCCGCCGCGGCTTCGGGCGAAATCGAGCTGTCCCGCCAGGCGGGCCTGCAAGTGACCGGCGAACACCGCGACACCACCCTGAGCCGTGCTCAGCTGGCCGTTGCGGCGGTGCAGTCCAACCTGGCCAAGCGCCTGTCGGGCGGCATGCAGTTCCTGGCTTCGGTCGGTTCCTCGGGTCCGTTCATCGGCCTGTTCGGCACCGTCTACGGGATCATGAACTCCTTCATCGGCATCGCGAACACCAACACGACCAACCTGGCCGTCGTGGCGCCCGGCATCGCCGAAGCGCTGCTCGCGACCGGTATCGGTCTCGCCGCCGCAATTCCGTCGGTTATCTTCTATAACTACTTCCAGACCCGGATCGCCGCTTACGGCTCCCGGACTGAAGGTTTTGTGGCGGAACTGATGAACGCAATCTCGCGGCAGCTCGACAAGGGGGCCTGATTTAAATGGGCGCCAAACTCTCAGGGGGAGGCAGCTCGAAGTTCCAGGTCGAGCAGAACAGCGAAATTAACGTCACGCCTTTCGTCGACGTTATGCTGGTCCTGCTGATCATCTTCATGGTGGCGGCTCCGCTCGCCTCCGTGTCGGTGGTCCTGGAACTCCCGCCCGCGATGGCTCCGCCATCGACGAATCCTCCGAAGCCGATTTATATTTCGATCCAACGGTCGGGCAATTACTATATCGGGGATTACTCGACCTCCCTGGGCTCCATCGGCGACGATCTGCGCAAGCAGATCGGGACCCGGAACCCCGAGAAGGAGCGGATTTTCATCCGTGCCGACAAGCAGACGATCTACGGCGACTTCATGGCTGTCATGAACACGCTGCAGGACAACGGCTTCTATAGCGTGGCTCTCATCGGAACCGATGACAGCCGCCCAACCCTGAAGTAGACGGGAGGGTACCATGGCTGAACAGCAGGCTCCCGAGCATCACTACGATCCGCTCTGGGACGAAGGACGGGGTAAGAAAAAGGGCCAGAAGGCCATGATCGCGATCATCGTATCGCTGATCGCGCACGCGGCCCTTTTCTATTACGTCTACAAGACGAAGTTCGTCGTCCACTACAAAGAGTACTCGGACGAGGCGGTGAAGGTGGACTTGGTGAAGGCTGCTGCGAAGCCGCCTCCGCCGCCTCCGCCCCCCCCGCCGCCGCCGCCGACGGACAAGCCGCCTCCGCCGCCTCCGCCGATCACGCCTCACGTGTCGGCAGCGCCGCCGATCGACATCCCGGCTCCGCCGCCGATTCAGATCGCCCCGTCGCCGCCGCCTCCGCCTCCGGCGCCGCCCGCGGCTCCGCCAGCACCGCCTCCGCCTCCGGCGCCGCGCGTCATCTCCAACCCTGACTGGTCGCGTCGACCTTCAGGCGAGGACATGGCCCGCTACTACCCGGAACGGGCGCAGCGTCTGGAAAAGACCGGCAACGTGACCCTGCAGTGCCAGGTCACGGCCAAGGGTGAGGTTGCGAACTGTCAGGTGCAGTCTGAGAGCCCCAGCGACTATGGCTTCGGCGACGCCGCCATAAAGCTGTCCAGGCTCTTCCGGATGAAGCCGAAGACCGAAGACGGCGCCGCCGTCGACGGTGCGACGGTCCGCATCCCGATCGCCTTCCGGATCGCCGGCTAAGCAGCCGTCGGTTCGACCAGATCGGCCGCCCTGGGGTTCGCCCCGGGGCGGCCTTTCTTTTTCGGGGTTCTCGCCCAGGCGGATCACCGCCCGCTTGATCCCGATGGAGCGCCCGATTAGAACCGGTCGCTTGATGGATATGCCGCCTTAGCTCAGTTGGTTAGAGCGCCGGTTTGTGGAACCGGAGGTCCTCAGTTCAAGCCTGAGAGGCGGTACCATCGACCCGCGGCCCCTTTCGCCACGGCGCAGTCTTCACAAAAGTTTATCGATTTCGCTGCGTCGCGGCAGGAATCTGCTGCGCTGCGGTAAAACTTGTCTGGACTCAGGAACTGAGCAGGGCGCACTCTCGTTGCCGAGCCAGTGGTTCAGAGGTGACGAGGTGCTTTCAATGGGGGACGTCGTTCTACAACTCCCAGTCGGGACCAGCGAGGATCTGCTGTTCGGCGCCTATGTGAACCGGTTCATGGAAAGCCGATCCAACGACGTCGAGCGCTACGCCGCCGTCAGCGATGCACCCTATCTGATGATCCGGCAGGACCCCGCCGTGGGCGACGATGTCCGCATCCTGATCTTCCAGGAACATCAGGCCGCCTCGGCCTTCTCCAGCGGGTGGGCCAAGGCCCGGGCCAGCGGCGCCTAGCCGCCGCTCTCAGCGGCGCCCTGCGCCGCTCAGGCGGGCTGGACGCGAGGCCTGCGGGCTGGCATCGCCATCGATGATGAACGACCTCAGCGGACTATCCGTCACCGTGGCCGGCGCCGGCGTGCTGGGGCTCGCCTGCGCCTTGCGCCTGGCTGAGGCCGGGGCAGGGGTCACGCTGTGTGATCCCGCCGGCGCGGCCGACAACGCCTCGGGCGTCGCCGCCGGCATGCTGGCGCCGGCCTTCGAAAGCGTGCTGGACGCGGGTTCCCCTGCGACCCTGGGCCTGCTGCTGGCGGCGCGGGCCCTCTGGCCGGCCCTCCTCGAGGCGATAGGCGCCCCCACGTCCACCATCGACCTGACCGGCGCGGTTTTCGCGGGGCAGGCCGGGGAGGCGGATCAGCTGGCGCCCCTGCAGGCCCGGTTCGCGGCCCTGGGCCTCAGCGCTCAGCGGTTGGAGGGCGCGGATGTGCGGGCCCTGCAGCCTGAGGCGGCGCCGGACCTCGCCTGGGGCCTTCACAGCGCCGACGACTGGCGTCTGGAGCCGGCCTTCGTCATGGCGGCTCTCGCTCGCGCCTTCGAGCGCGCCGGCGGCCGGCGGGTGCGGGCGTCCCTGGAACGCGACGCCCAGGGCTGGCGGTTGGCGGGGGCGCCGGCCAGCGACCTCGTGCTGCTGGCGACGGGCGCCGACGCCGCGGGCCTGGCCGGCTGGGCGCCGGAACTGGCGGTGCTGCAACCGGTGAAGGGCCAGATCATCCACTTTGCGGGCGGGCCGCGGGCCGGGGCGACCCTGCGCAACCGCCAGGGCTATGTCGTGCCCCAGCGCGGCGGGGCGATCGCCGGGGCGACCATGGAGGCGGGCCGCCGCGACCGCGACCTTGATCCCGCCGTGCTCGACGCCCTGCGGGGCCGCGCCGCCGCCCTGGTCCCGGCCCTGGCGTCGGCCCCGTCCACCGGGCTGGCCGGGGTCAGGGGCGCCACGCCCGACGGCCTGCCCCTCGTGGGCCGGTCGGCCGGCGACGAGCGCCTGCTGCTGGCCGTGGGCGCCCGGCGCAACGGCTGGCTGATCGCGCCCCTGGTGGCCCAGATGGTGGTGGAGGCGGCGGCGGGCGGGCAGGGCGGGCCCTTCGCCGCCGCCCTGGCCCCCGGGCGTTTCGCGTAAAGAGCGCAACCGCCGGCCCGGCTTCGCCGTTGGGCGGCCATGGACAGCTATCTGATCAACGCCGTCGGCGTCGCAGCCGCCCTGTGCTCGATGACCAGTTTCACCCCGCAGCTGCTCAAGATCTGGCGCGAGCGGGACGCCAGCGCGGTCTCCCTGCGCATGTATGTGGTGACCGTGACCGGCTTCAGCCTGTGGACGGCTTATGGCGTGCTGCTGGGCAGCTGGCCGCTGATCGGATCCAACCTGGTCAGCCTTGGCCTCTCGGCCGCCATCCTGGCGCTGAAGCTGCGCTTCGACCGCGAGGCGGTTCAAAAGAAAAGGGCCGCGGATTGCTCCGCGGCCCTTTCCCCCCGTCCCTCAACCGCTGACTAGCAGTTGTAGTACATGGCGAATTCCACCGGGTGCGGGTGGAGGGTGAGGCGCATCACCTCTTCCATCTTCAGCTCGATGTAGGCGTCGATGAAGTCGTCGCTCATCACGCCGCCCTTCTTGAGGAAGGCGCGGTCCTTATCGAGGTTCTCCAGGGCTTCGCGCAGCGAGCCGCAGACTTCCGGAACCTTCTTCTGCTCGCGGGGCGGCAGGTCGTAGAGGTTCTTGTCCATGGCGGGGCCTGGATCGATCTTGTTCTCGATCCCGTCGAGGCCGGCCATCAGCAGGGCCACGAAGGTCAGGTAGGGGTTGCCCATGGGGTCGGGGAAGCGCGCCTCGATACGCTTGCCCTTGGGGCTGTCCACGTGCGGGATGCGGATGGAGGCCGAACGGTTGCGGGCCGAATAGGCCAGCTTCACGGGAGCCTCGTAACCCGGCACCAGGCGTTTGTAGCTGTTGGTGGTCGAGTTCGAGAAGGCGTTGATGGCCTTGGCGTGCTTGATGATGCCGCCGATGTACCACAGGCAGGTGTCCGACAGCCCGGCGTACTTGTCGCCGGCGAACATCGGCTTGCCGTCCTTCCAGATCGACTGGTGCACGTGCATGCCCGAGCCGTTGTCGGCGAACATCGGCTTGGCCATGAAGGTGGCCGTCTTGCCGTAGGACACCGCCACGTTCTGGATGATGTACTTATAGAGCTGCATCCGGTCGGCCATGGTGATCATGGTGTCGAACTTCAGCCCCAGCTCGTGCTGGGCCGGCGCCACCTCGTGGTGGTGCTTTTCCGGCTTCATGCCGAGCTCGCCCATCACCGCCAGCATCTCGCCGCGCAGGTCCTGGCAGCTGTCGACCGGGTTGACGGGGAAGTAGCCGCCCTTGGGGCCCGGGCGGTAGCCCATGTTGCCCTCGGCGTATTCCTTCTTCGAGCTGACCGGCAGCTCGCTGGAGTCGTAGGCGTAGAAGGTGTTGTGCGGGTCGGTGCCCCAGCGCACGTCGTCGAAGATGAAGAACTCGGCTTCCGGCCCGAAGAACACGGTGTCGCCGATGCCCAGCGACTTGACGTGGTTGAGCGCGGCCTTGGCGATCGAGCGCGGGTCACGGTCGTAGGGGGTGCCGTCGTCCGGGTTCACCACGTCGCAGAACAGCGCCATGGTGGTCTGCTGGTAGAACGGGTCGATGATGGCGCTGTCCAGGTCCGGACGCAGCTTCATGTCGGACTCGTTGATCGCCTTCCAGCCGGCGATGGAGGAGCCGTCGAACATGGTGCCGTCGGACAGGAAGTCCTCGTCCACCAGGTCGATGTCGAAGGTCACGTGCTGCATCTTCCCGCGGATGTCGGTGAAGCGCACGTCGACGTACTTGACCTCCTTGTCCTTGATCTCCTTCAGGATGTCGGCGGGTTTCTTGGCCATGTTGTTTCCCCTTGGGGCCTCGGTGATGGTTCGGCCGCGCTTGCCCGGCAGCCTGGGTCGTCGTTTCGCGCCGTCTGCTTGCCCTTGCGGGCCGGGAGGGACGCTCTCCCGAACCTTTCAGATCGCCGACCTTGTCAGATCGCCAACCTTGTCAGATGGCCTGGGCGCCGCTTTCGCCGGTGCGGATACGCACCACGTCCAGAACCTCGAACACGAAGATCTTGCCGTCGCCGATGCGGCCGGTGCGCGCAGCCCCCGTGATCGCCTCCAGTGCGCGCTGAAGCTGATCGTCGGCGATCACCACTTCGATCTTAATCTTGGGTAGGAAGTCCACCACGTACTCGGCGCCGCGGTAAAGCTCCGTCTGGCCCTTCTGTCGGCCGTAGCCCTTGGCTTCCAGGACCGTCATGCCCTGGACGCCGAGCTCTTGCAGAGCTTCCTTCACTTCGTCCAGCTTGAACGGCTTGATGACGGCTTCGATCTTCTTCATCGACTTTCGGGACGCACACAAAAGGGTTTGGCCGTCGAGCGGCCCTGGGTCACGGAGCATTTTACGGGCAGGCGCTCAAGCCCGCGGCGGGACGGTTATCGCCCCTGCGATGTGCATAGTCGGGCGCAGCCTAATATATCAGCAATTGGAGCTGATAAATTAGGCATTCGTCGAAAGGGCTTGAGGGCGAGCCTATCCGCCCTGACCATCGCCATTCAACGGGGCCGAACGCCCATTCATAAGCGGAGCCTATGCTGCAAAGCCGCGAAATCCTTACCGTTGCGGAGACCCAGGCCGCCGATCACGCCGCGGCTGCGGCCGGCGTCAGCGTCGATGTGCTCATGGAGCGGGCGGGAACGGCTGTTGCGGAGGCGATTATCGCCCGCTGGAGCCCTAGGCCTGCGCTTTTGCTGTGCGGCCCTGGCAACAATGGCGGCGATGGCTATGTGGCCGCCCGCAAACTGGCCGAGGCGGGCTGGCCCGTCACTGTCGCGCAAATGGGCGATCCGGTGCGCCTGAAGGGCGAGGCGGCCCGAGCGGCGGCGCTGTGGAGAGGGGAGACGATCCCACTCGGCAAGGCCGACCCAGCCGCCTTCGGCCTAGTGGTCGACGCCCTGTTCGGCGCCGGCTTGAGCCGGCCCCTGTCCGGCGCGGTGGAGCAGGCGCTTCGCCGGTGCGAGGGGCGCCCCGTCGTCGCCGTCGACCTGCCCTCCGGCCTCGCCGGCGACAGCGGCCGGCCGCTGAACTTTGCGCTCAAGGCGGCCTTGACCGTCACCTTCCACGCCAAGAAGCCCGCCCACGTGCTGGAGCCGGGCCGCGGCCTCTGCGGCGAGGTCGTGACGGCCGACATCGGCGTACCGGCCGGAGCCGCGCCTCGGACGCGGTTGTGGGAGAACGGCGACGCCCTGTGGGCCTCGCGCCTGCCGTGGCCCTCGGCGGGGGCGCACAAGCACGCCCGCGGGCGGATGGTGGTGGTCTCCGGCCCGATGTGGAGCACGGGCGCGGCGCGGCTGTCGGCCCGGTCCGGCCTGCGGGCGGGGGCGGGGCTGGTGACCGTGCTCTCTCCCACCGGCGCCCTGGCGGTCAACGCCGCCCAGCTTGAGGCGGTGATGGTGCACGGCTTCGAGACCGACGCCGAGCTGGAGCGGGCGGCGGCGGAGGCCGACGCGGCGGTGATCGGGCCGGGCGCCGGGGTCAACAACGCCACCATGCTGAATCTGATGGCCCTGGCCCGCACCGGCGCGGCCCTGGTGGTGGACGCCGACGCCTTGACCGTGTTCCGCGACGACCCGGAAACCCTGTTCTCGCTGCTCGACCGCGACGATGTTCTGACGCCGCACGTGGGCGAGTTCGAGCGGGTCTTCCCCGGCGTGCTGGAGGGCTCGCCCGACAAGGTCACGGCGACCCGGCGAGCGGCGGCGCAGGCCGGCGCCGTGGTGTTGCTGAAGGGCCCCGACACGGTGATCGCCGCTCCGGACGGCCGGGCCGCGGTCAACACGAACGCGCAGGCCTGGCTGGCCACCGCCGGCTCGGGCGACGTCCTGGCCGGGCTGATCGCCGGGCTGCTGGCCCAGGGCATGGACAGCTTCGAGGCCGCTTGCGCCGCCGCCTGGATTCACGGCGAGGCGGGGTCTGCCTTCGGCCCCGGCCTGATCGCGGAGGACCTGCCGGGCCTCGTCCCCCCCGTGCTGAAGCGGCTTTGGGAGGCTCGCGGAGGCTAAATGGACCTGTTGTCCCGGGCCCTCCGGGCGATGCCGCGCCACATGGCCAAGGCCCTCTGGGCGGCGCGCCGGCCCGCGTCGCTGCGCGCCAGCATCGCCGCCGCGATGACGAGGGGCGCGACGAAGTAGATCAGGCGATAGCCGAGCAGGGCGGCGGTCAGGGGCGCCCGGGTCAGCCCCGGCGACAGGGCCAGCATCGCGCCTTCGAACACGCCGACGCCCCCCGGGGCGGCGGAGGCCACGCCGACCACCGTGGCCAGGACATAGGCTGAGGCGAAAGCCGCGTAAGGGACGGCGCCGGGCGGCAGCAGCAGCCAGACCAGGAGGGCGGTCGCGGCGGTGTCGGCGAGGCCGATCGCCGCCTGGGCCAGGGCGGATGTCCATGAGGGCAGGGTGAGGTCGTGCCCCGCCAGCCGCACCGGCCGGCGCCAGACGGCGCAGGCGGCGACATAGGCCCCGACGGCCGCGATCAGGCCGGCGCCGCTCGCCCGCGCCGCCAGGGGCGGGATCGGCAAGGTGGCCAGGGCCGGCTGGCCAGCCGAAACCAGACAGAGGCCGGACAACAGCATGACGCCGAGGCCGAACACCACGGTGCAGTAGACGCTGGTCTGTCCCACGGCCCACAGGGTGGCGCCGTGACGGCTGTAAAGGCGGAACCGCACGGCGCTGCCGACCACCACGGCAAGGCCGATGCTGTGGGCGAAGGCGTTGGCGCAGAATGAGCCGATGAGCACGGCGCGAAACGGCACGCGGGCGCCGGCCCAGCGCAGCCCGCGCCATTCGGCCACGGCGAGAAGGCCGAAGCTGACCGCCGTCAGGCCAGTCGCGGCGGCGATGCGCGCCGGCCCCCAGGCCAGGATTCCGGCGCTGACCTGGCTCCAGGCCAGCCCCCTCAGCTCACGCCACAGCACCCAGGCCGCCGCCGTCAGCAGCACGGCGGGCAGGGCGCGCAGCGTCCATCGCTTCAGCAGTGGGGTCATCGTTCGGCCAAGGGGTCCTTTGCCGACACAACGAGGCGCCGCACCCTGCCGCGTCAAGGAAACGAAGGTATCGCGTCGGTCGCCGCGGCGGCCTAGATCGCCAGGCTCTGCCCGGATTTGCGCCGGTCCTCGCCCTGGGGCGGCATGGCGCGTCGGCGGCGGTCGGGGCCGAAATATTGGTTGGTCCGGACGAACGGCCGGGGGTGTTCGACCACGGTGGCGATCTTCTTGAACAACTCGGCCGCCGTCACCGGCTTGGCGCAGAATTCGTTTGCGCCGGCGTCGCGCGCCGCCTCCACCCGGTGCAGCTCGGTGTAGCCGGTGACCATGACGATCGGCAGGTAGGGGTTTGGGCTGTCCGGCGCCGTGCGGATCATGCGGACGAAGTCCAGGCCGTCCATGAACCCGAGCTGATAGTCCAGGAAGACGATATCGATCGCGAACTGGCGGGTGATGATCAGGGCTTCGGCGACGTCCGGCGCCTCGTGGAGGTGGACGACCCCCAGGCCCTTCACGATCGTCTTGATGATCCTGGACATGTTGACGTTGTCGTCGACCACCAGCACGGCCAGCCTCGAGAGCGGCGAAGCGCTCATCGCCCGACCCTCGCCCAGGTGTAGTTGCTGTCTCCGCCCAACGTTCGGCCCCTCCCAATGCCTACGGTCGTCGTCGCGCCAGATATGGCTGATGAGGTGGTAAGTGAACAGCGGTCCGAAGGCGGCGTTCACAGGTATTCGGACGGATTCGCTGAGTCGGTGGCCCAGGCGCGCCCGAGCCCATTGCGCCCCACGGGAGCGCGGCGTCAGGCGCTGGATCAAGATGGTGCGGCTAGAGGGACTCGAACCCCCACGGTTGCCCGACGGTACCTAAAACCGTTGCGTCTACCAATTCCGCCATAGCCGCGCGCCTCGGGGTCTACAGCGGCGGAGCGGGTTACATCAAGCTGCGGTTGTTGCTCCATGGCCCGCCTGGGGCGCACACCCTTTGACCCTGCGCCGGTCATGACATAAGACCGTGCGCCCGCCCCGGCGCCTCCTCGAGGCTCCGGGCGGCTCGCCATTTCATCTAAGCCCGAGCGCGACAGTCGACAAAAGCGCCGGGCGCCTGCCGGAAACCCCGCCCATGACCATGCAGATCGTTGAAAAGTCCGGCGAAGGCCTCAGCCGCGTTTACGGCGTGACCGTGCCCGCCGCCGACCTGAACGAGCGCCTCGAGGCCCGCATCCGGGAGATCAGCCCCCAGATCAACCTCAAGGGCTTCCGGCCCGGCAAGGTCCCCGTCGCCCATGTGCGCAAGATGTACGGCAAGGGGATCATGCAGGAGATCGTCGAGCAGACCATCTCCGACAGCCAGGCCCAGACCCTGGAGCAGAACAAGCTGCGCCCGGCCGCCTCGCCCGACTTCACCCTGGCCTCCGACATCAATGCGGTGATGGACGGCAAGGCCGACCTGGCCTTCGACCTCGCCGTCGAGATCATGCCCGAGTTCGAGCCGGTGGCCGTCGATGGCCTGGAGCTGACCCGTCCGACCTACGAGCCTACCGAGGCCGAGGTCGACGAGCAGCTGACCGAACTGGCCTCGCAGAACCGCACCTATGAGGCCAAGGACGCCGCCGCCGCCGATGGCGACATGGTCGTGGCCGACTTCCTCGGCCGCATCGACGGGACGGCCTTCGAGGGCGGCGCGGGCGAGGACGCCGAGATCGTCATCGGCTCCAACCGCTTCATCCCGGGTTTCGAGGAGCAGCTCATCGGCGCCAAGGCCGGCGACGTGGTGACCATCAAGGTCAGCTTCCCCGACGACTATCCGGTCGACACCCTGAAGGGTAAGCCCGCCGAGTTCGAAACCACGATCAAGGAAGTGAAGGCCCCCGCCGACACCGCGGCCGACGACGCCTTCGCCGAGCGCCTGGGGCTGCAGAACCTGCAGGCGCTGAAGGACGCGCTGAAGGCCCAGCTGTCGATGCAGTACGATCAGGCCTCGCGCTACAAGCTGAAGCGCGCCCTGCTCGACGTCCTCGACAGCCGCCACGACTTCCCCCTGCCGCCGCGCATGGTCGAGGGCGAGTTCGACGCCATCTGGCGCCAGGTCGAAGCCGACCGCGCCGGCGGCGAGCTCTCCGAGGAGGACGCCGGCAAGTCGGACGACGAGCTGAAGGGCGACTACCGCAAGATCGCCGAGCGCCGCGTGCGCCTGGGCCTGGTCCTGGCCGAGATCGGCCGCCTGAACGGCGTCACCGTCACCGACAGCGAGCTGAACCAGGCGATCAACGCCGAGGCCCGCCGCTACCCCGGCCAGGAGCAGCAGGTGTTCGACGCCTACCGCCAGCGCCCGGACCTGCAGGCCGCCCTGCGCGCGCCGATCTACGAGGAGAAGGTCGTCGACCTGATCGTCTCCAAGGCCAAGGTCGCCGACAAGCCGGTGTCCAAGGACGAGCTGTTCGCTGAGGACGACCTGCCCGACGGCTACGGTGAGGAAGACGCCAAGCCGGCGAAGAAGGCCGCTCCGAAGAAAGCCAAGGCCGAGCCCGCCGCCGAGGCCGCCGAATCGGCGGCCGAGAAGCCGGCCAAGAAGGCCAAGGCCGTCGCGGCTGAAGAGCCCGCCGCCGAGAAGCCCAAGAAGGCGCCCGCCAAGAAGAAGGCCGAGTAGGCTTCCTTCTCCCGCGGGGCCTAGACGGGGACCTTGCGGCGGACTTGCGGCCGTCTGATATATCGAGCCTAAGGCGCGGCCGACTGATTCAAGGCCGCGCCGCCAGCATCATCCAAAAAGGCCGTCCATGTCCGATCTCGTGCACACCGCCATGAACCTCGTGCCCATGGTGGTCGAACAGACCTCCCGGGGCGAGCGCGCCTTCGACATCTTCTCGCGGCTGCTCAAGGAGCGGATCATCTTCCTGACCGGCCCGGTCGAGGACGGCATGGCCTCGCTGATCACCGCCCAGCTGCTCTTCCTCGAGTCCGAGAACCCGAAGAAGGAAATCGCCATGTACATCAACTCGCCGGGCGGGGTGGTGACCTCCGGCATGGCGATCTACGACACCATGCAATACATCAAGAGCCCGGTCTCGACGGTCTGCATCGGCATGGCCGCCTCGATGGGCTCGTTCCTGCTGATGGCCGGCGAGCCCGGCCACCGCATCGCCCTGCCCAACGCCCGCATCATGGTCCACCAGCCCTCGGGCGGTTTCCGCGGCCAGGCCTCGGACATCGAGCGCCACGCCGAGGACATCATCAAGACCAAGAAGCGGCTGAATGAGCTCTACGCCAAGCACACCGGCAAGCCGGTCGAGGAGATCGAGCGGGCGCTGGACCGGGACAACTTCCTCACCTCCGAGGAAGCCAAGGCCTTCGGCCTGGTCGACCACGTCTACGCCCGACGCGACGCGGCGGAAGCCGGGGCCTAAGGCGCGCCCACGGTCGCGGCCGGCTTGGCGGTGAACAGCCGCATGAAGCTGTCGTCGGCCATCTCCAGCATCTCGCGGTCGCCGTCGGTATCGCCGTAGGCGGCCGCGAGCCTCAGCTCGTCGCCCATCACCTCGCGCAGCCGGCGGACCTTTTCGGGGCCGCGACAATTCAGCCCATCGAGAGCGCCGGCGACTCGGTCTGCGTCGTCATAGGCCAGCCGGGTGCCGATCAGGAGGTCGGCCCCGAGGCCGCGGGCGAAGGGCGCCACGATCGCTTCGGGGGAGGCGGTGACGATGATCATCCGCGCCCCCTCGGCCCGGTGACGGCGCCACACCTTCAGGGCGTCAGGGCGCAGCAGCATAGGGGCGGCGAGGGCGGCGAACTCCAGCGCCTCCTGTTCCAGAACGGCGCGGGGCAGGCCGGCGAGCCAGGTCTCCACCATGGCCGCCTTGAGTTGCGTGCGGTTCTTGTCGAGCAGGAAGGCGAGGCCGGCCGGGGCCATCTTCAGCATGCCGCCCCAATAGTCGACGGCTCCGCCGCGCCAGCGCAGAAAAGCGCGAAAACTGTCCCGCACAGTCAAGGTTCCATCGAAATCGAAAGCCACCACAGGCCCGGAACGGGACAGTCCCGTCCCAAGTGTGGACATCTGGCTTTCGGGCATCGTCATCACCATCTCTCAAACGCGCGGTGTTCAGCTTGGGTGCAAGAGGGGCGCCGATGCGCCTGTAGGCCTTGTTGGTCCGGTTGAGGTGTGGTCGAATACCCGATCTTCAGGATCGTCAGGGTTCCGTAAGCGTCCTGGCCTATTCTGCGCAATCGGACCCCCTTCGGATCCAGCGCCGGACGGGCCCGTGAATACGGCCTTCGCCCAACCCGGGGCGCCGCGCCGGACAGTGTGAGAAGCGCCTATGACCAAAGCCGCGAGCGGCGACACCAAAAGCACGCTGTACTGTTCTTTCTGCGGAAAGAGCCAGCACGAGGTGCGCAAGCTCATCGCCGGCCCCACCGTGTTCATCTGCGATGAATGCGTCGAGCTGTGCATGGATATCATCCGTGAAGAGCACAAGATCGCCTTCGTGAAGTCCAAGGACGGCGTCCCCACGCCGCGCGAAATACGCGAAGTCCTTGACGACTACGTGATCGGCCAGGACCACGCCAAGAAGGTCCTCGCGGTGGCGGTGCACAATCACTACAAGCGCCTCAACCACGCGGCCAAGAACAGCGACGTCGAGCTGGCCAAGTCGAACATCCTGCTGCTGGGCCCGACCGGCTCGGGCAAGACCCTGCTGGCCCAGACCCTCGCCCGAATCATCGACGTGCCGTTCACCATGGCCGACGCCACGACCCTGACCGAAGCCGGTTATGTCGGTGAGGACGTCGAGAACATCATCCTCAAGCTGCTGCAGGCGGCCGACTACAACGTCGAGCGCGCCCAGCGGGGCATCGTCTACATCGACGAAGTCGACAAGATCAGCCGCAAGTCGGACAACCCGTCGATCACCCGCGACGTGTCGGGCGAAGGCGTGCAGCAGGCCCTGCTGAAGATCATGGAAGGCACCGTCGCCTCCGTGCCCCCGCAGGGCGGCCGCAAGCACCCGCAGCAGGAGTTCCTGCAGGTCGACACCACCAACATCCTGTTCATCTGCGGCGGGGCCTTCGCTGGCCTGGAGAAGATCATCTCCGGCCGCGGGCAGGGGACCTCGATCGGCTTCGGCGCCTCGGTGAAGGATCCGGACGAGCGCCGCACCGGCGAGGTGCTGCGCCAGGTCGAGCCCGACGACCTGCTGCGCTTCGGCCTGATCCCGGAGTTCGTCGGCCGTCTGCCGGTTATCGCCACCCTGGAGGACCTCGACGAGGTCGCCCTGGTGAAGATCCTGACCGAGCCGAAGAACGCCCTGGTCAAGCAGTACCAGCGCCTGTTCGACATGGAGAATGTCGGCCTGACCTTCACCGACGACGCCTTGAGCTCGGTGGCCAAGAAGGCCATCGCGCGCAAGACCGGCGCGCGCGGCCTGCGCTCGATCATGGAGGGCATCCTGCTCGAGACCATGTTCGAGATGCCGACCTATCAGGGCGTCGAAGAGGTGGTGGTCAACGGCGAGGTCGTCGAAGGCCGCGCCCAGCCGTTGATGATCTACGCCGAAAAGCGCGGCGGCCAGGCCAGCTAGTCTCCTTCTCCCTTCGGGGAGACGGTGTCGGCGTAAGCCGATGGATGAGGGGCGCTTCCGAAAGGAGCGCCTCTTTTTCGTTGGCGCCGGATCCTCGCGCGCTCATTCGAGCGCCGCCGCGGCTTCCTCCTCCCTCGTTGGCGGAGGGAAGTCGTGGTGAATCCTCCCCAGCTATCTGCGGTTAACCGTCCGCCGCGACCAAAAGCCTGTTCGCGCAAAGGGCGGCGCCGCTTGAACAGGCGGCGGAAGAAGCCACATTGGACTCAAGTTGAGTCCGTCGCCGCGTTCAGGGGCGGGCTATTCGGCCGGGCGCGGAGGAAACGCGCCGGCCTTGGAGTGCATCATGTCTGATATCAGGACCCTTCCGGTGCTGCCCCTGCGGGACATTGTGGTGTTCCCGTACATGGTCGTGCCGCTGTTCGTCGGCCGCGACAAATCCGTGCGGGCGCTCGAGGAGGTGATGAAGGGTGACAAGCAGATCCTGCTCGCCACCCAGAAGAATTCGGCCGACGACGATCCGACCCCGGCCGCCATCTACGACGTCGGCGTCGTGGCCAGCGTTCTGCAGCTGCTCAAGCTGCCCGACGGCACCGTCAAGGTGTTGGTCGAGGGCAAGAGCCGCGCCGCCCTGCTGCGCTTCACCGGCCAGGCCGACTATTTCGAGGCCGAGGTCGCCGACCTGGAAGAGGACGGCGAGGAGGCCCCGGAAGCCGGCGCCCTGAGCCGCGCCGTGACCGAGCAGTTCGAGAACTACGTCAAGCTCAACAAGAAGGTCCCGCCCGAGGCCCTGGCGTCGATCCCCCAGATCGGCGAGCCCGGCAAGCTGGCGGACAGCATCGCCGCGCATCTGTCGGTGAAGATCTCCGACAAGCAGGCCCTGCTCGAAATCTTCAATGTCGCCAAGCGTTTGGAGAAGGTCTACGCCCTGATGGAGGGCGAGATTTCGGTGCTGCAGGTCGAGAAGAAGATCCGCAGCCGCGTGAAGCGGCAGATGGAGAAGACCCAGCGCGAGTACTACCTCAACGAGCAGATGAAGGCGATCCAGCGCGAGCTGGGCGAACAGGACGACCAGCGCGACGAGCTGATCGACCTGGAAAAGCGCCTGAAGAAGACCAAGCTGTCGAAGGAAGCCAAGACCAAGGCCGAGGGCGAGCTGAAGAAGCTGCGCAACATGAGCCCGATGTCGGCGGAATCCACCGTGGTCCGCAACTACCTCGACTGGCTGCTGTCGATCCCGTGGGGCAAGTCCAAGGCCAAGCCGATCGACCTGGCCAAGGCCGAGGCGATCCTCGACGAGGACCACTACGGCCTGGAGAAGGTCAAGGAGCGCATCCTGGAGTACCTGGCCGTCCAGGCCCGGACCGGGTCGCTGAAGGGCCCGATCCTGTGCCTCGTCGGTCCTCCCGGCGTCGGCAAGACCTCGCTTGGGCGTTCGATCGCCAAGGCGACGGGCCGCGAGTTCGCGCGCCTGTCCCTGGGCGGGGTGCGTGACGAGGCCGAGATCCGCGGCCACCGGCGCACCTACATCGGCTCCATGCCCGGCAAGATCATCCAGTCGATGAAGAAGGTGAAGACCACCAACCCCTTCTTCCTGCTGGACGAGATCGACAAGCTGGGCGCCGACTGGCGGGGCGACCCGTCCTCGGCCCTGCTGGAGGTGCTGGACCCGGCGCAGAACTCCACCTTCGCCGACCACTACCTGGAAGTGGACTACGACCTGTCGCAGACCATGTTCGTCACCACGGCGAACAGCCTGAACATGCCGCAGCCGCTGCTGGACCGGATGGAGATCATCCGCATCCCCGGGTACACCGAGGACGAGAAGGTCGAGATCGCCAAGCGCCACATCCTGCCCAAGCTGGCCAAGGATCACGGGCTGAAGGACGGCGAGTGGATCGTGCCCGACGAGGCGATCCACGACCTGATCCGCTACTACACCCGTGAGGCCGGCGTCCGCAGCCTGGAGCGCGAACTGGGGGCCCTGGCCCGCAAGGCGATCCGGGACATGGACCGGGAGAAGCTCGTCCAGGTGACGATCACCCCCGAGCGGCTCGCCAAGTACGCCGGCGTGCGCAAGTACCGGTACGGCGAGGCGGACCAGGAGGACCAGGTCGGCATCGTCACCGGTCTGGCCTGGACCGAGTTCGGCGGCGACATCCTCACCATCGAGGCCGTCAAGATGTCGGGCAAGGGTCGCATGACCGTGACCGGCAACCTGAAGGACGTGATGAAGGAGTCCATCTCCGCGGCGAACTCCTACGTCCGGGCCCTGGCGCCGAAGTACGGCATCAAGCCGACCCTGTTCGACAAGACCGACGTGCACGTGCACGTGCCCGAGGGCGCCACGCCCAAGGACGGTCCGTCGGCGGGCGTGGCCATGGCCGTGGCGATCATCTCGGTGCTGACCGGCAATCCCATCCGCAAGGAAGTGGCGATGACCGGCGAGGTGACCCTGCGCGGCCGGGTGCTGGCCATCGGCGGCTTGAAGGAGAAGCTGCTGGCGGCCCTGCGCTCGGGCGTGAAGACGGTGCTGATCCCCGAGGAGAACGAGAAGGACCTGGCCGACATCCCGGAAAACGTGAAGTCGCAGCTCAGGATCGTCCCGGTCGCCACGGTGGACCAAGCCCTGGCCGAAGCCCTGTCCAGGCCCCTGACCCCGATCGAGTGGAACGAAGACGACCAGCCCGCCCCCGTGGCCGTCCCGACGGACGACCTCGATGGCGACGCGGTGATCACGCACTGATCGCCTGATCGTCGCCGCCCAGTTTGGGCGGCTATTTAGGCGGCGCGGGCGACCCCCGCGCCGCCTTTCTTTTGACGGAACGCGTTCGCCCGCCTCATACTCTCGCAGCGGGGAATTCCTCGCCCAGCAAGAGGTTGTGACACCATGACCAAAGCCGAACTGGTGGCCGCCATCGCCGAGAAGTCGGGTCTCAACCGCACCCAGGCGAAAGACGCCCTCGAAGCCTTCGTTGGTACCGTGACCCAGTCCGTGAAGGGCGGGAAGGAAGTCCGCATCGTGGGCTTCGGCAGCTTCGTGCCGGTCGAGCGCCCGGCGGGCCTGGCCCGAAATCCGCGTACCGGCGCTCAGGTCAGCCGCGAGGCGTCCCGCACCGTGCGCTTCCGCCCGGGCGAGGCGCTGAAAGGCGCGCTGAACTGATCAGGTTTCCTTCTCCCCTTGGGGGAGAAGGTGTCGGCGCCAGCCGACGGATGAGGGGTGTCGACGCGAAGCGTCGAAGCGATCCTCCGCGACCGTCGGCGCGGCCCCTCATCCGTCTCGCTTCGCGAGCCACCTTCTCCCCCGAGGGCGAGAAGGGCGACAGTGGAGCAGGCGCTTGCCTGCCGGTTTCCCTGCGCTAGAAGTCACCACGCGGGCGGCTAGCTCAGCTGGTTAGAGCATCTCGTTTACACCGAGAGGGTCGGGGGTTCGAATCCCTCGCCGCCCACCAGCCTTCGCCAGGTTGCGCTATGGCTCGGCGAGCCGGCGCCCGGCGCAGGCGGGCCCCATCCAGAGCCTGGACGAGGCCGCCGCAGCCCCGCTACTTCATCCGCGCCGCCTGGACGGAGATCTCGACCAGGGTGGTGGGGCCGCCGAGGGCCGCGACCTGCACGGTCACCCGCGCCGGCTTGTTCGCCTGGTCGGCCGTGCCGAAATACTGGCGGTAGGCCTCGTTCATGCCGGCCGAATCCATGCGGCCCTCGTTGGCGGGAACGCCGACAAGGTAGACGTTCATCATGGTCACGTCGGCGAAGGTCAGGCCCTCGCCGGCCAGGGCCGCCTTCAGCTTGTCGAGCACCACGATGGTCTGGGCCTTGGTGTCCATCGAGGCGGGGATCGGCTGCCCGCCGCCGCCCGCCGTCATCCCGGCCACATAGACGATGCCGGCGCCGGGCGGCACCGAGACCACCGACGAGATGCCGGAGGTGGCCGGGCCGACGCGCTTGACCTGGGCCGAGGCCAGGTTGGGGGCGGCGCCGGCCGCCAGGGCCAGGGCGGCGGAGACGAGGAGGGCGGTCTTCAGCATTGGAGGTTTTCTCTCTGGTTGGTGGATGGCGCCGACCCTAGCGGCCGGGCGCGCCCCGGCGCGGCGGCTCGGCCCTGCGGGGCCGGATCGGCCGCCGATGCCGCCCGTGGGGCGCCGGCGGGCGCCCGGGCGCCGCCAGACTAGGCGGCCTCGCCGCGCAGGGTGGGGTGACGCAGGGCGAAGACGGTCAGTCCGCCCAGGATCAGGGCGGCGAGGACGTAAGGGGCCGGGTGGAGCCACTGGTAGAGCAGGATGCCGATGACGGGTGCGAACAGGTTGGTGACCCCCGTGCTGGCGGTCAGGGCCCCGGCGGCCCGCGCCTGTTCGCTGGGGTGCACCGACAGGGACGCGCCGGCGGTGAAACCGGGCCGGAACATGCCGACGCCGATGCAGGCCACCGCATAGCCGGCGACCACCAGGGGAAAGGTCGGCGCGAAGGCGACCAGCAGGCCGCCGGCCGCCGCGGCCGCGGGTCCGATCCGCATCAGCTGGCGCGGGGTCAGCCGGAACATCTGGATGAAGCCCCACTGGGCCAGCAGGGTCCCCAGCGCGCCGGCCATCATCGCCACGGCGGTATAGCCCTGGGCCTGCAGCGGCGGCATCTGCATGCGGTCGATGATCATGAAGCCCAGAACCTGGCTCATCATCGACTGGCAGCTGACGGCCAGGAAGCCGAACACCAGGAACGGCGCCAGCCGGCGGTCGAACCACAGGTTCTTCGGCTTGGCGGGCGCCGCCTCGCCTGCGTCTAGGATGCGGGCCGGCTGGGGCGGCGTCTGGGGCAGGACGCGGGCGGCGATCACCACCATGACCATGCCGGCGATCCCGAAGGCGAACAGGGGGCCGGCCAGGCCGACGAAGGGCAGGACGAACAGGGGGGCCACCGCCGGCCCGATGATGGTGCCGAGGCCGAAGGCGCCGGCCAGCAGCGACACCGCCCGCGTGCGATCGGCCCGCGAGGTCCGGTGGGCCACGAAGGCCTGGGTGGCCGGCGGGGCGGCCGCGCCGATCAGGCCGAACAGGGCCCGCGACAGCAGCAGCATGACGAACACCGCCGTCGGCCCGATCCAGCGGTGCGACCCGAGCAGCACGGCCAGCCCGCACAGCAGCATCGAAGCGCCCAGGGCCAGTTCGCCCATGAGGATCAGCGGCTTCTGGCCCCGACGGTCGGCCTCCCGCGCCCAGAAGGGCGAGCTGACCGCCCACAGCAGGGAGGACAGGGCGAAGATGCTCACCATCTCCACGTCGGGAATGCCGACCTCGCGGGCGATGGCGGGCAGGACCGACTGCATGCCGGTCAGGCCGATGGCGCCGGTGGCGGACACGGAGAACAGGCTGGCGAAGACTCGCCGGGGCAGGGTCGGCTGGGATGGGGTCACGCGGCGAGCCTAGATCACGCCGGCGAGTCTGCGGGCGCCGCGTCGCCGCACCCCGCGGCGGACCGCGCCGGCGCCTGCCCCCTGCACAAACCCGGGGGCGCATCGCCCGGATCATTGACGATCAGGCCCGCAATGGGCGAATCCTCGCTCATGTCCCGCGTCGGCCCCTGCGCCCTCCACCCTGCCGTGTCGCCGACAGGGTCAGCGCTTCCGGGCGCCCCGCTTGAGTAGTCGTTACGGCCTGCAGATCCGCAGTCCGGACGCTGGCGACGCCCCTGGCCTTTCGGAATTGCTCGAGGTCCCCGTCCCCGCGGAGCGGATAGACGCTCTTCGCCAGGACAAGGGCGTGATCCTGATCGCCGTGGAATGGGGTCCGCCCAGCGGCGTGATCGTGGTCCACTGGCGGCCGACCCTCACCGACGCCCGCCCGGTCGCCGAGGCGAGCCTGCTGCTGGTGGCGCCGGCCGATCGGCGGCGGGGGATCGGCCGCATGCTGCTCAAGGCCGCCGCCCAGGCGGCGAGGAGCGCTGGCTGCGACGTGCTGCGGCTCGTCGCCCCGCCGGATCAGCCGGAGCTGCAGGCCTTCTGCCGGGCCACCGGCTTCTCCGAGACGGGCTCGCTCTTCGTCCGCCCCCTGCGCAAGAAGGTCTAGGCGCGGTAGTCCGCGAAGAAGGCCCGCACGTCGTCCATCAGCAGGGCGGGCTGCTCCAGGGCCGCGAAGTGGCCGCCGCGGGGCATGTCGGTCCAGCGCACCACGTTTAAGCGGGTCTCGACCCAGGCGCGCGGGGTCTTGAACGGCTCCTTCGGGAAGGCGGCCACGGCGGTCGGGACCTTCGACGGCGGGGCGGGGGAGGGCGGCTCGTTGGCGGAGTCGTAATAGAGCCGCGCCGCGCTCGGGGCGCTGTTGGTCAACCAGTAGAACATCAGGTTGGTGAGCAGGACGTCGCGGGGGATGGCGCGCTCGACCTCGCCGTCGCAGTCGCTCCAGGCCCGGAACTTCTCGACGATCCAGGCCGCGAGGCCGGCGGGGGAGTCCGCCTGGGCCACGGTCAGGCTGTCGGGCTTGGTGGCCTGGATCTGCCGATAGCCGAGTTCGCTGGCCGGGGTGTCCGGCCGCTGGCCCGGCGGGATGACGTAGGGCAGGTTGGTATGGAAGGCCCGCACCCGCTCAGGAAAGAGCTGGGCCATGCGGCCGCCGACGAAGAAGCCGATGTCGCCGCCCTGCACCCCATAGGATCGATAGCCCAGCCGCTCCGTCATCAGCCGGTCGAAGGCGGCGGCGATGCGGGAAAAGCCCCAGCCCTTCTCCTTCGGCTTGCCGGAGAAGCCGAAGCCCGGATGGGCCGGCACGATCAGGTCGAAGGACGGCGCGTCGGGGGCGCCGTGGCCGGCCGGGTCGCTGAGGGGCCCCAGCAGCTCCAGGAACTCGAAGTTCGATCCCGGCCAGCCGTGCAGCATCAGTAGCGGGATGGGGTTCCGGCCTGTGCCCCGGACGTGCCAGAAGTGGATGTCGACCCCGTCGATCTCGGTGAGGCCTTGCGAAAAGGCGTTCAGCCGCGTCTCGGCGGCGCGCCAGTCGTAGTTGGTGCGCCAGTGGTCGGAAAGCCGGCGGATGTAGCCGACGTCGGCCCCGTAGTCCCACCCGGACCCGGGCACGGCTTGCGGCCACCGGGTGCGGGCCAGCCGGTTCTGCAGATCCACCAGGTCGCTTTCGGGGATGGCGATCCTGAACGGCCTGACCGCGCCGCCCGTCTGGGCGTGCGCGCCCGTGGCCGCGACCGCCCCTATGGCCGCCGCCGCTTGCAGCACCTCACGCCGGTTCGCCATCGCCTTTAAACTCCGCTCATCCCGCGGGGAGCGGGGAATGGATACTAGCTCACCCGCACCTCGGCCTGCCCATCCACGAGATGGCCCACCACGGCGGCCATGGCGAACCCGCGCTGGCGGATCAGGTCGAGCACCGCCGGGACCTCGGCCGGATCGACGGCGACCAGCAGTCCGCCGCTGGTCTGGGGGTCGGTGAGGAGGTCGCGGCGCCAGTCGGCGAGGCCGTCCGGGATACGCACGTCATGGCCATAGCTGGCCCAGTTGCGGGCGGACGCCCCGGTGCGCACGCCAGCGCGGGCCAGGTCCTCCACCCCGTCGAGCAGGTGAGGGGCGCTGGCGTCCAGCTCTGCCGCCAGCCGTGATCCCCGGCACATCTCGAGCAGGTGCCCGAGCAGGCCAAAGCCGGTGACGTCGGTCATGGCGTGGACGCCGTGCGTCTGCGCCAGCTCGGCGCCGACGGCGTTGAGCTGGGTGGTCGAGGCGATCATGGCGGCGTAGCCGTCCGAGCCCAGCCGCTCCTGCTTGAAGGCGGCGCTCAGCACGCCCACCCCGAGCGGCTTGGTCAGGATCAGCACGTCGCCGGCCCGGGCGGTGCGGTTGGTGAGGACCCGGTCGGGATGGACCAGCCCCAGGGCCACCAGGCCGTAGATCGGCTCGACCGAATCGATGGAGTGGCCTCCCGCGATCGGCACGCCCGCCGCCGCGCAGACCGAGGCCCCGCCGGCGAGGATCTGGCCGATGGTCTCCACCGGCAGCTTGCCGACCGGCATGCCGACGATGGCCAGGGCGAAGATCGGCTTGGCGCCCATGGCGTAGACGTCGGAGAGGGCGTTGGTGGCGGCGATGCGCCCAAACTCGAACGGATCGTCGACCACCGGCATGAAGAAGTCGGTGGTGGCCACCAGCGCCTGTTCGTCGTTCAGGCGCCAGACCGCGGCGTCGTCGGAGGTCTCGGTCCCGACCAGCAGGTTGGGGAAGGCCGCCGCCGCCGGCACGCTGCGCAGGATGTCCTGCAAGACAGCGGGGGCCAGCTTGCAGCCGCAGCCGCCGCCATGGGCCAGGGAGGTCAGGCGGAGAGTCGTGTCGAAGTCGGGAAGCGTCATCGGTTGACTATAAGGGGCCGCGCCTGCGAAGGGCAGGCATGTCGGCCATCGAGACCATCGACACTGTCGACGCCCAGAGCCTGGCCCGGTTCGACGCCGTGATCGACGTGCGCAGTCCCAGCGAGTTCGCCGAGGACCACGCGCCGGGCGCCGTCAACCTGCCGGTGCTCGACGACGAGGAGCGGGCGCGGGTCGGGACGATCTATGTGCAGGAGTCGCCGTTCCTGGCCCGCCGCCTCGGCGCGGCCCTGGTCGCCCGCAATATCGCCAGGCACCTGGAGACCGCGCTGGCCGACAAGGAAAAGAGCTTTCGGCCCCTGGTCTATTGCTGGCGCGGCGGCCAGCGCTCCAACGCCATGGCCACCATCCTGTCCCAGGTCGGCTGGCGGGCGGGCCTGGTGGCGGGGGGCTACAAGACCTACCGCCGCCGGGTTGTGTCCGAGCTCTACGACGCCGTCCTGCCGCATCGCCTGATCCTGCTCGACGGCGACACCGGCAGCGGCAAGACCGACATCCTGAAGCTGGCCGCGATCAGGGGCGTCCAGGTCGTCGACCTGGAAGGGCTGGCGGCCCACCGCGGCTCCCTGTTCGGCGGCATTCCCGGCACGCCTCAGCCCAGCCAGAAGATGTTCGAGAGCCGGCTGCTCGCCGCCTTCGAGGGGCTCGACCCATCGCGTCCGGTGCTGGTCGAGGCCGAGTCCAGCAAGATCGGGGAGCGGTTCGTGCCGCCGGCCGTCTGGGCGGCGATGGCGACGGCCCCGCGCATTGAGCTGCAGGCCTCGGCCGCCGAGCGCGCCGCCTATCTGGTGCGGGTCTACGCCGACATGGTCGCCGATCCGGCCGAGACGGATCGCCTGCTGCAGCGCCTGCCCCGCACCATGGCCCGCGTCCATATCGAGACGTGGCGGGCCCAGGCTGCGGCTGGCGAATTCGCCGCCCTGGCCGAGGGCCTGCTGACCGAGCACTACGACCCCGCCTACCGCCGCTCCACCCGCGACGAGGCCAGGCCGCAGCTTGGCGCTGTGACCTTGCCGAGCCTGGACGAGCCGAACCTCGCCGTCGCCGCCGACCGTGTCGCCGCGCTGATAGGGTCTGCGCCCTAAGGGCGGTGCTCGACCAGATCGAGGATGCGCCGCCGCTGGCGGATGCGGGCCGCGTCGATGAGCATGCGCCCCGCCCAGCGATAGACGTTCTGCTCGCGCACCTGCTGGCGCATCAGCCGCATCCGCTCCCGCTGCTCCTGCTCGGGCATGTGCAGGGCCATGTCGAGGGCGTCGGCCATCTCGTGCCCATCGTAGGGGTTGACGATCAGGGCCTCGGACATCTCCCGGGAGGCGCCGGTGAAACTCGACAGGATGAGCACGCCCTGGTCGTCGTCGCGCGAGGCGACGAACTCCTTGGCGACCAGGTTCATCCCGTCGTGCAGGCTGCTGACGATGCACAGGTCGGCGGCGCGGAAGAGTTCGAACACCTCGGTCGGCTCGTGGTGGCGGATCAGCAGCCGGATCGGCTGGTAGTCGCCGTCGCCGTGGCGGGCGTTGATCTCGTCGGCCAGCGCCACCGCCTCGGCCTGCAGATTGGCGTAGCTCGGCAGCTTGCTGCGGGTCGGGGCCGCGACCTGCAGGAAGGTGAAGCGGCCTTTCCATTCCGGCTTGTGCTCCAGCAGCATGTCGATCGAGCGCATCCGGTCGAGGATGCCCTTGGTGTAGTCGAAGCGCTCGATGCCGACCGCGATCTTGGCGTCGGGCGCCAGCCCGTGCGCCGCCCGCACCCGCGTCCGGCACTCCTCGATCGGCGGCTGGCTCTCCATGGCCTTGGGCGGCCACTCGATGGAGATGGGGTAGGGGCGGATCATCG
>NCED01000125.1 GCA_002280485.1 Caulobacterales bacterium 32-69-10
GCTATATGGTTGTTCCCCCAAGGCTGAAGGCCAGGCGCCCGGCGGCGCCCCGCCTGTGACAGTGGCCACGCCGCTGCAGCAGAAGGTGGTGGACTGGGACGAATTCACGGGCCGCTTCGAGGCGGTCGAGAGCGTGGACGTTCGCGCCCGCGTCGGCGGCTATGTCCAGGCCGTCCACTTCCGCGACGGCCAGATGGTCCAGAAGGGTCAACTGCTGTTCACCCTGGACCCGCGTCCGGCCCAGGCCGCTCTGGCCCAGGCCCAGGCCCAGGTGGCGCAGATGCAGTCGCAGCTGACCCTGGCCCGCGCCAACCTGGCTCGCAGCGAGACCCTGCTGGCCTCGCAGGCGGTGTCCAAGGCCGAATATGATTCCAACAAGGCCGCCGTCGATGCGGCGGTCGCCAATATCGCCGCCGCCAACGCCGCCGCACGCACGGCGCGACTGGATCTGGAATATACGCGGGTCACCGCGCCGACGTCGGGCCGCGTCTCGGATCGCCGCGTCGATCCGGGCAATCTGGTCGCCGGCGGTTCTTCGGCAGGCGACGTCCTGACCACCATCATCTCGGGCGGTCCGATCCACTTCGTCTTCGACGGGTCGGAAGCGGTCCTGCTGAAATATCTGCGGGACGGCGGCGCCGCCAACGGCGCCCCGGTTCGCATCCGTCTGCAGGACGAGAGCGGCTATACCCGCACCGGTCGTCTGGACTTCTCGGACAATGCGCTGGACACGTCGTCTGGCGTCATCCGCATGCGCGCCATCGTGCCGAACGCCGACGGCTTCCTGCGTCCCGGCCTGTTCGGCCGCGCCCAGGTCGCGGGCGCCGGCTCCTATGACGCCCTTCTGGTCCCGGATTCCGCCATCGGCACGGATCAGTCGCGCCGCGTCGTCTCGGTCGTCAACGCCGACGGCTCGGTCACGGCCAAGGCCGTCCAGCTGGGCCCGATCGTCCAGGGTCTGCGCGTGATCAAGTCGGGCCTGGCCCCGAACGACCGCGTGATCATCGCCGGTCTCCAACGCGCCGCCCAGCCGGGCTCCAAGGTCACGCCCAAGAACGGCCGTATCGCCCCCGTCGCCGAACAGGCGTCGGACGCCCCGGTCACCCAGGCGGCTCCGGCCTCGAACGGCTCGTTCGCCAACAGCCTCTCCACCGGCGACTAAGCCATGAACATATCCCGTTTCTTCATCGACCGGCCGATCTTCGCGGCCGTGATCTCGGTGGTGATCACCATCATCGGCGTCTTCGCCTATCCGCTGCTGCCCCTGTCGCAGTATCCGGAGATCGCGCCGCCGACGATCACCATCAACGCCTCCTATCCCGGCGCCTCGGCCGAGACCCTGGCCGAAACCGTCGCCGCCCCCATCGAGCAGGAGGTGAACGGCGTCGAGGACATGCTCTACATCACCTCCTCGTCCACC
>NCED01000072.1 GCA_002280485.1 Caulobacterales bacterium 32-69-10
CTTCGAGAAGGTCAAACAGGCCTTCTGCGACTTCGTGGAGAACATCCCTTTCTACGGCTTCGCCGCGGTCTGCCTCGACCACCCCGAGGTCCAGGCCCTTATCGGGCGGGTCGAGAACCGGCGCATGGTCACCTACGGGACCAATCCCCAGGCCGAGGTCCGCGCCCTCAACGTCACCCAGGGCCCGGACGGCGCCCGTTTCGACGTCCAGGTCACCCCCCGCGACGGCGAACCCCTGATGCTGGAGGGGCTGCACCTGCCCATGCCCGGCGGCCACAATGTGCTCAATGCGCTGGCCGCCATCGCCGTGGCCCGCGAGTTGGGGGTCACGCCCGAGGCGCTCCGTTCGGGCCTGGCCGGCTTTGGCGGGGTCAAGCGCCGCTTTACCGTCACCGGCAAGGCCACCGGGATCACCGTCGTCGACGACTACGGCCACCACCCGGTCGAGATCGCCGCCGTACTCAAGGCCGCCCGCGACATGCAGGACGCCGGCGGCCGCGTGATCGCCGTGGTTCAGCCCCACCGCTATTCGCGCCTGAACGACCTGTTCGCCGAGTTCTGCGGCTGCTTCAACGACGCCGACGTGGTGCTGGTCGCCGACGTCTATGCCGCCGGCGAGGCCCCGATGGAGGGCGTCAGCCGCGATAGTCTGGTCGAGGGCCTGCGCCGCGCCGGCCACCGCCGCGCCCTGCCCCTGGAGAGCCCCAGCGCCCTGCCGGCCCTGGTCGCCCAGGAGGCGAGAGCCGGCGACCTCGTCGTGCTCCTCGGCGCCGGCGACATCACCACCTGGGCCTACGCCCTGCCGGCGCAGTTGGAGGCGTTGCAGTGAACCCCACACCGCTCATCCCCGCGGAAGCGGGCACCCAGTTCGAACCGCCGCAGTCCCAGCCAAAGATCTGGGTCCCCGCTTCCGCGGGGATGAGCGGTGTTGGTTGGGATGGCGCAAACTTATGACCGACTGGCGCGACACCCTCCCTGAAGTCCGTGGGCGGATCGTCCGCGACGAGGCCCTCGCGCCCTTCACCTGGCTGCGCGTCGGGGGGCCGGCCGACGTGCTGTTCCTGCCCGCCGACGAGGCCGATCTCGCCGCCTTCCTCAAGGGCCTGGAGGCATCCATCCCCGTCACCATGCTGGGGGTCGGCTCCAACACCCTGGTCCGCGACGGCGGCGTCGAAGGGGTGGTGATCCGGCTGGGCCGCGCCTTCGCTGAGGTCAAGGCGCTGGAGGGCGGGTTGATCCGCGCCGGCGCCGCGGCCCTGGACGCCCAGGTCTCCAAGGCCGCCGCCGCCGCCGGGATCGCCGGGCTGGAGTTCTACACCGGCGTGCCGGGCACGGTGGGCGGGGCCCTGGTGATGAACGCCGGTTGCTACACCCAGGAGACCAAGGACGTGCTGGTCGAGGCCTACGGCCTGACCCGCCAGGGCGAGCCCGTCACCTTCACCAACGCCCAGATGCGCTTTTCCTACCGCAAGTCGGCCACGGCGGCCGAGACCGGGACGATCTTCACCGGCGCCCTGTTCCGCGGCGTGCCCGACGACGCGGCCGAGGTGACCAAGCGCATGCTGTCCATCACCGCGCGGCGAGAACAGACACAGCCCATCCGCGAAAAGACCGGCGGCTCGACCTTCAAGAACCCGCCCGGCCATTCGGCCTGGAAGCTGGTCGACGAGGCCGGATGGCGCGGCAAGCCGGTGGGCGGGGCGATGTTTTCCCCGCTCCATTCCAACTTCCTGATCAACACCGGCGAGGCCACCGCCGCCGAGCTGGAAGCGCTCGGCGAGGCGGTGCGCCGCGACGTCAAGCGCAAGCTGGGGCTTCAGCTCGATTGGGAGATCAAACGCATCGGTCGCGCCTCAGATTAACCTCGCTATCAGAGGTTCGCCCTAGCTTGCCCTTATGACGACTACTCGACTTAGCCGCTTCGGTCTGATCCTCGCCTTCGCCGCCCTCATGGGCGCGCTGGCCTGGGGGTCGATGGCCCTGACTCGGCAGATCGACGCCGTGTCGGTGGTCTGGCCGATGGACGCGCTGGCCGTCGCCTTCGCCGTCCGCTGGGGGCGGCTCAAGGCCGAGCGGGTTGCGATCGTCGCCCTGACAGGCTTTGCGATGATGGCCGCCAACGTGGTCTGGGGCTCGCCCCTGTGGCTGGCGATCGTCTTGCCGCTGCTGAATATCGCCAACATGGGCCTGGCCCTGGCGGTGGTGCGCCGGATCGGTCCCCCGATCGAGAGCCCGCGCTCTTTTCTCGCCTTCCTGATGGTCCCGCTCCTCGGCGCGCCCATCGCGACCGCCGCCGCCGCGGCCGCCGTCTTCGCGTTCGGCGTACCCGATTCGAACCCCGGAGAGGTGTTCGTGCGCTGGGCCTTCGGCGTCGGGCTGGGCATGGCGATCATCGGTTGCTTCGCCTTGACCGTGGGGCGCAGTCAGGCGCGGCCCACCACCCGTAGGGGCTGGCTGTACTTCGCGTCCGGTCAGACGGTCGTGCTGCTCGGAGCCCTGGGCATTCTGCTGCAGAGCCACGCTCCGGCGCTGTTCATGCTGGCGCCGTTTCTGGTCGTCGGCGCAATGACCCACCGGGAGCTCGGCGGCGTCACCGCGGTGGTCCTGACCTCCGTCGTCGCAGTGGCGGCGACGATGTTGGGGCGTGGACCCGCGACGGTGGCCAACCTCGTCTCGGTCGACCGGACCTTTGTGATCCAGGTCTTGCTGGCGACGATGGTGTTCACCGTTCTGCCGGTGTCGGCCCTGCTGCAGCGGCTGGAGCGGTACGCCATGGAGCTCGACGAGCGCCGGGCCAAGGCCGAGGAGCTGAACGCCCTCAAGAGCCGCCTCCTGGCCTATGTCAGCCATGAGATCCGTTCCCCCCTCTCCGGCGTCACGACCTTGGCCGAGTTGCTCCGTGACGGGCGGATGGGCGCCCTCACCGACCAGCAGCGCGACGCCCTGAACCAGATCACCATCACCGGCGCTGAGGTGGACGCCCTGGCCCGCGACCTGACTGACACCGCCGCCATCGAATCGGGCAAGGCCTCGGTCCGGCTGGAGCCGGTGCAGGTGGGCGAGGCCATCCGCACGGCGGTCCATCTCGCCCGTTTCCGCACCAGCCAGTTGTCCGCGGTCCTCGACGCCCCGACCTGCGACGTGGACGCGGTCGAGGTGATCGCGGACCCGCTCCGCCTGCGCCAGATCCTCGTCAACCTGCTGGTCAACGCGGCCAAGTACGGCGGCCGGCCGCCGGTGGTGCGCATCACCGCCCGCCGCGCCCCCTCCGGCGCCATCCGTTTCGAGGTCGCCGACAACGGCCAGGGCGTGCCGGCCGAGCAGCGCCACGCCCTCTTCAACGCCTTTGAGCGCCTGGGCCAGGAGAACGGCCAGGTCGAGGGCGCGGGCCTGGGGCTGGCCCTTTGCCGAGAAATGGCCAGCCTGCAGAACGGCCGTATGGGGGTCGAGGACTCCGACCTTGGCGGCCTGCGCTTCTGGGTCGAACTGCCTCGGGCCGCCATCCTGAACAAGGCGGCCTAGGGCGAGACTTTCCGCCCCACCGCCCGCCGTTTCACTCGGCGCGTCCTGGCCCTAGAACAGCGCGTCCCTCATGGAGTCGCGCCTCATGTCCAAGCCTCTCGCCGGTCGCCACGTCGCCGTCCTCCTCGGCGGTCTCTCACCGGAGCGGGACGTGAGCCTGGTCTCGGGCGCGGCCTGCGCCGATGCGCTTGAACGGCTGGGCGCCACGGTCAGCCGGGTGGACGCCGGCCGCGACGTGGCCCAGCGCCTGGCCGAACTGAAGCCGGACATCGTCTTCAACGCCCTGCACGGGGAATGGGGCGAGGACGGCTGCGTCCAGGGCGTGCTGGAGACCCTGGCCATCCCCTACACCCACTCGGGCGTGCTGGCCTCGGCCCTGGCGATGGACAAGGCCAAGGCCAAGGCGGTGCTGGCCGCGGCCGGCGTGCGGGTGCCTGGCGGCGGCCTGTTCGACCGACATGATGTCGCACGCGACCACGTCATCCCGCCCCCCTATGTGGTCAAGCCGAACGCCCAGGGGTCCTCGGTCGGGGTCTTCATCGTCATGGAGGGCGCCAACCGTCCGCCGCAGGAAGTCGCCGCATCCGACTGGAGCCTGGGCGACGAGGTGATGGTCGAGCCCTATATCGCCGGCCGCGAGCTGGCGGTGGCCGTCGTGGGCGAGGCGGGGGGGCCGCGCGCCCTGACGGTGACCGACATCGTGCCCCGCTCGGGCTTCTATGACTACGACGCCAAATACGGCGAGGGCGGCTCGATCCACGTCGTTCCGGCCGACCTGCCGCCGGCGGTGACAGCGGCGGCGCTGCGCATGTCCGAGGCCGCGCACGCGGCATTAGGTTGCCGGGGCGTTAGCCGATCTGACCTGCGTTATGACGACGTTAAGGACGATCTGGTGCTGTTGGAGGTCAATACGCAGCCCGGCATGACGCCGACCTCGCTCGCGCCAGAGCAGGCCGCTCATCTGGGCATGGACTTCGACAGACTGGTGCTCTGGATCGTGGAAGACGCTTCATGCCCGCGGTAATGCGCGGGGCCTCTCAAGGGAAGAAGGCGCGCGGCGGCCGGGGCAAGGCGCCGGCCTACGCGCCCGCGAAACTGCGCGGCGCCTCCGGCGTGGGCCTCAAGCCCCAGGTCGCCCTGGCCGGGGCCTGCAGCGTGTTCGCGGCCGGCCTGGTGCTGATGCTGGCCACCGGCGGCCGGGCCCAGGCCCTGGTTTCGGCGATCGGCCACGGCCTCGACAACCGCATGGGCGCCATCGGCTTCCGGGTCGCCCGCATCGAGATCAAGGGCGCCTCGGCCTATTCCGACCCCTATATCCGCCAGGCCCTGGGCGTGGCCGGCGCCACGCCGATCCTCGGCCTCGACCTCGTGGCCCTGCGCGACCGGGCCGAAAGCGTCGGCTGGGTCTCCGGCGCCTCGGTATCGCGCCTGCTGCCCGACACCCTGCTGGTCACCGTCGATGAGCGCCCGCGCCTGGCCGTGTGGCAGTCGGGCGGCGTCACCAGCGTGGTCGACCCCGAGGGCCACGTCATTCCCGAGGCCGATCCTGGCCGCTTCCCCGACCTGCCGCTGGTGGTGGGGCAGGGCGCGGCCGAGGCGGCCGCCGCCATCCTGCCCCTGGTGCAGACCCGGCCCGCCCTGACCAAGCGCCTGGAGGCCCTGGTCCGCGTCGACGGCCGCCGCTGGGACATTCGATTGAAGGACGGCGGGCTGATCCAGCTGCCGGCGACCGGCGAGGACGCCGCCTTGATCCAGCTCGACCAGCTCGACCAGCGCTCGCGCCTGCTGGAGCTGGGGTTCGCGCGGATCGACCTGCGCGACCCGCAGATGATCGCGGTGCGCCCGCGGACGTCGGCGGAAGACGCCGGGGCCTGATATTTTTAGTCGCCCCTCGCGGGGCTGGGGTTTGTAGGGGCTGATTGATGTCGCGGCTGCAGGATCGTCTTGAGGCCCGGGATGGGTTGAAGGTCAGGGGCGCGGCTCGTCCGTCGCTGGTGGCGACCGTGGATCTCGGGGCCTCCAAGATCGGCTGCTTCATCATGAAGGCCGACGGCTCCCAGCGCATGGGCCCCGACGGCGAGCAGGACCGCACCATCCAGGTGGCGGGCGTGGCCCACGTCCGCGCCCGGGGCGTGCGCGGCGGCGCCATCGTCAACATGGAGGAGGCCGCCCAGGCCGTGGCCCAGGCCGTGGAGCGCGCCGAGACCATGGCGGGGGTCTCGGTCTCCGCCGTCACCCTCACCACCGCCGGCGGGCAGCTGGCCAGCCACCGGGTCCGCGCCGGGGTCTCGCTCGGCGCCCGTCCCATCGGCGACCAGGACCTCAGCCGCGCCCTGCACATGGCCCTGGCCCAGGCCCGTTTCCCGGGCCGCCGGGCCATCCACCTGCTGCCCATCGGCTGGTCTGTCGACGGCGCCAGGGGCGTGCGCGATCCGCGCGACATGTTCGGCCGCGAGCTGGGCCTCGAGCTGCTGGTCGTCACCATGGACGAGGCCGCCTTCAACACCCTGGGCCACTGCCTTGAGCTGGCCCACCTTCAGCTCGAAGGCGTCGTCGCCGCCCCCTTCGCCTCGGCCCTGGCCGCGCTGGAGGACGACGAGATGGACCTCGGCTGCATTTGTATAGACATGGGCGGCGGCTCGACCTCCACCGCCGTCTTCGCCGGGGGCTCCCTGGTGCACGTCGACTCTCTCGCGGTCGGCGGCGCCCACGTCACCGCCGACGTGGCCCGCGGCCTGTCCACCACCCTGGCCGGCGCCGAGCGAATCAAGACCCTGCACGGCTCGGCCATCGCCTCGGCCAACGAGGACCGCGAGATGATCGAGGCGCCGCCGCGCGGCGACGATCCCGGCGCCGGCGACCGCCCTGTCCGCCTGGGCCGGCCCCGCCGAGCCCCGCACCTGGCCGAAGCCGCCTCCGGCCCGGCGTTCTGCGCCGCCGCTGGCGTCCTGCACCGCGCCGCCTTCGGCCCCCGCGAGGCCGTCGCCAGCCGGATCCTCGGCGGCCCTCGCTCCGTCCGCGACGGAGAGGCGCGCGTCGGCGTGCTCAACCGCGCGGCCGGTTGGCTGCGGGAGAATCTCTAAAAATCCTGCCGATCCGGCGTTTAAGGCCAAGCTTCTCAACCCTGGCGGGCGCCGCCGCGTTAACGATTCCGTACGTGTCCGAATCGTCGCGGCTGAGGGGCAAGTGGAAATTCCTCAACCGAATCAGAAAATTCCGCTCATCCACGGGGTGACGCGCGGCCGACTCGTCTTAAGACGGTTAACTGCGGATTAAGGATGACGGCGCACTTATCGACCTTCAGGGCGGCGCATGCCTCGGCGGCGGGGAGCGCGGCGCGATCACGAAGGTCCGGTGGTCTAGGAATGAAGCCCATGGCGATCAATCTTTCGGCGCCCCGCGCCACTGAACTCAAGCCTCGTATCGTCGTGTTCGGCGTCGGCGGCGCCGGCGGCAACGCCGTGAACAACATGATCGACGCCGGCCTTCTGGGCGTCGAGTTCGTGGTCGCCAACACGGACGCCCAGCAGCTGGCCTTCGCCAAGACCGACCGCCGCATCCAGCTCGGGGTGTCGATCACCCAGGGCCTGGGCGCCGGCGCCCACCCGGAAGTTGGCCAGTCGGCCGCCGTGGAATCGATCCCCGAGATCGACGAGCACCTCGACGGCGCCCACATGGTCTTCATCACCGCCGGCATGGGCGGCGGCACAGGCACCGGCGCCGCGCCGATCATCGCCAAGGCGGCCCGCGAGCGCGGCATCCTCACCGTCGGCGTCGTCACCAAGCCCTTCATGTTCGAGGGCCGCCACCGCATGCGCCTGGCCGACCAGGGCGTCAGCGACCTGCAGCGCTACGTCGACACCCTGATCGTCATCCCCAACCAGAACCTCTTCCGCATCGCCAACGAGAAGACCACCTTCGCGGAGGCCTTCGGCATGGCCGACCAGGTGCTGCACTCGGGCGTCCGTTCGATCACGGACCTCATGGTC
>NCED01000126.1 GCA_002280485.1 Caulobacterales bacterium 32-69-10
TCAGGTTCAGCAGCGGATACTGGTGCGCGACGTCGGCGTAATAGAGATACAGAAGGTAGAACATGCGGGGGTCTCTATCGGGTCGCGCGCGGCGCGTCGGGGCTTGAGGAGGCGGTCTGCAGCTCGGCCAGGGCCTTGGCGACCAGGGACGCCTTGGATCCGTTCGATCCCTTGACCATGACGATATCGCCGGCCGCCGCCAGCATGGACGCCTCGGCGGCGAGTTCGGCCGCGGTTTCGCGCCACAGACCGCGTCGCGCGGCAGGCAGGGCGTCGTACAGGCGCCGCATCTCGGAGCCCGCCGCATGGACCAGATCCAGGCCCGCGGCCTCGATGGGCTGGGCCAGACCCTCGTGCAGGGCGGGGCTCTGGTCGCCCAGCTCCAGCATGTCGGTCAGGACCACGATCCGGCGGCCGGCCGTCGGGCGGGCGCCCAGGCTCTTGAACCCGGCCGTCATCGACAGGGGATTGGCGTTGTAGCTCTCGTCGATCAGGGTGAAGGCGCCGCCCGGCACGGCGACGATGCGCGTCTGCCCCCGCCCCGCCAGCGGCTGGAACCCCGCCAGGGCCTGAAGCCCCGTGTCCAGTTCGACGTCGAGGGCGTCCAGCATCAGCAGAACGCACAGGCTGTTCAGGCCCCAGTGGGCGCCCGACTGAGCCAGTCGGTACTCCAGCGACTTGCCAAACAGTTCGGCGGCGACCGTGGCGCCCTCGGCGTCCGGGCGGAAGTCCAGCAGGCGGGCGTCATGGCCCGCATCAGTTCCAAAGGTCACCAGCCGCGCCCCGACCGCCCTGGCCGCGTCGCACAGGACGCCGGCGAAGGCCACATCGCCGTTCGCCACCGCCGTGCCGCCGGAAACCAGCCCCTGGAAGATGGACGCCTTTTCCCGCGCCACCCCCGCTTCACCGTCGGCGAAGGCCTCGATATGGACCGGCCCCACCGTGGTCACACAGGCGGCGTGGGGCGCGACGAAGCGCGACAGGGGCGCGATCTCGCCCGGCGCATTCATGCCGATCTCGAACACGGCGCGCCGGGTCTCGACCGGCATCCGCGCCAGGGTCAGCGGCACGCCGATATGGTTGTTGTAGCTCTTGATCGAAGCATGAGCCGGACCGGCCAGATCCAGCCCCGCCTTGATCGCCTGGGTCACGCTGGTCTTGCCGACGCTGCCGGTGACCGCGCCGCGCTTCACATGGGGCGCCCGCTCGCGCGCGGCGACGCCCAGCGCCTCCAGCCCGTGCAGGGTGTCGGGCACGACGACATAGGCCCCGCCCTCGACAGGATGTTCGACCAGGGCCGCCGCAGCGCCCGCCGCAAAGGCGTTCGCCGCAAACTCATGCCCGTCGCGCGCGCCCTTCAGGGCCAGGAACAGGTCGCCGGCCACGATCTCGCGGCTGTTGTAG
>NCED01000127.1 GCA_002280485.1 Caulobacterales bacterium 32-69-10
CAAGGCCGCCGTCGACCGCGCCGGGCAATACGCCTATCGCGACCGTCGCGCCAAGAAGCGCAACTTCCGCGCCCTGTGGATCCAGCGCATCAACGCCGCCGCGCGTATCGAAGGCTTCACCTACAGCCAGTTCATCAACGGCCTGAACAAGGCCGGCATCGAACTGGACCGCAAGGTCCTGGCCTCGATCGCTGCTGACGGTGCGGGCTTCAAGGCCGTCGCCGACAAGGTTCGCGCCGCCCTGGCCTAAGGGCGCCGGGCCAAGGCCCGTCCGCGTTCGAAAAGATCAACGCCCGCTCCGGTTTTCCGGGGCGGGCGTTCTTCGTTTCAGGACCAGAGCTGGCCCGGGGACGGGCCAGGCGGCGGATCAGGCGGCTTGCGGCACGGCGGCTGTCTGAACCGCCGCCAGCACCAGGCGGATGGCGTTCAGCAGGGCGTCGGGCTGGATCGGCTTTTGGGCCACGCCGTTCATGCCGGCGGCGATATAGTCCAGTTCGTCGCCTTCCTCGGCGTTGGCGGTCAGGGCCAGGATCGGCAGGCGCGAGGCCGGGCCGGGCAGGGCGCGGATGGCGCGGGTGGCTGCGACTCCGTCCATCACCGGCATCTTGATGTCCATCAGGGCGAGATCGAACGGGCGGGCCTGGACGGCGTCCAGCGCCTCCTGGCCGTTCTCGGCCATCTCGGCGGTGCAGCCGAACATCTCCAGCAGCTTGGCGGCGACGAAGCGGTTGGTGGCGTTGTCGTCGACCACCAGCACATGCAGGGTGTCGTGCGGCGTGGGCTCGGCCATGACCGGACCGACGGCCCCCTCGTCGGCGGCGCAGGCGGTCAGCGGCAGCAGCACCTGGAACCGCGCCCCGCCCAAAGGCGAGACGCCCAGGCCGATGCTTCCCCCCATCCGTTCGGCGATCTGGCGGCAGATGGCCAGCCCCAGTCCGGCGCCGGCGCCCTCGCGTCCGGCCTTGCCGATATTGAAGGGGTCGAAGATGGTCGCCGCCGCCGCCTCGGGCACGCCGGGGCCGCTGTCGTCCACGGCCAGTTCCACGTTCAGGCCCGTGTCGGACCTGCGGCTGACCAGGGTGGCGACCACGCCGCCGGTCTGGGTGAATTTCAGGGCGTTGCCGACCAGGTTGTTCAGCAGCTGTTTCACCCGCATGCCGTCCGCCCGGACCCAGGGACCGGCCTCAAGATCGGTGCGGACGGTCAGGTTCAGGCCCTTCTCCTCGGCGCGCGGCCGCCACAGGGCGTCGATGTCGAAGGCGACGGCGCTCAGGTCCAGCGGTTCTTCCTCCAGGGTCAGCATCCCGGCCGAGGCGCGCGACATGTCCAGGGCGTCGGTCAGCAGCCGCAGCAGGCTCTGGCCGGAATCGATGACGGTGCGG
>NCED01000128.1 GCA_002280485.1 Caulobacterales bacterium 32-69-10
AGATGACCGGCGCCTCGACGCAGGCCTGGTGGCAGTCCTCGACGCCGAAATCGACGCCCGCCTCGGCCGCGATGGCGGTCAGGTGCATGACGGCGTTGGTCGATCCGCCCGAGGCCGAGACGGCGATGGCCGCGTTCTTCAGGCTGGCGCGGGTGATGTATTTGCGGGCGGTGTCTCCGGCGAAGACGCGCTCGACGATCAGGCGGCCGCAGCGCTCGCCTTCCGCGCCCTTGGCCGGGTCGACGGCGGGCACGTCATTGGCGCCCATGGGGCTGATCCCCATCATCGACAGGGCCATGGCCATGGTGTTGGCGGTGAACTGGCCGCCGCAGGCGCCGGCGCCGGGGCAGACCGCGCTCTCGACCGCCTTCAGGCCCGCATCGTCCAGCGAACCGGCGGCGTGGGCGCCGATGGCCTCGAACACTTCCTGGACCGAGACTTCCTTCGTGCCGATGACGCCGGGCAGGATGGTGCCGCCGTAATAGACCAGGCCGGGGATATCCATGCGGGCCAGGGCCATGGCCGCGGCGGGAATCGTCTTGTCGCAGCCGACGATGCAGACGACGCCGTCCAGCTGATGCCCCTCGATGGCCAGTTCGATGGAATCGGCGACGACTTCGCGGCTGATCAGCGAGGCCTTCATCCCCGCCGTGCCCATGGAGATGCCGTCAGTGACGACGATGGTGTTGAAATCGACCGGATAGCCGCCTGCGGCGACGATCCCGGCCCGCACGTCTTTGGCCAGACGGTCCAGGTGCATGTTGCAGGGGGTGACGGTCGACCAGGTGTTGACGATGCCGATCATCGGCTTGTCGAAATCGGCGTCCTTCATCCCCGCCGCGCGCAGATAGGACCGCGCCGCAGCCCGGTTCGGGCCCTGGGTGACGGCCGCCGAGCGGCTGTTGGGTTGTTTCGTGCTGTCAGAAGGCGTCGTCATTGTGATTTTGGAACTTCTTGCCTGTCGGTGTTGGGCTGGGCACAAGAAAAACCCCGCGTCCGGAGCCGGAGCGGGGTGAATGGGCGAAACTGGCTGGGTTCAGGTCAGGTCGCAGGCATCCACACCGCTTGGCTAAGCGGAATGAGAATTACCGAGAGAAGGAGTACGCCCAGCGACAGCACGCGCAGATCGGCCGCCGCTTGCGCGGGGCTCAGGATCGCAGCGATGGCGGCGCGGTGGGGCAAGCAGAGACCTTTCGAACTGGCGCTCTTATGCCTCGTCGAATGTTGCGGCGCAACCGCGGATGCACGATTTATGGTAGAAAGAACCCTGCGGCGGCGTCGTTGAGGGGATTGGACGCCAAAAACAGTCGCGCAAATACGCATCGGGGATGAAAATTTCATCCTGAGGCCGATTTCTCTTTAGCTCTCCAGACGCGCG
>NCED01000012.1 GCA_002280485.1 Caulobacterales bacterium 32-69-10
TCCACGCCGCCTACGCCGAAGACTTCGGCCTGACGCCCCAGCGCGGCGTGGCCGGCGCCGCCATCGGCCTCGGCGGCGGCATGCGGACGACACGCTCCCGGATCGACACCCTGCGGATCGGCACGTCGGAAATCCGCCAGAGCCACCTGATGGTGGCCGACCTGTCTCAGCTCCAGACGGCCCTGAGCCGCCTGTCGAAAGGGCCGATCCACGGGATCATCGGCCAGGACCTGATGACCGAGCATCGCGCCGTGATCGATGTGGCCCGCCCCATGTTCTACCTGCGGCAGGACGACTCCGACCCGGCGCCGGCCCCGGCCGAGCAGTGTCAGGCGGTCGCGGACGAGGAGGCTTCGGGCGTCTGAACAGGCAGGTCGTCAATATCGTCTGGTTGTACCAACACAGGCGCAAACGACGCACTTTGCGCGCCTAAGGTTTCACCGCAAAGGCGGGGCCCGGTGCGTACGAGGCGTTGAGAGCGCCGCGCCCATCCGAAGCGAGGGTAAACTTGGCCGTCAGATCCAAGAGGTTCGGGACGTTATCTTGCAGCTTACGGGCAGCGTCCAACGACCGTTGCGCCACCGCGGCGCCCTGCCTGGCGAGCTGATCCATCCGCCCTATAGCCATGTCAGCCCGGGACAGGCCGTCGGATTGGTCCGCCACCGCTGCGCACACGCCGCCCATTAGGCCTTCGATCTCGCTGAGTTCACCGAGGACGCCGAGCAGGACGTCATCGGCCTCGGTGACAAGCCTGACGCCCTGCTCCACCTGGGCGGCGCTCGCCGACACCAGGCCCTTCATCTCCCTGGCCGCGCCGGTCGACCGTTGTGCGAGGGCCCTCACCTCCTGGGCGACGATCGCAAAACCCCGTCCAGCGGAACCTGCCCGCGCCGCCTCGACGCCGGCGTTGAGGGCCAGGAGATTGGTCTGGAAGGCGATCTCATCGATCACCTTTATGATCTCGCCGATCTTGAGCGACGAGCCGTGGATGTCGTCCATGGCCCTGGCTGCGCCTTGGATGACCGTCCCAAAGCGTTCCGCCTCGCGTCGGGCGGAGGTAATCGCGGCTCGGGCCAGGCCGGCCCCGTCCCCGGCGGCGCCGACCGTCACCGCGACCTCAGCGAGGACCCTGGCGGTGTGATCCAAGCCGGCGACCTGGGTGCGGCCATGTCTTACCAGGTGATCAGACGCTTCGGCGATCTGGCCCGCGCCTTCGCCAAGGGCCCCGGCGATAGCGACGGCATCGGACAGGGCGCCTTCGAGCCTGGCGGCCATGACATTAAAATCGCGCTTGAGAGGGGCGTATTCAGCTGGAACCGCCGCCTCGATCCGCGTCGCAAGCCGTCCTTGCGCCATGTCCGCCAAGCCGCGTCCAAAGGCGGCGCCGGCGTCAGCATGCGCCTGGGCCTGGGCGCGCGAGGCCGCCTCGGCCTCCTGGCCTCGCCGGACGGCGGCTACCCGTTCGGCTTCGGTCGCGGCGTACAGCTGCGCCTGGGCCGCGGCGGTGGTCTGCAACGCCGACAGGCTCCGTGCCAGCTGGCCGGTTTCGTTGGAATCGCCGAGCCAGGGGATCTCGACCTCGCTCTCCCCGCGGCTGAGATCGTCCGCGGCGGCGGCCAGGCCGGAGATGCGCCGCGTCAGCCCCCGGCCTATGGCATGGACAAGGGCTGCGCCGGCCAAGAGGCAGGCGAGGATAGCGCCGAGCTCCGCCATCCCGCCCCAGACGAGCCGATGCACCCGTAAGGCCAGCAATCGCTCCAGCTCCGCCCGGGCGGCGAGCCAGGCTCGTCCGATCTCAGCCTCGCGCGCCTTGGCCCCACCCCTCACGTGCACGCCGCGCAGGCCAGCGGCCTCGTCACGCGCGACCGCCACCAGGGATGTCAGCCGGCGCGGCTGATCGGCAAGCGCCAAGCGCGTGCTCGCGTCGCGGCTGTTCGTCAGCACGCCCCGCAGCGACTGACTTGTCCGAGCGGCGGCGACCGCGAGATGATCAAGGGCGAGGACCCGCTGCTGGGTTTCCGCAAGGCGCAAGGCGGCTTTCAGTTCGGTGGCGGCCCGCAGCATGTCGGGCAGGCCGGCGACGACCACGGCCTGGAGGTGGGCGGTGTCGAGATCGGGATCGAGTGTCAGGCCGGAACCGTCAGCCAAGGCTTGAAGCAGAACAAGGCCCCGGTCCAGCCGACCTTGCGGCGGAGACGCTCGCAGCGCGGCCAAGGGGTCGGCGACGCCGATTCGCCCGACGCTGGCCGGGACCGGCCCGCCCTGAGCGAGCGCCCGCCAGACCGCCTCCATCTGGCGAACGCCGTCCAACTCGCGCTGAGCTGCGCCTATCCTCCGCCCGACCTCGCCGACATGGATCGCCAGGGCCAGGGCGAGGGGGATGCAGAGGGCCGAGGCGATCAGCCTCAGCCGGGCGGCGAGGCCGAGCCGGGAATGAACGCCCTTCAGCATCGCCCTGTCCTCACGCCATCCCGGGTCAGGCCGCCTGCTGTTCAAAGTGCGGGAACAGGGCCCCGACCACGAGGCGGCTGAGCATGCGCCCCTCGATGGGCAGGATGCCGTCGACGAAGGCGTTGGCCGATTGGCCATCCATCCGCGGCGGCTGCTGCATCAGGTTGGAAGCGACCTGGAAGGTCTCCTGCACCCCGTCGACCAGCAGGCCCGCGACGCAATCCTCATGCTGCAGCACGACGATCACATGGCGCGAGGTGGCCTCGGTTCGCCCCAGCCCGAGCCGGTTGCGCAGATCGACGACCGGGATCACCGCGCCGCGGAGGTTGATCACGCCACGGACGAAATCGGGCGTTTGGGGGATAGGAGTCGCGTGAGTCCATCCCCGGATCTCCCGCACGTTGCGGATGTCGATGCAGAACTCCTGGTCGGCGATCTCGAACGAGATCAGCTCGAGAATGAGGTCGGCGGCTTGGTCTGGCTCGGCCATGTCAGAATTCCTCCCAGTCCTGGCTTTGTGGTTGCGCGCCGCCGGCCCGCAGGCTGACGGCCAGCTTGGCCTGCGCCCGGCGAACCGGATTGGCGGCGGGGGCGTCGCGGCCTGCCACGGCCGGCTTGGGACGAGACGGCGCCGGCCGGGCCGAGGCGCGCGGGGCGCCGGTCTGGAACTGCGCGATCAGGTCGGCCATGCCGTCCGCCTCGCTTCTCAGCCCGGAGGCCGCGGCCGTGGCCTCCTCGACCATGGCGGCGTTCTGCTGGGTGACCTGGTCCATCTGGTTTACGGCCACATTGACCTGACCAAGGCCGGTGGCCTGCTCCTGGGCGGACTGGGCCATCTCGGCGATCAGGGCGTCGATCTTGGTCACCTTGACGGCGATGCCGCCCAGGGCCTCGCCGGTGTCGCCGACCAGCTTGACGCCGCGTTTGACCTGTTCGGTGCTGGAGGCGATCAGAGTCTTGATCTCCTTGGCCGCCTCGGCGGAACGCTGGGCCAGCGCCCGGACCTCCTGGGCGACGACGGCGAAGCCGCGGCCCGCCTCGCCGGCCCGCGCCGCCTCGACTCCCGCATTGAGGGCGAGGAGGTTGGTCTGGAAAGCGATCTCGTCGATCACCCCGATGATCTGGCCGATCTGTCCCGAGCTCTGCTCGATCTCGCTCATCGCCGCGACCGCCTCGCCCATGACTTCGCCGGACTTGACCGCCTCCGCCTTGGCGCTTGACGCCGCTTCGGTAGCCTCCTTGGCCCCCTCGGCGCTGCGCCGCACCGTGGCGGTGATCTCGTCCAGGGCCGCGGCGGTCTCCTCCAGGCTGGCGGCCTGCTGCTCCGTCCGCTGCGACAGATCGTCGGAAGAGGCGGAAATGGCCTGAGCCCCCGTCTGGATCGCGTCGGCGCTCTCCGCCACCCGCATCATGGCCGCCTGGAGGCTTCCGAGGGAGCCGTTGAAGTCGCCGCGCAGCTTCTCGAAGTCGGCCGAGAACGGCCTCTCGAGGCGGTATTCGAGGTTGTTGTGGGCGAGTTGATCCAGGGCGGCGGCGATCTCGGCCACGGTCCGGACCCGTTCGGAGACGTCGGTGGCGAACTTGACCACCTTCACCACCCGGTTGCTCATGTCGAAGATCGGGTTGTAGGAGGCCTGGATGAAGACTTCCCGGCCTCCCTTGCCGATGCGCTTGAACTCAGCGGCGACGAACTCGCCCGCCTGCAGCCTGCGCCAGAAGTCCTGGTACTCTATCGACTGACCAAAAGCCGGCTCGACGAACATGCGGTGATGGCCGCCCGACACCTCGGCCAGGGTGTAGCCCAGGGTCTTCAGGAAGTTCTCGTTGGCGCTCAAGATCTCGCCGGTCGGGGTGAACTCGATCACCGCCTGGACGCGCGAGATCGCCGCGAGCTTGCTCTCGAACTCGGCGTTGCGCAGTTTAGCGGCAGTGATGTCGGTGGCGACCTTGACCACCTTGACCACGTCGCCCCGCGCGTTCTTGACCGGGTTGTAAGACGCCTGGATCCAGATCTCCTTACCGCCTTTGGCGATGCGCTTGTATTCTTGGGCTTCGAACTCCCCGCGGCCCAGCTTGGCCCAGAAGGCCTTGTATTCGCCGCTGCGGGCGTAGTCCGCATCGATGAACAAGCTGTGATGCTGCCCCTGGATCTCGGCCAGGCTGTAGCCGATGGCGTCGCAGAAGTTTGCGTTGGCGGTGAGGATCTTCCCGGTCAGATCGAATTCGATGATGGCGAGCGACCGGTCGAGCGCCCTGAGCACCCACGCCGCGCTCGCCCCGGAGTCTCCGTTCTTGCCGAACATTGCTGCATTCCTTCTAGATAGCGCGCAAGCCCGGCCATCGCCGCCAGCGCGTCTGGCCGCAGCAATTACCTGGATCTACATGAACACTCCCTTACCGTGGAAGATAATATCGGCCGAATTACAGATTATGCCGCGAAAGTTCAAATAATCATCAACGGTATAGTTGCGGTACAGATGATTGATATTGAAATTATCTCCACCGTCCCATTTCGGCGGACACGCGCTCCGAAAGCGGCGACCTGAGCCCGGCGCGTTCCTTAGGCCGCGTTGGCGACCAGCATCATCCGGACCAGTTCGGACAGGCTGTCGGCCTGCATCTTCGACATGACGTTGGCGCGATAGATCTCCACCGTGCGGGGGCTGATATTGAGGGTGAGGGCGACCTCCTTGTTGGAGAAGCCTTCGACAATGGCGGCGCAGACCTGCTTCTCGCGGTCGGTCAACAGAGCGGCGCGACGATCGATCATTTCCCGACGGAAATCCTCCAGGCCCGACTCAAGGCTCCGCTCCAGAGCGTGACGCACCGCACGCAGGATGGTGTCGCTCTCGAAAGGCTTTTCGATGAAGTCGATAACGCCGGCCTTCATCGCCCGGACGGCGAGCGGCACATCGGCATGGCCCGTGATGACGATCACCGGAATGCGGCAGCCTATCCCGCGCAAGGCTTCGACGAGGGCGATGCCGTCCATCTCTGGCATGCGGACATCGGTGACGATGCAGCCCCGGTCGTTAGGATGCAGCTCGGCCAGCAGCTTCGGTCCAGACGAAAAGGAGCGACACCGGACCCCTTCGGTCCGAAGAAGGAACGTCAGCGAATTCCGAGCAGGCTCATCGTCATCAACGACAAAGGTGGTCAAGTCCACTGTTTGTCATTCCCCCCGCGGAACGTATTACCCCTGAAGGTTAAAGCAGAATGCAGCCCCGCCCAACCGCGACTTTTCGACCCACAGCTCTCCGTGGTGGTGTTCAACTATCGCTCGCGACACGGAAAGCCCGAGCCCCATGCCCTGTTTCTTGCTGCTAGCTAGCGGATAAAACAGCCTGTCTGCGATTTCAGGCGCTATCCCCGGCCCGCTATCCTCCACGCTGACCCGCCAGCCGCCAGGCTGCCGCTTCGTCTTAATTTCGATCACGCGGACGCGCTGGTCCCTCAACGCTTCGGCGGCGTTGCGCACCAGATTGCTGACCACCTGCTGGATCTGGATACGGTCGACCATGACGTCGTCAGGGCCCTCCGACAGGTCATAACGGACCGTGATGCCTGCGTCCCGGGCCAGCAGGTTCACCATGAAGTCGATCTCGGAGATCAGCGACGCCAGGCTCTCGAGCTTGTGGTCGTTTTCGTTGGTCGAGATGAGGCTGCGCATGCGCCGGATGATTTCACCGGCGCGGATAGCTTGGGCGCCCGCCTGGTCGACGGCTTCGAGCAAGTCTCCGTCCTCTAATTCCATTCGCGATACGATCGTCCGCGCCCCACGCACATAGTTGGTGATCGCGGACAGCGGCTGATTGAGTTCGTGCGCCAAGACGGCGGCCATGTCGCCCAGGGAGTTCATGCTCCAGACGTGGGTGAGTTGAGCGCGCAGGTCCTGGGTGCGGTCATGGGCGGCCTGGAGGGCGGTCAGATCATGGATGAAGCCGGTGAATTGCCGCTCGTCGCCGAGGCGCACCTCGCCCACGTGCAGCATCATCGGGAAGTGCGTCCCGTCCTTGCGCAGGCCCTTCACCTCGCGGCTCTTGCCGATGATCTGTCGCTCGCCGGTGCCTAAGTAGCGCTCGATATATCCGTTGTGCTCGCCCTGGTACGGGGCGGGCATGAGCATGCTGACATTGGAGCCGATCACCTCCGCGGCTGTCCACCCGAACAGCTGCTCGGCGGCGGGACTGAAGCTGGACACGACACCGCCGCCGTCGATGACGAGCATGGCGTCCGGACCCGTGTCCAGGATCGACTGCAGCACAGCCTTCTGCTCAGCCAGCTCCGCCAAAGCCAGGGCCGAACGATGCCGATAGAGCCGCATGGCGCGGGCCCCGTAGGCAGAGACAGCAGCCGTCGCAATGAAAAAGAGCGACCGGGCGAGTTGCTCCCCGGGCGGAATGCCGGCGAGGCGGTCGAGACGGCCGGCGCCCGCTACGACTATCACCGCGGCCAGAAGCGTACTGAACGGTCCGGCCACGACAGCACACAGCACCGCCGCCGCCGTTCCGAGCAGATAGACCGAGTGGACGAACAGGTGCGGGATCGTCGCTGGAACAGCCAGGGCGAAGACCCCTGCCGATACCGCCACGGCTACGCCGCGAGCGAGGGCCCACATTCTGGTCGAGCGGATGAGCCTGACGATCGTCTCGTTCACCGGTACAAGACTCCCTGAGGCTTCAATTATCCGCCAAAGCAGAGCACACGGCGATACGTAAAAACACGTATGCCTCACCAGACCTCGGGAAGACCCCCTACGTATTGCAACGTAATAGATGATTAAGGACGCTTTTCGTGTTTCCGCTTAAAAGTACGACCACTATCCAGTCTTTGTGCGGGGAATGGCCCAGACTGACATCCGCCGGGGGGCAACACGTGGAAGTACTCATTGTCGATGATTGCGAACGGATTCGCGCCATAGCGGGCGCCGTGCTGATCGCCGCGGGCTTCGACATAATCGAAGCGTCAAACGGCCAGGCCGGACTGAATCGATTCGAAGCCAACACGCCGGACGCCATCGTCACAGACATCAACATGCCGGTAATGGACGGACTCACCTTGATCGAGCGCGTGCGCGCACATCCCGAGGGCAAGACCGTGCCGATCATCGTGGTGTCCGCCAACGACAAGACCGCCAATTTCGAAAGGGCGAAGAGGTCCGGGATCGTCTGCTGGCTGAACAAGGCCGCGAACCCGCTCCATATCGCGGAGGCCGTCATGATGGCGGTGCAGTGACGAACCACGGCCGCGGGCACGACCCCGCCGCTGAGAGCCGCACGGCCTCCCAATAGGCCCAGCAATCCCCGACCCGATTTAGCCCCCTGTCGGCGCGTCCGGCCGCGGGATGGAACCGTATCTGGATGACCTTGAATATGAGCATGAGCATGAGCAGCGCGATGGCCCTGCAGCCGATTGGCCCCTTCCCCTTGAGCGCCGCGGAAAGGCACGAATTCGCCCGCGAGCTGGCGATGGTCAGCCGGCTGTGGCGCAGCCGGATGAGCGAGAGATTGAAGGCCTTCGAAATGACCATGCCCTGCTGGGCCGCCCTTTACTGGCTTTGGCAGGCCGAGGGCGGCGTGAGCCAGACCGTTCTGGCCGAACGCGCCGCGGTCGAGCCGGGCACGCTGGTGCGCACAATCGACCTGCTGGAGAGGCAGGGTCTGGTTGAACGCGTCGCCTCCCCCCACGACCGCCGCGTGAATCTGCTGCACCTTACGCAGGCCGCCCACCCGATCATCGCCAAGATCGACAAAGTGGCCGACGAGGTCCGCGCCGAAGCCATGGGCGAGATCGATCCTGAAGAGGCTAGAGCAGCGATGAAGCTGCTTCGCGGTGTTCGCGCGGCGTTGGCCTAGAGCAGCCGGCCCGAGCTTGCGGATACTCGCCCATGGGCGTCGATTAGCTAAAGCGTCTTGGCGCGGCCTCAGCTGGCGTTTCGCAGAGACGAGTCAACGTCTACTTCACTGCTTGAGGCAGCAGCGACGTGACGCGGCCGCGCATGACGCTTCGGGGATGCATTGGCGTGCTCGAGCCGTCCTCGCAGCCGCCGCATGAGATTTATGCAGATCCGCACTTCCTCATCTGGAAAATCGGCCATCAGCTCGCGGCGTAACGTATCGGCGACTTCGCCCATCCGCGCGACCAGCGGGTAGGCTTCCGGCGTCAGGTGCAGCCGGTTGACCCTCCGGTCCGAAAGGCAGGGACGCCGCTCGACCAATTCCTGCTCCTGAAGCTGATCGATGGTCCGGACCAAAGTCGCCGGCTCCACCCCTGCGAGATCCGCCAAAGTCGTCTGGCTGACGCCTTCGGGAGATCGTGAGAGCCAGTAAAGGGCGGACCATCGCGCCGGGCTCATGTCTATGTCCCTCAGGCGCTCGTTCAACAGCGCACGCCACATCCGACCGGCGACGCTGAGTTCGCTGGCGAACTCATGCCGCTCGCCCGGCGTCAATGTCGGCATCTTAAGGGTCCCCATAGCGCCCCGATCCGGCGAGAATCACAACCTCAATGCACTACCCTTAGTGCACGCCCGCGCCACAACTACTGCGTCAAAGCGCGCATATGATTTCAATTCAAATCATTATGTCGGCACAGATTGGAATTCATATAGTTGTGAGCGGTGTAATTGCTCGGTCCATTGTCTCAATAATACTTAGACGCCCAAATAGCCTCAAGTATTTTTTAATGTAATGGCCCCAGTATGCATCAGAAGCCGCGATGGATGCTGGATCACCCAGGATCACCTAAGGCGCTGGCTACATTTGAAGGCTGGGGAACGGCTCTATGACAAACGGTCGGGACTTGCAGGAACGCCTCGCGTTCATCCAGTTGGACAGCGCCTCGCGACGCACCCTGGCCGAGGCCGGTCCGGCGCTGAAGACGGCCCTGCCGGCCGCCCTCGACGCCTTCTACGCCCAGGCGCGCCGGTTCCCGGGCGCGGCGAAGATGTTCCGGGACGAAAGCCACATCGACAAAGCCAAGGGCGCGCAACAGGTCCACTGGGACATCATCTCCGCCGGCGCTTTCGACCAGAGCTACGTGGCGAGCGTGGAGCGCATCGGCGCCGTCCACGCCCGCATCGGACTGGAGCCGCGCTGGTACATCGGCGGCTACGCGATCATCCTGGAAGAGCTGGTCAAGTCCCTGATCGCCGACCACGTCGCCAATCGCAAACGGTGGGCCAAACCGGACGACGGGGACGCTATCGGGCGGACGGTGGGCGCGGTGGTCAAGGCCGCCATGCTCGACATCGACTTCGTCATCTCTGTTTATCTCGGCATCGCCGAAAAAGGCCGCCTCGAGGAAGAGGCCCGCAAGGCCGAAGCGGCCAAGATCCAGTCCCTCGTGGTCGAAGAGACCGCCAGGGGCCTCAAAGCCCTGGCCGCCGGCGACCTGACCTATCGGATCCAGGCCGAGTTCCCCGAGGAATATCAAAGGCTTCAGCAGGATTTCGACGCCGCCATGGGGCAGCTGCAGGAATCGATGCGGGTGATCGTCTCCAACACGGAGAGCATGACCTCCGGGGCCAGCGAGATCGGCCAGGCGGCCGACGACATGGCCAGCCGGACAGAACAGCAGGCCGCCGCCTTGGAAGAGACTGCCGCGGCCCTGGACGAAATCACCGCCACGGTGCGTCGCACCGCCGAGGGCGCCCAGCAGGCCAACGCCGTGGTGACCCAGGCCAAGGCGGACGCCGAACAGACCGGAGCCGTGGTGGGCGAGGCCGTCTCGGCCATGTCCGGGATCGAGCAGTCGGCCGACAAGATCAGCCAGATCATCGGGGTGATCGACGAGATCGCCTTCCAGACCAATCTTTTGGCCCTCAACGCGGGCGTAGAGGCGGCCAGGGCGGGAGACGCCGGCCGGGGCTTCGCCGTCGTCGCGTCCGAGGTCCGCTCCCTGGCGCAGCGCTCCGCTGAGGCCGCTAAGGAGATCAAGGCCCTGATTTCGGCCTCGACCCGACAGGTCAAGGAGGGCGTCGAGCTGGTCGGCCGGACTGGCGACGCCTTGCAGCGGGTGGTTGGCCAGGTTTCGCAGATCACCAGCCTGGTGGCCGAAATCGCCGCCTCGGCCCAGGAGCAATCCACCGCCCTGGCGGAGGTCAATGTGGCGGTCAACCAGATGGACCAGATGACCCAGCAGAATGCGGCGATGGTCGAGCAATCCACCGCCGCCAGCCACTCACTGGCGAATGAATCCCATGCGCTGGCGCAGTTGATCTCCGGATTCGACATCGGGGCCCGTGGGGCCGCGCCGACGCCCGGCCGTCGCCCCGCCTCTCGCCACGCCGCCAACGCCCCCGCCCTCTTGAAGAGCGCCTGAGATGACCGACGCCGCTCTTGGCGACAGCTTTCGGCTGCCCGCCGTCCTCGATCTGAACGCCGCTGTACCCCTGCGCAGCGAGTTCCTGCGCCGCCGCGGCTCGTCCCTCGATATCGACGGATCCGACGTGGAGCGCCTCGGGGGCCTTTGCCTGCAGGTGCTGCTTAGCGCCCAGGCGGCCTGGGCGCTCGACAACATCGCCTTCCGGCTCAGCCGCCCATCGCCCGCCCTTCAGGAAGCCCTCCAGCTCCTTGGCGCGCAGGCCTTAGCCGAAGACCGCCCAGAGGAGACAAGCCATTGAGCAAGCGAATCCTGACCGTCGACGACTCCCGGACCATGCGCGACATGCTGCGCCTGGCGCTAGAACAGGCGGGCTTTTCCGTCTTCCAGGCCGAAGACGGCGTGCACGGGCTGGAAGTGCTCGAAGACGAGCTTCCGGACGTCATCATCACCGACATCAACATGCCTCGCATGGATGGCTTCGGCTTCATCGAGGGCGTGCGCAACGAGGAGCGGCTGCGGGGCATCCCGATCCTGGTGCTCACCACTGAAAGCGATCCGACCAAGAAGGAACGCGCGCGCGCCGCCGGCGCCACCGGATGGATCATCAAGCCCTTCAACCCGGCCAAGCTGGTGGACGCCGTCCGCCGCGTCGCCGCCTGAACATCAAGGCGCCCCCGTGGATCCCAACGACCCGATGGAGCAGATCAAGGCGACCTTCTTCCAGGAATGCGACGAGTTGCTCGCCGACCTGGAAGCCGGTCTCCTGGCGCTGGAATCTGGAGAATCCGACACCGACACTGTCAACGCCGTGTTCCGGGCGGTGCATTCGGTGAAGGGCGGAGCCGGCGCCTTCGGCCTCGAAACGCTGGTCCGCTTCGCCCACGTGTTCGAAACGACCCTCGACCTCATGCGCTCGGGTCGCCTGTCGGCGACGGGCGAGGCCGTGCGGACCCTGTTGCGGGCTGCAGATGTGCTTGCCGATCTGGTGACCGCCGCCAAGACGGACGCGTCCACCGACGAGGCCCGGACAGCGGCGATCGCGGACGAACTTGCGGGCCTCAACACACTTCATGGCGGGAGCCAAAACGCGGGTGCGGACGAGCCGACCGAGGCCGACGCGGGCGATGACCTCGAGATCGATTTCCAGCCGGTGGCTTTCACCGCGCCGTCACCGGCGGCCGGCGCCGGCTGGCGCATCACCTTCAAGCCTCGTCGGGAACTCTACGCCAAGGCCAACGACGCGGCGATCCTGATGCGCGAGCTCGCGCGGTTGGGCTCGATGCAGGTGGACATGGATACAGCGGCGCTTCCGGGGCTGGAAGAGCTCGATCCGGAAGAGGCCTATCTGGCTTGGACGGTGGGCCTCGAAACCGATGCGACCGAAGAGGCCGTGCGGGAGGCCTTTGAATTCGTTGATGGCGACTGCGAACTGACTGTCGAGCCGTTGCAACCCGCCGCCGGCGAGCCAGGCGCCGGCGACGACATCCTCGGCCTTTTGCAGCGCCTGGCTGGGGAAACGCCTCCGGCCGCGGCCGCGGCCCCGGCCCCGGCGCTCCCCGCCGTGCGGACGGAGGCGTCGCCGACGCCCGAGCCGGCCGCGGAGCGCCCCGCCTCGACCCCCTTGCAGACGACCATCCGCGTCGACCTGGAACGGGTCGACAGGTTGATCGACCTGGTCGGCGAACTGGTGATCAACCAGGCCATGCTGGCCCAGCGGGTGGTTGAGGCCGGAATGGCTCGATCGTCGACCGTGGCCGTGGGCCTGGACGAGCTCGAGCAACTGACCCGCGGAATCCAGGACAGTGTGATGGCCATCCGCGCCCAACCGGTGAAGTCCGTGTTCCAGCGCATGCCGCGGCTGGTTCGTGAGATCGCCAGCATGACCGGCAAACAGGCCAGGCTGATGACCGAGGGCGAAGGCACCGAAGTCGACAAGACGGTGATCGAGCGCCTGAGCGATCCGATCACCCACATGATCAGGAACGCGATCGACCATGGGCTCGAAAGCCCGGCCGACCGGATCGCCGTCGGCAAGTCGCCCGAGGGCACCGTCCGTCTGTCGGCCCAGCATCGCTCCGGCCGCATCGTCATCGAGGTCGCGGACGACGGCGCCGGGATCAACCGTAACCGGGTGCGCCAGATCGCCCTGAACAAGGGCCTGATCGATCCCCAGGCCCAGCTGTCCGACGAGGAGGTCGACAACCTCATCTTCCTGCCGGGGTTCTCGACGGCGGCCACCATTTCGGACGTGTCCGGCCGCGGCGTCGGCATGGACGTGGTCAAACGCTCGATCCAGGCGCTGGGCGGACGCATCACCATCACCTCCCGCCCCGGGGCGGGCTCCACCTTCAGCCTCAGCCTGCCTCTGACCTTGGCGGTGCTGGACGGCATGGTTGTCGGCGCCGCCGGCCAGACCCTCGTCGCCCCGCTCACCGCCATCATCGAGAGCCTGCAGCCCAAGGCCGAGGATGTGAAAGACCTGGGCCGGGGCCGGGTGCTGGCCGTCCGCGGCGCCTATGTGCCCCTGATCGAGATCGGCTCGGCGCTGGGCTACCGGACCGGGACATCCGACCCCACCGAGGGGGTGGTCCTGCTCGTCGAAAGCGATGTCGGCGGCCGGGCGGCCCTGCTGGTCGACGCCATCCACGGCCAGCGGCAGGTCGTGATCAAGAGCCTGGAGTCCAATTACCAGCGGGTCGACGGCGTGGCCGCCGCGACCATCCTGGGGGACGGCCGGGTGGCGCTGATCCTCGACGTCGACGCCGTCGTCGCGCGCCATGGCGCCGGGTCTTTGCGGGCTGAGCCCGCGCCGTCTCTCCAACTCGCGAGCTGACCGATGACCGATCCCAACCTTCCGCACGCCAATCGGGAACTCATCTCGTTCCGCATCGGGGCTCAGGAGTTCTGCGTCGACATCATGGCGATCCGCGAGATTCGCGGGTGGACGCCGGCGACCGCCCTGCCCCACGCGCCTGACTTCGTCCGTGGCGTGATCAACCTGCGCGGCATGGTCCTGCCCGTGATCGACCTGGCCGCCCGCCTCGGCCTCGGCGCCGCCGAAGCCACCGCCCGGCATGTCATCATCGTGGCGAGGATCGGGTCGCGGACCGTAGGCATGCTGGTCGACGCCGTGTCCGACATCCTGACGGTCTCTGACGAGACGGTGCAGCCGGCGCCGGATGTGGGCTGCGACGCCGTCAAGGCCTTCACCAGCGGCATCCTCGCGGTCGACGGTCGGATGATCAGCCTGATCACCCTTGAGACCATCCTCCCCGAAATGGAGGCCGAAGCCGCATGAACGCTCCCGCACGATCCCCTGCGCCCGCTCCCCGGACGCCCAGCTTGGTCGAGGGCGAGTTCGTCTTCACGGCCGAGCACTTCGCCCAGATCAGGGCGCTGCTCTACGAGGACTCCGGCATCAGCCTGCCCGAGAGCAAGGCCACGCTGGTCTACTCGCGCCTGGCCAAGCGTCTGCGCCGCCTCGGCCTCACCAGCTTCGGCGAATACTGCGCCCTGGTCAGCGGCGCGGACGGGACTGAGGAGCGGCGGGCGATGATGTCGTTCCTCACCACCAATGTGACCCGCTTCTTCCGCGAGCCGCACCACTTCGACCACCTGCGCGAACACCTCCCCGGCTGGGCGGCCAAGGGCCCCGTCCGCCTGTGGTCGGCCGGATGCTCCACCGGCCAGGAGCCTTATTCCATGGCTCTCACCGTCCTGGCCTGCCTGCCCAACGCGGCCGAGCTCGATATCCGCATTCTCGCCACCGACATCGATCCCGTCGTGGTGGGCCAGGCCCACGCCGGCCTGTACCCGGACGACCTGGTCGACGCCATACCGGCCGACATGCGCCGGGGCGCCTTGAAACGCGACGGCTCCGGCTGGCGGATGGAGGATCGGGTCCGCCGGCTCATCGCCTTCAAGGAGCTGAACCTGATGCAGGCCTGGCCGATGCGCGGCCGGTTTCAGGCGATCTTCTGCCGGAACGTGGCGATCTATTTCGACCTGCCGACCCAGGAGCGGTTGTGGGGTCGGTTCGCCGACGCTCTCACGCCCGACGGCCGCCTTTACATCGGCCATTCGGAGCGGGCGAGCGACCCGCGGTTCTGCAGCGACGGGCTGACCGTCTACCGCCTTGAAGGACGCGCGCGATGAGCAAGATCCGAGTGCTGATCGTCGACGACTCCCCGACCATGCGGGTGCTCATCGCCAATATTCTGCGCCGCGATCCCGAGATCGAGGTGATCGGATCGGCCGACGATCCCATGCAGGCGCGAGAGGCGATCAAGGCCCTGAACCCGGACGTGATCACCCTCGACGTCGAGATGCCGAAGATGAACGGCATTGAGTTTCTCGAGCGGCTGATGCGGCTGCGGCCGATGCCGGTGGTGATGGTCTCAACCCTCACCCAGGCCGGCGCGGACACCAGCCTGCGCGCGCTCGAGCTCGGCGCCTTCGACTGCGTGGGCAAGCCCAGCGCCGACAGCGCTTCGTCCGGCTTTTCGGAGCTGAGCGACAAGGTCAAGGCCGCCGCGCGTTCCAAGATCCGCCCCCTCGCGCACACCCCCGTTTCGCCTCCCCCGGGACCGTTCCGTCCGAATGGCAAGATCGTAGCGATCGGATCGTCGACCGGAGGCGTCGAGGCCCTGGTGGGCCTGATCCAGCGGTACCCCGCAAACTGCCCCCCAACTGTGATCACTCAACACATGCCAGGAACCTTCACCCGCAGCTTCGCAGAGCGCCTGAACCGCCTATCGGCGGCGCAGGTCAGCGAGGCCGAGAACGGCGCCCCCCTCCAGATCGGGCGTGTCTACGTCGCCCCCGGCGGCGACCGCCACCTCGAGGTCGCCGGCACGGGCAAGGCCGCCCGCTGCTCCCTCAGCTCCGGCGACACCGTCAGCGGACACCGGCCCTCGGTGGACGTCCTTTTCCAGTCTGTCGCCGCCACCCAGGGCGCGCAGGCGGTCGGGGTCATCCTGACCGGTATGGGGCGCGACGGCGCGCAGGGCTTGCTGGCTATGCGCACCGCCGGCGCCCGGACCATCGGCCAGGATGAAGCGAGCTGCGTCGTCTTCGGCATGCCCCGCGCAGCCGCCGACATCGGCGCCGTCGAAAGACAGCTGCCGATGCACCGCATCGCCGACGAAATTCTCAGCCTCGCCGGGGCGACGTCCAAGGAGCCCGCCTGATGCCTGTCGCTTCTCAGATCAAGGTCCTAGTGGTCGACGATCAGCTCAGCATGCGGGCGCTGATCCGGAGCGGACTGCAACAGCTCGGCATCACCGAAGTGAACGAAGCCGCCGATGGCGAAGACGGCCTGCGGGCGCTCATCGCCCGGCCCGCCACCCTGGTCATCACGGACTTCAACATGCCCAAGCTCGATGGACTCGGGCTGCTCCGGGCGATCCGCGCGCACCCGCCGATACAGAGCACCGCGGTCATCATGCTGACCGGCCGCGCCGATCGGGACCTCGTCCAGCGGGCGGTCCAATTCGGGGTCAACAACTACCTGGTCAAGCCCTTCACCGTAGCGACGCTGAAGGAAAAGATCGAAGGCGTATTCGGGGCCCTGACATGAGCAACGCCATGATCAGCCCAACCCCGGCCCCCGATCGGCGCGTCCACATCGTACAGGGCGAGTTCGCCATCAGCGCGGACCCGGCCGACATGCTCACCACCATCCTCGGCTCGTGCGTCGCGGCCTGTATTCGCGATCCGATAGCCCGCGTCGGCGGGATGAACCACTTCCTCCTGCCAGGGGAGATCGGAGCCGAAGGGGTGCGTTATGGCGTGAACGCCATGGAGCTGCTGGTCAACGGCCTGCTCCAACGCGGCGCCCGTCGGGAACGGCTGTCAGCGACCATCTTCGGCGGCGCCAACGTCGTGCCCGGCCTATCGGACATCGGCGCGCAGAACGCGGAGTTCGCCGAGCGCTTCTTCAAGGAGGAAGCCATCACCTTCGCCGGCGGCAGCACCGGCGGAGGTCGGGCCCGACGGATTCAGTTCTGGCCCTACGAGGGCAGGACCCGGCAGCAATACCTGGAGCGCCACGAGAGCGTGGGCATCGAGCGGCCGTTCGTGCGCCCGACGCCCCAAGCCGACACCGGGTCGTTGGAGCTATTTTGACATGCGGTGCGTCGCCGCCTCCCTGTGCGAGGATACAACTACGACCGTGGCCGCCCTGCTGCGCAGCACCGCCCAGGAGATGGCGTCGCTTTCGGACATGAGCAACCGGCTGCACGACCTCGTCGCGCGCCAGATGGGCGCGGCTGTCATCCACGAGCAGTCGGTCGAAGAGGCGCAGTCCATCGACCTGCTGGTTCAGCACCTGGAGACGATCGGAAGGTTCCTCCACCTCCTCGCAGACGAGGTTCCATCCAGCCTGGCCGTCGATTTCTCTCCGATCCGTGACCGGCTGCCCTTGGCCGCCCTGGCCGACCGCTTAGGAGGCGAGGCGGGTCGCCGACGCCTCGATGACGGCGACCCGGGCGACCTCGACCTTTTCTAGCGGTGCGTCATGAGCCAATCAGCGACACGCCACGACAGAATAAACCTCAAGGAGGCGGTTATACTGCTCCTCGAGCCCAATCCTCAGGGCATGGACGTCTTTTGCCAGATCCTGACGGGCTTCGGCAGCAAGAAGATCTTCAAGGCGAGCGACTATGAGTCGGCCCGCGAGTTAGCCGAAACGCACACACTCGACCTGATCATCTGCGAAGGCGCAAACGGCTCGGACGGCCGGGACGGCTTCGACTTCGTGCACTGGCTGAGAAACTCGGACCTCGATCCAAACGCCTATGTTCCAGTGATCATCTCCAGCGCTCATACCGGTGTCAGCAGCGTGAAGAGGGGGCGAGACTGCGGGGCCAACTTCTTCGTGATGAAGCCGATGTCCCCGACGGTCCTTCTCGATCGCATCCTCTGGGTGGCGCAGGAAAAGCGGCCCTTCATCCGCTGCCCCGTCTACGTGGGCCCTGATCGGCGCTTCAAGAACTTGGGGCCGCCCGTGGGGGCCGTAGGCCGCCGCGCCAACGACCTGTCCGCAGAGGTCGGGGTGGCCGTGGAGCCCAACATGAGCCAGGACGAGATCGACTCCCTCATGCAGCCGAAGCGAGCAAGCGCATGACGACGGTCAGCGCGGTCTTCCCGCAAAACCGCCTAGCCTCCCTGCTGAAGAGGCCCGGCGGCGTGAAAGTCTCGGCTGCCGTCGCCGCCGCCGAAGCGAACCTGCAAGAGATACAGGGCGAGATTGTCGCCGAGGTGGATCGCGCCCTTGAGCTTATCCAGCCCGCCGCAAAAGCCGCCGCCGAGGGCGCCCGCGACGCCCAGCGGCAGGTCTACGCCCACGCCCATGTCGTCGCCGGCTTGGCGGCTACCGGCGGTTTGGAGGACATTGGCGCGGCTGCGCTCAACCTTTGCAAGTTGGTTGACGTCTATATTGCGGAGGAGAGCTGGAACGTCGAGGCCGTGGCCGTGCACCTAAGCGTGATGTCCCTACTCCGGTCGTCGAGCGGACAAGAGGAAGCTGCCCTGAGGCGTTGCATATTGGCTGAACTGTCCAACATCGTCGGGCGCCAGACCAGTAAGGGGGTGTGAACTGGAACGGCCCCAGCGCGGCGGACGCCTGGGCAGCTTCAAAGATGTTCGTCAACGATTGGGTCGCGGCCGAGAGGTGGACCGACGACTGCATCCACCACCCCCGACCGCCGACCGCATAGCGCGGTTCGGCGGCGGCCAGCCGCTGGTCCACCCGGGGCTTTACCTACTCGGGACGCCCACGGACAGCTATGGATGGAAGTTGGTGGGCCCGGCAGGACTCGAACCTGCAACCAGACCGTTATGAGCGGCCGGCTCTAACCATTGAGCTACAGGCCCCCTAGGGGGAGCGCCCCGGGTAGCATGCCGATGCAGCCTTGCGGAAGCGGGGCCGTTCAGGAGGAGTTCAGGACCTCGGCCCCATATGGGCCGGACATCACTCCCAAGGACTCGCCGCCATGAAGCGTTTCGCCCCGATCCTCGCCGCCGCCCTGCTCGGATGCGCCGCCGCCGCGCCCATGGCCTACGCCCAGGAAACCGACGCGGTGTTCCGCGCCACCACCTTGAACCTATCGGCCTTCGGCGAGACCAGGATCGCCCCCGACCAGGCGACCATCACCCTCGGGGTCTCGGTCCAGGCCCCGACGGCCGCGGCGGCCATGGCCGAAAACCGCACACGGATGAACGCGACCATCGCGGCCCTGAAGGCGCAGGGGATCGCCGAGCGCGACATCCAGACCTCGGGCCTGAACCTCAACCCGCAATATGTCTATGAGCCGAACAAGCCCCAGCGGCTGACCGGCTACCAGGCCGCCAACGACGTCACCATAACGGTGCGCGACCTGGCCAGGCTGGGGACCGTGGTGGACGCGGTGGTCGCCGCCGGCGCCAACCAGATCAACGGCATCGCCTTCGGCCTGGCCAATCCCCGCGCGGCGGAGGACGCCGCCCGCAGGGCCGCCGTCCAGGCCCTGTCGGCCAAGGCGGCGCTCTATGCCGAGGCGACGGGCACGCGCCTGGTCCGCCTGGTCAACCTGTCGGAAGGCGGCGGTTATACGCCCCAGCCGCCGCGGCCGATGTTCCGCATGGCAGCCCAGTCGGCCGACGCCGCCTCCACGCCGGTGCAGCCCGGCGAGTTGTCGGTGCGGATTGACGTGACGGGGATGTACGAGGTGGCGAAGTAAGGCGGCTTAAGCCGCGCGCTTGATCTCGTTGCGGTCGCCCAGCAGCACCACCGAAGGGTGGTAGTTGCGGGCCTCGGCCGCGTCGAGCTGGCAGTAGGTCACGATAATGACCTTGTCGCCCTTCTGCACCAGGCGCGCGGCGGCGCCGTTGACGCCGATCACCTTCGAGCCGGCCGGGGCGGCGATGGCGTAGGTGGTGAAGCGCGCGCCGGTGGTGATGTTCAGCACGTCGACCTGCTCGTGCGGCAGGATGCCGGAGGCCTCCAGCAGCTCGCTGTCGATGGCGATCGACCCCTCGTACTCGAGATCGGCCTGGGTCACCGTCGCCCGGTGAAGCTTGGCCTTCATCATGGTGAGCAGCATCACGGTTCCTGGTTCGGCGTATGCGGCGGCCGTTTTCAGCTCGCTGGATATTGCAGCGCATATAAGCTTTGCACGCCTGGGGTTCAATCGCGCGGGCCGCGCTGCTAAACCTCGGCGGGCGCGCCGCAACCCCCGCGAGGCCCCGTGCCCTTCCCCGATATCGACCCGGTTCTGCTGCAGATCGGGCCCTTCGCCCTGCGCTGGTACGCCCTGGCCTATGTGGCCGGCATCGTCATCGGCTGGCGTTACGCCGTATCCCTGACCCGCAACGCCTCGATCTGGCGCGGGACGACGCCGACCGCCGACGAGAAGCAGATCGACGACCTGGTCCTGTGGGTGACGCTCGGCGTCATCGCCGGCGGACGGCTGGGCTATGTGCTGTTCTACAAACCGAACCTGTTCTGGACGGACCCCGTCGAGATCTTCCGCACCTGGAACGGCGGCATGTCGTTCCACGGGGGCCTGATCGGGGTGAGCCTGGCCCTCGTCGGCTTCGCGGTGACCAACAAGCTCAACCTGTTGCGGCTGGCCGACATCACCGCCCCGGCCGTGCCCATCGGCCTGTTCTTCGGGCGGCTGGCCAATTTCATCAACGGCGAGCTGTGGGGCCGCCCCACCACTGGTCCCTGGGGCATGGTGTTCCCCAATGCGGGCCCGGAGCCGCGCCACCCCAGCCAGCTCTACGAGGCGGGGCTGGAAGGCATATTGCTGTTCTGCATCCTTCGCTGGGCCACCCACGGGGCCAAGCAACTCCCGCGCCGGGGCTTCGTCAGCGGCCTGTTCCTGGTCGGCTATGGCCTGTTCCGAATCCTGCTGGAGGGTGTGCGCGAGCCCGACCGGGACATGCCGGCCTTTCCCCTCGGCCTGACCATGGGGATCATGCTGTCGGTCCCCATGTTGCTGGCGGGGGTCGGCCTGATCCTTTATTCGCGCCGCCCCGGCGCCCTGGCGCCGCTCGCTCCCGTCGCAGCCCCCATCGTCGCTGATGAGCCTGAAGCAAAGGCTTGAGGCCCGGATCCTCCAGGACGGGCCCCTGACCATCGACGACTATATGACCGCCTGCCTGCACGACCCGCAGGGGGGCTATTACGCCACGCGCCCGGCCCTCGGCGACGAGGGCGACTTCGTCACCGCCCCCCTGATCTCGCAGATGTTCGGCGAGCTGATCGGCCTGTGGTGCGTCGAGGTGTGGAGCCGGATGGGCGCGCCGCGCGCCTTCCGCCTGATCGAGATGGGCCCCGGCGACGGGACCCTGATGTCCGACATCCTGCGCGCGGCGCACCTGATTCCGGCCTTCGGCATCGCCGCCGAACTCTGGCTGGTCGAGACCAGCGACCCCCTGCGCAAGGCCCAGGCCGAGCGGCTGGAGGAGGCCGCGCCGCACTGGGCCTCGACCCTGTCGGAAATCCCTGTCGGGCTGCCGCTGATCATCGTCTCCAACGAACTGCTCGACTGCCTGCCGGTGCGCCAGTTCGTGCGGACCGATACGGGCTGGGCCGAGCGCCGGGTGGGGCTGGACGAGGCGGGCGCGCTTTCTTTCGGTCTCGCCCCGCCGCCGGCCGACCTCGGCCTGCCGCCGGCGCCGGCGGGCGTCATGGTCGAGGTCTCGGCCGGGCAGATCGCACTGGGCGCAGAGGTGGGGGCGAGGATCGCCCAGGACGGGGGCGCGGCCCTCTTCATCGACTACGGCCGCGACCGGCCCGAGCCCGGCGACACCCTGCAGGCCCTGAGCCGCCACGAGAAGGTCGGCGTGCTGGACTGCCCGGGCGAGGCCGACCTGACCGTCCACGCCGATTTCCCGGCCTTTGCGGCCGCCGCGCGGGCCATGGGGGTGGAGACCACCCCGATCCGGCCCCAGGGGAGCTTCCTGCGGGCGTTGGGGATCGAGCAGAGGGCCGCCGCCCTGTCCCGCTCGCGCCCCGACCGGGCTGAGACACTGAAGGGCCAGCTTGCGCGGCTGTGTGACGCGGATGAAATGGGGGCCCTGTTCAAGGTCGTGGCGATCCATTCGCCCGGCCTGCCCGTGCCGGGATTCGAGGACTAGATGACCGCGCTTCCCGTCCTCGTCGATCCCGCGCTCGCCGCCCTGCCCGGGGTGCGCCACGCCTTCTTCACCCGCCAGGGCGGGGTCTCGGCCGGCCTCTATTCCAGCCTGAATGTTGGCCTGGGTTCGAAGGACGCCCCCGCCGCCGTGGCCGAGAACCGCCGCCGCGCCGCCGCCCACTTCGGCGTGGAGCCCGAGCGCCTTCTCACCGGCTTCCAGATCCATTCCGACATCGTGCTCGCCGCCGCGTCGCCCTGGGGCGAGGCCAAGCCCCAGGGCGACGGAGTGGTCACCGCCGCCCCCGGCCTGGTGTGCGGGGCCCTGTCGGCCGACTGCGCTCCGGTGCTCCTGGCCGATCCGGAGGCGAGGGTGGTCTGCGCCGCCCACGCCGGCTGGAAGGGCGCGGTCGGGGGCGTGGTTGAGCAGGCGGTGGCGGCCATGCAGCGGCTGGGCGCCCGGACGGACCGGATCGTCGCCGCCGTCGGCCCCTGCATCGGGCCGCAGTCCTACGAGGTCGGGCCTGAGTTCCTTGAGCGTTTCGCGGCGGATGCGCCGGGTTCGGAGCGGTTCTTCCGGCCGGCGGCTGCGCCGGGCAAGTCCCTGTTCGACCTGCCCGGCTTCGTGCTGTCGCGGCTGGACGCGGCGGGCGTACGCCAGGCCGCCTGGACCGGCCATGACACCTATGCGGACGAGGGCCTGTTCTTCTCCAACCGCCGCGCCGTCCACCGGGCTGAGGCCGATTACGGCCGGCTGCTGTCCGCCATCATGCTCGTCCCTGCCTGAACGCGTTCGCCTGTGTTCCCGGCGCGCCACTCCGGCGCCAACCGCGCGGCGCGCCAGTACGCCCCCTTGTCCGACTCCAAGGCCCTGCTAGAAGCCCGATGGGCGCGGCTGACGGGGAAAAGACGGTTCGATGAAGCTTCTGGCCGGAAATTCCAACCAATCCCTCGCCCAGGCGATCGGCGACTACCTCGACACGCCCCTGACCCACGCCCAGGTGCGGCGGTTCGCGGACAATGAGGTGTTCGTCGCTATCGACGAGAACGTCCGCGGCGAGGACGTCTTCGTCATCCAGTCGACCTCCTTTCCCGCCAACGACAACCTGATGGAGTTGCTGATCTGCATCGACGCGCTGCAACGCGCCTCGGCCCGGCGGATCACGGCGGTCATCCCCTATTTCGGCTACGCCCGGCAGGACCGTAAGACCGGCGGCCGCACGCCGATCTCGGCCAAGCTGGTCGCCAACCTGATCACCCGCGCCGGCGCCGACCGGGTGCTGACCCTCGACCTGCACGCGGGCCAGATCCAGGGGTTCTTCGACATCCCCACCGACAACCTGGTGGCCATCCCGGTGCTGGCCGCCGATATCCGGCGCACCGTCAGCGACACGGAAGGCCTGATGATCGTGTCGCCGGACGTGGGCGGCGTGGTGCGCGCCCGGGCCCTGGCCGACCGGATCAACGCCGACCTCGCCATCGTCGACAAGCGCCGCCCCCGCGCCGGCGAGAGCGAGGTGATGAACATCATCGGAGACGTGGCGGGCCGCCGCTGCATCCTGTTCGACGACATCGTCGATTCCGCCGGCACCCTGTGCAACGCCGCCAAGGCCCTGATCGACCGCGGCGCAGAGTCGGTTTCGGCCTATGTCAGCCACGGGGTCCTGTCGGGCAAGGCCTGCGAACGGGTCGAGGCCTCGGTGCTGACCGAACTTGTGATCACCGACACCATAGAGCCCTCTGAGACGGTGAGCGGCTGTAAGAAGGTCCGCCCGGTGAGCGTCGCCCCCCTGATAGGCGAGGCGATCCGTCGTATCGCCAATGAGGAATCCGTCTCTAAGCTGTTCGACTGACTGCGGACCATGGGGTATTTGAACGCGTAAACACACGATTAACCCTATTGGCCGCCAAAGTTCCGCTACAAGCGCTTAGATAAGCTTGGCCATTGAAGTACAAGGGGAAGTCGCCCGATGAAATCCGCCAAAAGCCCGCAGACCCTGCGACTGCTCCGCCTCGCCGCCGCGGTCTCCGCCCTGGCCATGGCCAGCTGCGCCACCCCGCCGCCGCCGCCGCTGCCCCCCATCGTCATTCCGCCGGCCGCGCCGCCGCCGCCCCCCGTCGCCCTGGCCCCCTCGGTCATCGAGGCGGCCGGCGCCTACCGCGCCTATATCCGCCGGGCCGCCAGCATCACCGGGGCCTTTGCGGACGGCGCCGCGGTGCAGCGGGCCGTGGAGGAGGGCTCGGCCTATGAGCCGATCCAGTTCCTGCGCGGTGAGATCGCCTACGCCGCCCTGGTCGCGCTGCAGAACCCGCAGTTCGTGGCCGCCGTGCGCACCTATGCGGTCGATCCGGCCAGCCGGGCCGACCTGTCCGCTCGCCTGATCGCCGACCCCCATTACGCCTCGGCCCTCCCCAGCGCCGGCGCCGCGGCCCTGCTGGTGTCGGCCACCCTGCGCGCCGACGCCGCCAAGATCCGCAATGCAGGCGAACTGGTGAAGCAGGCCGCCTATGACGTGCAGCGCCAGAACTGGTCCAAGCTCGAAGTCTCCGGCCGCGACCAACGCCTGGCCAACGCCAAGATGCTCTCGGCCCGGCCTGTCGCCGCGGCGCCGGAGGACGTCCGCCTGTTGGCCGCCTCGGTGAACGGGTCCGACACCTCGGCCCTGAGCCTGGCCGACGCCACCACCCTCGACCCCGCCTCGGCCCAATTCACCGCGGTGGTCTCCCGTGGCCTGGCCATCGCGGCCCTGGCGGCCCTTGGGGAAGGCGGCCCGTCCAACGAGGCCGGGCTGCAGCGGCTGCTCGACGAGCAGACCAACGCCTTCTGCCTCAACCTGGCCAAGCTGAACCTCTACCAGTGCCTGTCGGTGGCCAAGCCCTACTATGAGGACGTGTTCTGCCTCGGCCAACACATCCTGATCGACACCGCCCAGTGCGTGGCCAAGGGCGCCGGCGGGGCGACCGCCGCCGAACTCGCTCCGGCCTATCAGCCCATCGTGGCCAAGCCGGCCCCGCCGCCCAAGGCGCCCGCGCGGCCCGCCGCCCGACGCCGCACGCGCTAGGTCGGCGCCCGCACCGCCCGGCCGTTGCGCGGCCGGGCGGAAGTGTGTAAAGACGCGCACTCCGAATTTGTCGCCGCGCGGACTTCGCGCGGCGGTTTTGTTTCCGACCCAAGAGCTATACCCATGGCCGAAATCGTTCTGAACGTTGAAGTGCGCGAAAACACGGGCACCGGCGGCGCCCGCGCCGCGCGCCGTACCGGCAAGGTCCCCGGCGTTCTGTACGGCGGCCCGCTCGGCCCCGTGCCGATCGCGGTCGAACTCAACGCCTTCCGCAAGGCGCTGGTCACCGGCAAGCTGCTCGGTCACCTGGTGACCCTGTCGCACGAGGGCAAGAACCAGACCGTCATCGCCAAGGACGTCCAGTTCCACCCGGTGTCGGATCTGCCGCTCCACTTCGACCTGTTCCGCGTCGAAGAGCACCAGCTGGTCAAGATCAACGTGCCGGTCCACTTCAAGCACCACGAGACCTCGCCGGGGCTGAAGCGCGGCGGCGCCCTCAACGTCGCCCGTCACGAAGTCGAGCTGTGGGCCCCGGCCGACGAGATCCCCGAAGAGCTGATCGTCGATCTGGCCGGCCTCGAGATCGGCGACTCGGTCCGCATCAGCCAGGTCCCGATGGCCAAGGGCGTGAAGCCGGTCATCGACCGCGACTTCGTGCTCGCCACCGTCACCGGCTCCTCGGCCTCCGCGTCCGAAGCCGCCGCGGCGGAAACCCCCGAGGCCTAAGCGCCTCCCCTCCCCCTGTCATCCCGGTATTCGCGCCGGGACGAGGGGTTCTGCACCGGCCCCTGGGTCCCGGATAAGCGCTGACGCGCTTTCCGGGACGACAGTATGGAGCGCCAATGCTCATCCTGGCCGGGCTCGGCAATCCGGGCGCCAAATACGAAAAGAACCGCCACAACATCGGCTTCTTCGCCGTGGACGAGATCGCGCGCCGGTGGAGCTTCGGCCCCTGGCGGTCGCGCTTCCAGGGCCTGGCCTGCGAGGGCGCCGTCGGCGACCAGAAGATCCTGCTGCTCAAACCGCAGACCTTCATGAACGAGAGCGGCCGCTCGGTGGGAGAGGCGCTGAAGTTCTTCAAGCTCAAGCCCGAGGAACTGGTCGTCTTCCACGACGAGCTCGACATGGCCCCGGGGCGCTTCCGCATGAAGCTGGGCGGCGGCGTGGCCGGCCACAACGGCCTGCGCTCCATCGGGGCCCAGATCGGGCCGGACTTCCGCCGGGCCCGGATGGGCATCGGCCACCCCGGCCACAAGGACCGGGTCCTCGGCCATGTGCTGTCCGACTTCCACAAGGTCGAGTGGCCGTGGGTGAAGGCCCTGTGCGAGGCCTGCGCCGAGGCCGCGCCCATGCTCGCCGCCGGCGAGGACGAGCGCTACCAGGCCGAGGTGATGCGCCTGGCGCCGGCGGAGAAGATGGATCCGCGCAAGACGGCGCGCGAAGAGCTTTAGCGCCCGCGCCAAGGCCGCCTATATCTGACCCATGTTCGGCCTTCCCCTCCCCCTGCTGCTCCTCGCCCTCGGCTTCACCATCGTCATGGCCGCCCATGTCGTCAGGACCGGCCAGGACACCTTCTGGCTGTGGATCATCATCATGGCGGCGCCGCTCGGCGGCCTGGCCTACCTCGCCATCATCGTCGTCCCCGGCTTCTTCCGGGGCGGGACCGCCCGCAAGGCCGCCAAGGGCGCCCGGCAGGCCCTGGACCCGCACCGCGACTACCGGGAGGCCAAGGCGGCGGTGGAGGACAGCCCGACGGTGCACAACCGCATGCGCCTGGCCGCCGCGGCCGGCGAACTCGGCCGCCACGACGAGGCCGAAGCCCTCTATCGCGAAGCCTCGCAGGGGGTGCACGCCGAGGACCCTGCCCTGCGCCTCGGCCGCGCCAAGGCGCTGATCGAGCTCGGCCGACCGGGGGAAGCCCTGCCCTTGCTGGAAGCCATAGAGCGCGACGGCGAGGCGACCGCGCCGGTCACCCTGGCCTTCGCCCGCGCCTATCAGGGCCTGCAGAGGGTCGACGAGGCCGACCGGGCCTACCGTCTCGCCGCCCAGCGGAATCCGGGCCTGGAGGCCATCGCCCGCCACGCCGCCTTCCTGCGCGCCATCGGACGCAGGGGCGAGGCCGACGAGCTGCTGGCCGAGATCGACCGCCGGGCCGCGCGCACCATCGGCCCGTTCCGCAAGGAAGCCCGCGCCTGGCGCGATCTGGCGGCTAGGGGCTGAGCTTGAGCGTCCTGATCAATGTCGACGTCCCGGACATCAAGCGGGGCGTGGCCTTCTACACCCAGGCGTTCGGCCTGACGGTGCGGCGCAGGTTCGGTCGGGATGGGGTGGAGCTGGCCGGCTGGCCCGCCGCCCTGTTCCTGCTGAAGAAGGACGCCGGCACGATCGGCGCCGGGTCACAGCCGCGCGACTATGGCCGCCACTGGACCCCCGTCCACCTCGACGTGGTGGTCGAGGACATAGACGCGGCCCTGGCCCGCGCGGTCGCCGCCGGGGCCGTGGTGGAGCATGCGGTGGAGGCGGCCGTCTGGGGCAAGATCGCCATGCTGGCCGACCCGTTCGGCCACGGCCTGTGCCTGATCCAGTTCCTGAACCGCGGCTACGACGAGATCGCCCCGCCGATCGCTTAGAACCGGCCCTGCCGGAAGTCGTCGTAGGCCTGCATGACCTCTTCGCGGGTGTTCATCACGAAGGGGCCGCCCCAGGCCACCGGCTCGTTCAGGGGCTTGCCGGCGATCAGCAGCAGGCGCGCGTCGCTGGCCGCCTCGACCACGATCTCGTCGCCCTCGCCCATGAAGGCGGCGCCCAGGGCCTCGATGGTGCGCCCGGAGACGTTCACCGCCCCCTCGTAGACCACCAGCATGGTGTTGCGGGCGCCGGACACCGGCTCCTCGAACCGCGACCCGGCCGGCATGACGATGTCGAAGAACAGGGCGTCGACCGGACCGCCGCCGACCGGGCCGGCCGTGCCGGGCTCGGTCGCACCGGCGACCACCTTGACCTGCACCCCGCCGTCGCGGGTTTCGACCGGGATGAACTCCGCATCGAACTCCTGGTAGTCCGGGTCGGTCATCTTCATCTTGCCGGGCAGGTTCACCCACAGCTGGAAGCCGCGCATGCGCCCTTCGGTCTGCTCGGGCATTTCGGAGTGAACGATGCCGCGGCCGGCCCGCATCCACTGGATGCCGCCGGTCTGGATGATCCCCTCGCGCCCGGTGTTGTCCCCGTGGCGCATCTTGCCTTCGAGCATATAGGTCACGGTGTCGAAGCCGCGGTGCGGGTGCTCGGGGAAGCCGCCGATGTAGTCGCCCGGGTTCTCGGTGTTGAAGTGGTCGAGCATCAGGAACGGATCGAACATCCGGGCGTCCTGGGTGCCCAGGACCCGGGTCATCTTCACCCCGGCGCCGTCGGACGTGGGCTGCCCGCGGGTCACCTTCATCACCGGCCGAACGGTCATGGCGTCTGCTCCTGCTCGTCAGGCCTTACGATATCGGACGACGGCGCGCCCGGCGCAAGCGCGGCTTACGTTGTAGTCGGGGGCCAAAGCCGCCATAAAGCCGGCCGCACAATTCCCCGAACCTTCGAGATCTGAATGGCCCTCAAAGTCGCCATCGTCGGCCTGCCCAACGTCGGCAAGTCCACCCTTTTCAACGCCCTGACGCAGACCGCGGCGGCCCAGGCCGCCAATTACCCCTTCTGCACCATCGAGCCGAACGTCGGCGATGTGGCGGTGCCGGAGGCGCGGCTGGAGGCCCTGGCCAAGATCGCCGGCTCCAAGGAGATCATTCCGGCCCGCATCAACTTCGTCGACGTGGCCGGCCTGGTGCGCGGCGCCAGCAAGGGCGAGGGCCTGGGCAACCAGTTCCTGGCCACCATCCGCGACTGCGACGCCGTGGCCTTCGTGGCCCGCTGCTTCGTGGACGACGACATCACCCACGTCGAGGGCCGGGTCGATCCCCTGTCGGACCTGGAGATCATCGAGACCGAGCTGATGCTGGCCGACCTCGAGAGCCTGGAGAAGCGCAAGGACAACCTGGCCAAGCGGGCACAGCAGGGCGACAAGGAAAGCGCCCTGACCCTCAGCCTGGTCAAGCTGGCGCTGGAGCAGCTGGAGGCCGGCCGCCCCGCCCGCGCCGCCAAGGTGCCGCCCGAGGACGCCAAGGCCTGGCGGATGCTGCAGCTGATCACCTCCAAGCCGGCCCTCTATGTCTCCAACGTCGACGAAGGCTCGGCCGAGAACGGCAACGAGCTGTCGGCCCTGGTCGCCGAGCGGGCGGCCCGCGACAAGGCGAAAGCCGTCGCCATCTCGGCCAAGATCGAGAGCGAGATCGCCATGCTCGACGCCGACGAGCGCGCCGAGTTCCTGGAGACCCTGGGCCTGGCCGAGCCCGGCCTGAACCGGATGATCCACGAGGCCTACGCCCTGCTGGGGCTGCAGACCTATTTCACCGTCGGGCCCAAGGAGGCCCGGGCCTGGACCATCGCGGTGGGCGACACCGCCCCCCAGGCCGCCGGGGTGATCCACACCGACTTCGAGAAGGGTTTCATCCGCGCCGAGACCATCGCCTTCGACGACTATGTCCGCTTGAATGGCGAGGCGGGAGCCCGCGAGGCCGGCAAGATGCGGCTGGAAGGCAAGGAATACGTCGTCCGCGACGGCGACGTGATGCACTTCCGGTTCAACACCTAACGGGTCCGGCGGCACAACGGAGGAAGCGTCCAATGGCCGAGTACATCATCCTCAACTCAAAGGTCGACGACGCGGAATTCTCCGCCCTGCACCTCCAGCCGAAGGGGACGCGCCGGGGCGGGGTTATCGTGCTGCAGGAGATCTTCGGGATCGACCAGTACATCGAGAAGGACGCCGCCCGCTGGGCGGCGCTGGGCTTCGAGGTGCTGGCCCCGTCCCTGTTCGACCGCCAGGAGCCTGGCTACGTCGGCGAGCACGACGCCGAAGGCATCGCCACCGGTCTGAAGTACCTGCGGGCCAACGGCTTCGACAACGCCCTCGACGACATCTCGACCTGCATCGACTGGCTGCGGCCGCGCGGACCGGTCTTCCTGGTCGGCTACTGCTACGGCGGCTCCCTGGCCTGGATGGCGGCCTGCAAGCTCGGCGACCTCGCGGCGGCGTCCAGCTACTATGGCAGCCAGGTGCACAACCACGCCCACGACACGCCCCTGTGCCCGGTGATCCTGCACTTCGGGACCCAGGACAACGCCATCCCCCTGGCGCAGGTTCAGGGG
>NCED01000129.1 GCA_002280485.1 Caulobacterales bacterium 32-69-10
CTCGGCCTGGCGGGCTTCGCGCCTCAGCCGGTTCAGCGCCGTCTCCAGCTCGCGGCCGATGTCGTCAAGGCGTTCCAGATTGGTCTCGGCCGCCTTCAGCCGCAGCTCGGCCTCGTGACGGCGGGTGTGCAGGCTGGCGACGCCGCCGGCCTCTTCCAGGATGCGGCGGCGGTTCTGGGGCTTGGCGGCGATCAGTTCGCTGATCTGACCCTGGCGGACCAGGGCGGGGGAGTTGGCGCCGGTCGAGGCGTCGGCGAACAGCAGCTGGACGTCGCGGGCGCGGACCTCTTTGCCGTTGATCCGATAGGTCGAGCCCTGGCCCCGGTCGATGCGGCGCGACACCTCCAGCACCGGGCTGTCGGTGAAGGGCTGGGGCGCGCGGCGTTGGGCGTTGTCGATGGTCAGCTGGACTTCGGCGTGGCTGCGCGGCGGACGGCCCGAGGCGCCGGCGAAGATGACGTCGTCCATGCCCTGGCCGCGCATGGCCTTGGCCGAGTTGGCGCCCATGACCCAGCGCAGGCTTTCCAGCACATTGGACTTGCCGCAGCCGTTGGGACCGACCACGCCGGTCAGGCCGGATTCGATGTGCACTTCCGCCGGATCGACGAACGACTTGAAGCCGACGAGCCGGAGGCGCTGGAACTGCATGGGCCTTGGCGTTTACCGGCGCAGCAGCGGGTCGACGGCGGCCGACAGGGCCTCCAGCGAGTGGTCGGCGACGGGCTTGCCGTTGACGAAGAAGCTGGGCGTGCCGGCCACACCGGCTTCTTGCGCCCCGGTGATCTGGGCCTGAAGCGCGGCGCCGGTGGCGGGGTCGCTGAGGCAGGTTTCGATCTGTTCGCGCGTCTTGCCGCTGGCGGCGACGCCGGCCTCGAACCAGGGCTGGGCGCCGGTGGTGCGCAGCTCAGCCTGATCGCGCATGAAGACCTCGGCCACGTCGAAATAGCGGCCGGGCGCGGCGCAGATGGCTACGGCCGCGGCGGCGGCGGCGACATTGGCCGGGGCGGTCGGCAGGTTGCGATGAACCAGCCGGACCTTGCCCGTGTCGATATAGCGGGCCTTGAAGGCCGGCAGGACGTCGTTGTGGAAATCGGCGCAGTGCGAGCAGGTGAAGCTGGCGTATTCGATCACCGTCACCGGCGCGTCGGCCCGGCCCAGCACATGGTCCTGGGCCGTCACAGGCGGCGGGGGCTCGGCGGCGAAGGCCGGGAGCGGTGCGAAAAGCAGCGAGAAGATCAGGGCCAGACGCATGTCAGGGGGCTCCCAGCAGAGGGTCGATCACGGCGGAAAGCTCATCCAGAGACCGGCCCTGGACTTGCTGGTCATTGATGAAGAAGGCGGGCGTGCCCGTCACGCCGGCGGCGC
>NCED01000073.1 GCA_002280485.1 Caulobacterales bacterium 32-69-10
GCGACGACGAGATCCTCGCCGTCGGCAACGCCGCCGGCCTCACCCACTCCGCCGCCAGCGAGACGGCGGAGGTGTTCACCGTCGTGGGACTCGTGAGCCGGGCCAACATCGTCGACGGCGGCACCCTGACCCCCGTCGCCGAAGGGGTGATCCCCGAGGGGCCGTCCGACCGCACCCTCACGATCAGCGAACCGCCCGACACCGACCTGGAGGTCCGCGTCGGCGGGACCGAACTGGCGCCGGCGGCCGAGGCGGGGGACCTGCCGACCTATGCGCTCGGGGAGGCCCACGGGCCGCTCGAGTTCGGTGAGCCGCAGGAGGCCTTCGCGCCTTGGTGGACCGCCGCACTCATCGCGATCCTCGCGCTGCTCGCCGCACCCACCATGGCGACGGGCTCGGGCGCGCGCCGTGGCGACGGGGAGGAGGCCTAGATGCACCGGTTCCTGCCACTGGGCACGGTGGCCGCGGCGGCCGTCGTCGCCCTCGCCGTCTCCTTCACGCCCCCGCAACCCATCGAGCGCTACACGAGCGTGACGCCGCCGCAGGACGTCCTCCTGGCCTGCCAGCCCGTGGGAGAGGGGACGCTCCTCGCGGACGGTGAGGGCGAGCTGACCGTCGACGGCGCCGAGCAACGGGAGGCGCCCTTCGCGCTCCCCGGCACGGACGCGCTCACCACCCTCAGGGGCATCGCGCCGTCCGGCGGGATACTGACGAGCAGCCGCACCTGGGCGCCGTGCCAGCGCCCCGCGACGAGCGGGTTCCTCGCCCTGCCCGCGGCGGCCCAGTCCTGGGCCCCCATCAACGCCCGCCAGGCGACCCTGGACGCCCGCATCGACCTCGGCGTCCGCACCGGCTCGCTGACCCAGCCGGAAGCCGCGCGCCTGCGCGCCCAGTTCCGCGATATCAGCGTCATGGAGGCGCGCTACCGCGCCACGGGCGGCCTGCAGGCGTGGGAGCGCCAGGACCTCGACGCCCGCTTCGACCGGCTGAGCAACAGCATCCGCGTCCAGCGCGCCGACAATCAGCGCGCCGGCCAGCGCGGCGGCGCCAACCAGCCCTGGCAGTCGATCAACCAGCGCCAGGCCGCCCTCGACAGCCGTATCGACCAGGGTGTGCGCAACGGCAGCCTGAACCGCCGGGAGGCCACGCGCCTGCGCGGCGAGTTTCAGGAGATCGCCCGCCTGGAAGCCCGCTATCGGGCGACCAACGGCCTGCAAGCTTCTGAGCGCGCCGACCTCGACGTCCGCTTCGACCGCCTGAGCGGCCAGATCCGCATGGAGCGGGCCGACCGTCAGACCGGTCGCGGCGTCGGCTCCAACGCCGGCTACAACCGCCGCTAAAGCCTCAGGCGGCTATCCAGAACGGTGACCGCGCGCCCCGAAAGGAGCACGCGGTCGCCGCGCGTCTGGGCTCCCATGAGCGCGCCGCGGCCGGGGAAGGCCTGGAAGAACCGCAGCCCGGCCCGGCCAAGCGCCTCCTCGAAGATCGGGGCCAGGGCGCAGTGGGCCGAGCCCGTCGCCGGGTCTTCGATGATGCCCGAGCCCGGGCCGAAGCAGCGGCTGACGGCGTCATAAGGCGCGCCCGGTTCGGCCGGGGCCATGACGATGACATGACCTGGGCCCCAGGTTCCTCCGCCGTCGATCAGCTTGATCGCCGCGCTGTCAGGCGTCAGGTCCACCACCGCCTTTTCCGACGCCAGCATGGCCATGACGAACTGGCCGGCCCAGGTCGCCCGTACCTCCGCGCCCAGCGCTTCGGGCAGGCCATCCGGGATGGGGATCGGACGGCATCGGTCGATGGGGAAATCCATCCGGTAGCCTTCGCCGTCGCGGCTCACCACCAGGGTCCCCGATTGATTGGTCTCGAAGCTGAGCGCCGGGGCTTCGACCTTCAGCTCGGCGATCAGGGCGTGGGCGCTGGCGAGGGTCGCGTGGCCGCACAGGCGTACCTCCACGGCCGGGGTGAACCAGCGCAGGCCAAAACGGGCCGGATCCGCCGTCCGCAGCAGGAAGGCGGTCTCGGCCTGGTTGTTCTCCTGGGCCAGGGCCTGCATCCAGGCGGCGTCCGGCCAGGCGTCGAAGGGTTCGACCACGCAGGCGGGACTTCCCCGGAACGGCCGGTCGGCGAAGGCGTCGATGGTCCACTGGCGCATGGCCCCGATCATAGCTCCAGGGTCAGCTCCGGCCAGCGCGTCATCAGCTTGCCCGCCACCTTGGGCAGGTTGCGGTCATTGACCAGGCGCCGCGGGTTGGGCCGCAGGCGCATGGCGAAGCAGTCCTCCAGGCCGAAGGGCGCCAGGATGTCCAGCCGGCCGCCTTTCTCCAGCCGCACCCCGACGGCGAAGGCGGGGGCCAGGAAGCGCTCGACCGCCTCGTCGGTGCATGTAAGCGGCGCATAGGGCTCGCCGAACTTGCCCTCGAACCACAGGTGCACCCGGGCCTGGTTGCGCACCTCCACCATTTGCGACAGCGGTTCAGGAAAGGCCGCGGCGGCAGTGCGGATGAAGGCGTCCTCCGCGTCCCACGTGGTGTCGGGATCGAAGTACATCGCGTCGTAGTCGCGCAGGCCGTGGTCCGGGGCGCGGCCGGTCAGGTCGTTCCAGACGGTCTGGTAGACGGCGCCCGAGACCAGCCGCCACTGCGGGAAATCGAGATCGCGCAACCCTTCCAGCACGGTCATGAGGGTCGGGCTGGCCCGCACGATCGTCTCCAACCGCGCCTCGAGACTCATGGGCCGCGCACGGGCCAGCCGTGGTCCAAGGGGCCGTGGCCGGCGCCGAAGCCGGGGGCGTGGCGGATCGCGCCCTGGACGTAGTCGCGCGCCTGCTCGACCGCGGCGTCCAGCGAGCGGCCCTGGGCCAGCAGGGCCGCGCAGGCCGAGGCCAGGGTGCAGCCGGTGCCGTGGGTATGGCGGGTCTCGATGCGGCCGGTCTCGAAGCGGGTGGTGGCGTAGGGCGTCATCAGCAGGTCGACCAGCCGATCGCCGGCGATGTGGCCGCCCTTCATCAGGACAGCCTGGCAGCCGAGCGCCAGCAGGGCCTCGCCGGCCCGCTCCAGGTCGGCGGTGGTCTCGACGACCAGGCCGGTCAGGACGGCCGCCTCCGGGGCGTTGGGGGTGAGCAGGGCGGCCTTGGGGGCCAAGAGCTCGCGGACGGCGACGACGGCGCCGTCGTCCAGCAGGGCGTGGCCGCCCTTGGCGACCATGACCGGATCGACCACGGCGGGCACGCCGGCTTCCTCGATCAGTTTGGCGGCCAGCTCGACCACGGCGAAGTCGCCCAGCATGCCGGTCTTGATCACGTCGGTCCCGATGTCGTCCAGCACCGCCCGGGCCTGGGCCTCGATCACCTGCAGGGGTATCGGGTGGACGCCGAAGACGCCCAGGGTGTTCTGGACGGTGACGGCGGTGATCGCCGTCGCCGCATGGCCGCCCAGCACTGTCACGGCCTTGATGTCGGCCTGAATGCCCGCCCCGCCGCCGGAATCGGAACCGGCGATGATCAGCACCCGGCCCCGGTGCTCGTGAAGAGATTGGGGTTCGTGCAGGGTCTGCTCGCTGTGGCTCATGGCCGTCCCTTCTCGATGGCGGCCCAGACTTCGAGCGCCTGGACGGTCTCGGCCACGTCGTGGACCCGCACCGCCGCCACGCCGGACCGGGCCCCGGCGAGGGCCACGGCCAGGGACCCGCCGAGCCGGTCGCCGACATCGGCGGCGCCCGGATGGATGGCCTTGAGGAAACTCTTGCGGCTGGCGCCCAGCAGCACCGGATAGCCGAGGGCGACCAGCGCTTCCAGATGGGAGAGCAGGGCGAGGTTGTGGCCCAGGCGCTTGCCGAAGCCGATACCGGGATCGAGCCAGATGCGCTCGCGCGACACCCCGGCGGCCACGGCCGCGTCGGCGCGGGCGAGGAGGGCTTGGGAGACCTCCGCGACCACGTCGGCATAGGCCGGGTTGTCCTGCATGGTGCGGGGCTCGCCGCGCATATGCATCAGCACCACCTCGCAGCCGAGGGCGGCGGCGACCTCCACGCTGTCAGGGGCGCCCTGCAGGGCCGAGACGTCGTTCCACATCCCCGCGCCGGCCCGGGCCGCCGCCCAGGCCACCGCGGGCTTGAGGGTGTCGATGGAGATGGGGATCGGGCTTTCGGCGCGGATCGCCTCGATCAGGGGAACGGTGCGCTCCAGCTCCTCGGCTTCGGGCACCGGCTCGGCGCCCGGGCGGGTCGACTCGCCGCCGATGTCGAGGATGTCGGCCCCGGCCGCGATCAGGCGGCGGGCGTGCTCCAGCGCGGCGGCGCGTCCGAAGTGGCGCCCGCCGTCGGAAAAGCTGTCCGGCGTGACATTGACGATCCCCATCACCCGGGGGCGGGACAGCAAAGCGCTCACCTCGGCGATGTCCATCTCCGCTCGTAGCGTGGTCGAGCAGGCCTAGGCCGGGTTCGGTCCCGGCTCGGGGGCGTGGGTGAGGGGCACGGTGACCGAGGGGCCGACGGGACGCTTGTCCTCCAGGTCGTCGCGGACCGGGGGCACGCCCTTCATGGCGTTGATGATCTCGTCGCCGCTCAGGGTCTCGTACTCGAGCAGGGTCTTGGCCAGGGTGTGCAGGTCTTCCAGCCGCTCGGTGACGATGCGCCGGGCTTCGTCCCAGCCGCCCTGGACCAGGACCTTGACCTCGGCGTCGATCACCCGGGCGGTCTCTTCCGAGATGTTCTGGGTGCGCGAGACCGAGTGGCCGAGGAAGACCTCTTCCTGGTTGTCGCCGTAGGACACCACCCCGAGCTTGTCGGAATAGCCCCACTTGGTGACCATCAGCCGGGCCAGCTTGGTGGCCTGGTCGATGTCGGACGAGGCGCCCGAGGTGACCTTCTCCTTGCCGAAAATGATCTCCTCCGCCACCCGGCCGCCCATCAGGATGGCCAGGCGCGAGGTCATCTGCTCGTAGCTCATCGACAGCTTGTCGCGTTCCGGTAGCTGCATGACCATGCCCAGAGCCCGGCCGCGGGGGATGATGGTGGCCTTGTGCACCGGGTCGGTGTTGGGGACGCTCAGCGCCACCAGGGCGTGGCCGCCCTCGTGATAGGCCGTCATCCGCTTCTCGTCCTCGGACATGACCATGGACTTGCGCTCGGCGCCCATCATCACCTTGTCCTTGGCGTCCTCGAAGTCGCGCATGGTGACCATGCGGCGGTTCTTGCGCGCGGCCATCAGGGCGGCTTCGTTGACCAGGTTGGCGAGGTCGGCGCCCGAGAACCCGGGGGTGCCGCGGGCGATGACCCGCACGTCGACGTCGGCGGCCAGGGGGACGTTGCGCATGTGCACGCGCACGATCCGCTCGCGCCCGGTGATGTCGGGGTTGGGCACCACGACCTGACGGTCGAAGCGGCCGGGACGCAGCAAGGCCGGGTCCAGCACGTCGGGGCGGTTGGTGGCGGCCACCAGGATGATGCCCTCGTTGGCCTCGAAGCCGTCCATCTCGACGAGCAGCTGGTTCAGGGTCTGCTCGCGCTCGTCGTTGCCGCCGCCGAGGCCCGCGCCGCGATGGCGGCCCACGGCGTCGATTTCGTCGATGAAGATGATGCAGGGCGCGTTCTTCTTGCCCTGCTCGAACATGTCGCGCACCCGGCTGGCGCCGACGCCGACGAACATCTCGACGAAGTCCGAGCCCGAGATGGAGAAGAAGGGCACCCCCGCCTCGCCCGCGACGGCGCGGGCCAGCAGGGTCTTACCCGTACCCGGAGGGCCGACCAGCAGGGCGCCCTTGGGGATCTTGCCGCCCAGGCGCTGGAACTTGCCGGGGTCTTTCAGGAAATCGACGATCTCCTGCAGTTCCTCCTTGGCCTCGTCCACGCCGGCCACGTCCTCGAAGGTGACGCGGTTCTTGTTCTCGGTCAGCAGGCGGGCCTTGGACTTGCCAAAGCCCATGGCGCCCCGCGCGCCGCCCTGCATCTGGCGCATGAAGAACACCCAGACGCCGATCAGCAGGATGATGGGCAGCAGGCTGCCCAGCAGCTGCATCCAGCCCGAAGGCTGGGCCGACTGGACCTGGATATTGACCCCGTTGGCCTCGAGGCGCTTGAGCAGCTCGTCCTGGCTGGTGGGGGTGGTCACGGTGAAGCGCCGGCCCTGGGCGTCACGGCCGGCGACCGTTTCGCCGCGCAGGGCGACTTCCTTCACCTGGCCGGA
>NCED01000013.1 GCA_002280485.1 Caulobacterales bacterium 32-69-10
GGCGCTTCGGCGATACAGAAGCCCTCGCTCTCGATGCGAGCGGTGTCGAGCACGTCGGTGAGCATCCTTTGCAGAACCGTGGCCGACGACTGGATGATCGACACCATCTCCTTCTGGGCCGGCTCCAGGCCGGAGTGCTGCAGGGCGCTCGCCACCCCCAGGACGCCGTTCAGCGGCGTGCGGATCTCATGGCTCATATTGGCCAGGAACTCGCTCTTGGCCCGGCTGGCGGCCTCGGCGGCGTCCTTGGCCCGCAGCAGGGCCTCGGCGGCGTGCTCGCGAACCGTCACGTCGAAGAAGGCCGAGAGCAGCACCTTGCGCCCGCCCCAATCCACCGACTGGGCGATCGGCTGCATCAGAAGCTCGCCGCCGTCGGCCCTGACGTGACGCCAGTAGCGCTCGCCGTCGTAGGCCGTCTCCCTGGCGGCGACAAAGGCGTTCAGCGCCTCGTGCTCGCCAGGGTGGATCAGGTCGAAGGCCGACAGGCGCTCGAACTCTTCGACGCTGTAGCCATAGGCCCGGGCGGCGGACTCGTTGGCCGAGATGATCTTGAGATCGTCCAGCTCCATCAGCCACATCGGAACGGGGTTGGCGGCGAACAGCAGCCTCATCTGCTGCGCGCTGGCCCGGCGACCGCGCAGGTCCTGGGCGAGCAGGGCCCCGGCCCCGACCAGCAGGGTCGCGGCCAGCATGGCCACCCCGATCGCCATCTGGCTACGGTCCAGCAGCGCGTCCGGCATCGCCACGGTCGGGTCGGGGGTGATGGTGGCCGCGGCCATGGCGATGAAGTGGAGGCTGCAGATGGCCAGGGTCAGCAGGCCGGCGGCCGCCAGCTGCCGCGACCGGTGCTTGGGACGGAAGACGATCATGGCCAGGATGGCCAGAGCCAGTCCCAGCACCAGCGACGCGCCGACCATGACGGGATCGTAGTGCAGGCGGCCTTGCGGGTGGAACGCCTGCATGCCGCGCCAGTGCATCGAACCGATGCCGGCCGCGAACACGGCGCCGCCGGCGATCTGGCGAAGGCGGCTGGACGGCGCCGATACGATGAACGCGATGGCGGTGACGGTCACGCCGATGATCAGGGAGGTGACGGTTCCGCTCAGGTCGTAGGCCACCGGTATGGCCGGCTCGTAGGCGAGCATGGCGATGAAGTGCGTGGACCAGATGCCCGTGCCGGCGGCCAGGCCGCTGAGCAGCAGCCAGCCGACCCTGCCGTTTCGCGACGCCTCGTTGGCGCGCTCATAGAGCCTGACGGCCGCCAGGGTGGCGGTCAGGCAGATGACGGCGGCGACCACCACGAGGCGGAGATCGTGGCTTTCGGTGATGCAGGCGACAACGCGAAGCATGGGGCCCTCGTACAGACCGCCCCATCATCCGTGCTCGGCGTTAAGCTTGGGTTCCTAATGAAAACGCTGAGTTAAGCGGTTTTCAGCGTCCGAACGCCGCCGCCTCTAGGCCGGTCCAGGCGGCGGCGGGCAGGGCGACGATCAGCACCAGGGCGATCAGGCTCACCACCAGCCAGAACCCGTCCGAGGGGCGGTGCTTGGCGATGTAGGCGATCAGGCGCATGGCCGGCTCCAAAGCTGGGCGGCGGCCGACGAATCGGTCGCGATATAGCGATCCTAGTAGTTTCGTTAAAACTGGACAAGTCCCGAAAGCGGGAGGTACGGCTCAGGTTGTCCTGAGCTTCGGTTCCAGGCCCAGGGGCTGAGCCAGGCTGGCCAGGCGCTTGGCGGTCTGCTCGCCGAGCAGCAGGTCGGCGTTGGCGCGGTCGGCGCTCAGCACCACCTGGGCCTTCTCCAGGGTCAGGCGGGCGGCCGCCAGCAGGGGCGGGCTACGGCCCGACAGGTCGCAACCCAGCCGCATGGCCATCCCCAGGATGCGGGCGCGCTCCAGCCGTTCGGGGGTCAGCAGCCGGTGTACGGTCTCCGGCTCGGGCGGAGGCTGGGAGGTGTGGCGGGTGAAGATGGCCACGGCCAGGAAGGCGCGCTCGGCGTGGGTCTGGCCGGGAATCGGGGCGCGCAGCACCTGGTCGAACACCAGCTGGGCGCGGTGGTCCGGATGCAGGCGGGCGCCCAGGTCGGCCAGGCGGCAGGCGGCGGCCAGCAGCACCGCGTCCCGCTTGCCCTCGAAAACCGGGCCGAGCTTGGTCCAGAACGGCGCGAGCCAGGCCTCCAACGCCGCGCCGAGCTCCTCGACCGCCCCCTGGCGCGAGCCAAGCGCCGCGCAGCCCTCGACCAGGGGATCGAGCTTGCGGGTCAGGGCCGGCAGGGCCTCGAAAATCTGGCCCTCGCGCAGGCCGAAGGCGGAGATCACCACCCGCTGCAGCTCCAGCCGCTCGATCAGGCCCTCCATCACCAGGGCGGCGAAGGGCAGGGTCTCGGCCCGCTTGCGCGACACCCCGTCGATGCGTTCGAGGGAGCTGCGCGACTGGCCTGCGACGAAGCGCACCGCCTCCAGGGCGTCGCGCGGGGTCATCTCGTACTGGTGCACGATGCGCAGGGGATAGCGGACCAGGCTCATGTTGAGCAGGGCGATGTTCCGCCAGGCCCCGCCGACGGCGTAGAAGCAGCCGCCCTTGTAGTCCCTGGCCACCTTGGACAGGCGCCGGGCCACCTCGGCGCGCACCCGGTCAGGGTCGAAATGGTCGGGAGCCCCCAGGGCGAAGGGGCCGAGCGGCAGGGTGATCCCCGCCCCGGGCTTGCCGCGGGACAGGCGGATCAGCTCCAGGCTGGAGCCGCCGAGGTCGCCCACCACTCCGTCGGCTCCGGGCTGTCCGGCCGCGACGCCGAGCGCCGAGAGCCGCGCCTCTTCCTGGCCGGCGATGATGCGGATCTTGAGCCCGGTCTCGGCTAACACCCGGGCGACGAAGTCGGCCCCGTCGCGGGCGTCGCGCACGGCGGCGGTGGCGGCGGTGAAGATCTCGTCGGGGCGGACCCCGTCGAGCACGGCCCTGAAGCGGCGCAGGGCGGCGAGCGCGATCTGCACCCCGTGGTCGGACAGCCGGCCGGTCTGCGGCAGGTCGCGGCCGAGGCCGGCCAGCACCTTCTCGTTGAAGACGGTCCAGATCGCCCGCCCCTCCACCCGGTAGAGCACCAGGCGGACGGAGTTCGAGCCGACGTCGATGACGGCGAAGTCGCGGTGGGTCCGTTCCGTCTTAACGTCTCGGGCCCACGTGGTCGAAGGCGCGGGGGAGGTTTTTGACACTGCGTCCGCGGCCCGAAAGACTAGGGTTGGTCATGAAATAGTCGTGAGCAGAGAACGGCTGGCGATCGCCATGCAGGTCGTAACGCACGAACGAACCGTTCGGCTGCAGGTACCAGCTTTGCGCCTCGTCATTCAAGTTGGCGACCATGATCTGCCCCAGAACCTGCTGATGCACGGTGGGGTTTTCGATGGGGACCAGGGATTCGATGCGGCGGTCGAGGTTGCGGGGCATCCAGTCGGCGGACGAGATGAACACCCGCGCCTTGGGGCTGGGCATGGGCGCGCCGTTGGCGAAACAGACCACTCGGCTGTGCTCCAGGAAGCGCCCGACGATGGATTTGACGGTGATGTTCTCGGACAGGCCCTTCACCCCGGGGCGAAGGCAGCAGATGCCCCGCACCACCAGTTCGATGCGCACCCCGGCCTGGCTGGCGCGGTAGAGGCCGTCGATGATCTCAGGGTCGACCACCGAGTTGAGCTTGGCCCAGATGCCGGCCGGCTTGCCCGCCTGGGCGTTCTCGATCTCGCAGGCGATCCATTCCAGCAGCCGCGGCTTCAGGCTGATCGGCGAGAAGGCCAGCTTCTCCATGTGCTCCGGCTCGGCATAGCCGGTGATGTAGTTGAACAATCGGTTGGAATCGCGCCCCAGGGCCGGGTCGGAGGTGAACAGCGACAGGTCGGTGTAGATCTTGGCCGTGATCGGGTGGTAGTTGCCGGTCCCGAAGTGGCAGTAGGTCTTGAGCTCCGAGCCCTCGCGCTTGACCACCAGCGACAGCTTGGCGTGGGTCTTGTACTCGACGAAGCCGAACACGACGTGGACCCCGGCGCGCTCCAGGTCCCGCGCCCACTTCAGGTTGGCGGCCTCGTCGAAGCGGGCCTTGATCTCGACCAGGGCGGTGACGTTCTTGCCGTTGTCGGCCGCCTCGATCAGGGCGGCCACGATCGGGCTGTCCGACGAGGTGCGGTACAGGGTCTGTTTGATGGCCAGGACCTGGGGGTCGTTGGCCGCCTGGCGCAGGAACTGCACCACCACGTCGAAACTCTCGTACGGGTGGTGGATCAGGATGTCCTTCTCACGGATGGCCGCGAAGACGTCGCCGCCCTGGTCGCGCACCCGCTCGGGGAAGCGCGGCTCGTAGGGCGGGAACTTCAGGTCGGCCCGGTCCGGCGGGATCAGCTTGCCGAGCTGGTTCAGCCCCAGCATGCCCTCGACGGTGACCACGTCCTGGGGCTCGGCGTTGAGGTTGCGGACGATGAATTCGCGCAGGTCGGCGGGCATGGAGCCCTCGATGGCCACGCTGACCACCAGGCCCAGCCGGCGCTGGCGCAGCATGGCCTCCCATGAGCGAACGAGGTCTTCGGCCTCTTCCTCGACCTCGACGTCGCTGTCGCGCAGCACCCGGAACACCCCTTGCGCCTCGACCTCGCAGCCGGGGAACAGGTGGTCGAGGAACAGGGCGACGATGTCCTCCAGGGCGATGAAGCGGCGCTCGCCGTTGCGGGCGCCGACCTCGGCCATGGGCCAGAAGCGGTCGACCTGGGTGGGCACGGGCACCAGGGCGTACATGTGCCGGCCGTCCGAGCGTCGCCGCAGCTTCATCGCCAGCGAGAAGCCCAGGTTGGGGATGAAGGGGAAGGGGTGGGCCGGGTCGATGGCCAGGGGCGTCAGCACCGGGAACAGCTGGTTGAGGAAGACCTTCTCCAGCCGCCTGCGCTCGTCCTTCCTGACCTCGTTGGGCTCGACCACCACGATCTTCTCGGCGGCCAGGTCGCGGCGCAGCTTTAGCCAGCGGTCGGCCTGGGCGTGCATCAGCTCGGCGCCGGCGGCGGTGATGCGGATCAGCTGTTCGTGCGGCGTCAGGCCGTCCTGGCTGACCACGCGCACGCCTTCACGGACCTGGCCCTTCAGGCCGGCGACGCGGACCATGTAGAATTCGTCGAGGTTGTTGGCCGAGATGGACAGGAACCGAAGCCGCTCGAGCAGCGGGTGGCGGGGATTCTCGCTCTCCTCCATCACCCGGCGGTTGAAGGCGAGCCAGGAGAGCTCGCGGTTGAAGAACCGCTCGGGTGAGGCCAGCAGCGCCTCGTCCAGCACGAGGCCGCTGGCGGCCGGCCGCGGGCGCGCGCCGGGCAGGTCGGCGGCCCCCTGGGGTGGGTTGGGGGGCAGTTCGGGCAAAGGGGTCGCGTCGTCCATCGAGTATTTGTCGCCCTTCAGGCGGAAGCGGGCAAGCTACGCCTTTGTGACAAACCTTTACGAGACAAACCTTTGTCTTGGCTGAACAGGCGCTAGTCGCCGACGCCCGACTGAGCCTCGAGTTCGAGGATTTCGCGGGCCAGGGCGCGGGACACCGGCCGGCGTTCGGCGTCGGCCTTCTCGTCGAGCAGGCGGACGATATCGCGGGCCTTGGAGGCCGAGCGTTCGATGCGCCACACCAGATAGGTGAGCAGGTCCTCGGGCGGCTTGATGTTGCGTTCGCGGAAGAACTTGCCGAGCAAGGCGGCCAGCACCGCGTCGTCCGGCTCGGTCAGCGCCGCCACCGGCAGGGCGTTCAGCCGCGAGCGCAGGTCCGGCAGCCGTTCGGCCGGCCAGGCGGTGGGCGGGGTGCGGGCGGTGAGCAGCAGGCTGCCCCCGGGCCGCGCGGCCATGTTGATGAGGTGGAACAGCAGCTCCTCCAGCCCGCCCCGGTCGGCGTTCTCCAGCAGGACCGGTCCCCCCTCCAGTTCGTCGAGGGAGGCCAGGGTCCAGCGCGAGCCGGTCAGGACCCGGGCGCCCACCCGGTCGGCCCAGGCGGTGGCGAGGTGCGTCTTGCCGGCGCCGGCCGGTCCGACCAGGGCCAGGGCCCCGCCGCGCCAGGCCGGCCAGGAGTCGAGGAGGCTGAGGGCGGGAGCGGTATCCGCCGACGCAATGAAGTCCTCACGCCGAAACGGCGCTGTGCGATCAAGCTCCAGTCGAAGCTGAGGTGACAAGGTGTTGATCCACAGACTCTAGTCTTCCGTTCACCCTAGCAGTTTTGTGCAGTGCGGTCGATGACCTCGCAACTGACCGGCCAGGCCGCGGCGCCGTCTCAGGGTTCACCGTTGCTGGACAGCAGGACGGCCAGCCAGCGGGTGCTGCGGAACTCGGCCAGGATGGCCATCACCATCACGGTCAGCGGGGTCGACAGAAACGCCCCGACCATGCCCCACAGGGCGCCCCAGAACGCCAGGGAGAGCAGCACCACCACCGGGTCCAGGTTGAGGCTCTCGCTCTGCATGCGCGGCTGCAGGATGTTGCCGACCGCGAATTGGATCGCCTGCAGGCCGACCAGCAGCACCACGGGGCCGACCAGGCCGTCGAGTTCGACCAGGCCGAATATGGGCGGCAGCAGCACGCCCACCGCTCCCCCGACGATCGGGATGTAGCCGGCGACGAAGATCAAGAAGCTCCAGAACAGCACGTGCGACAGGCCCACCGAGGCCATCAGCAGGCCGGAGGCGACGGCGATGATCAGGCCGGTGATGGTCTGGACCCAGATGTAGCCTTCAACCCCCGTCTGGATGCGGGTGAAGATCCGCTTGGCCTCTTCCCCCTTGGGCCCGTCGTCCGGGAAGAGCTTGCCGGCCTTGTTGGCGAAGCCTTTGCGGGAGGCGAGCAGGAACCCGAGGTAGATCAGGACGAACACCGCGAACGAGCCGGCGTTCTGCAGGGCCCCGGCCACTTGGCTGGCGTAGCGGGAGGGGTTGGCGGTGGCCAGCAGGCCGCGGATCGTCGGCGAGTCCTGCATGTCGAAGCGCGCCGACAGGCTCCGCAGCAAGGTGTCCAGGCGCGCGGCATAGAGGTCGGACTGGCCGACGAAATCGGTGGTGTTGTCCACCGTGATCCAGAGGGTCAGGCCGAAGAAGGCGACGATCAGGATGATGGCCGTCGGCACGGCGAGCGGCGTGGGAAAGCGCGGGATGCGTGTGGCCAGGGCCCTGGCCAGGCCGTCGATCATCAGCAGCAGGAAGATCGCCAGGACGAGGGGGGTGAAGATGTCCCGCAGCGCCCAGAGCACGAAGCCCGAGGCGATGACCGCCAGGAGGATCCCGACCACGCGCAGGGTCGCCAGATTGCCGACCATCCGGCGTTCGGCGGTCTTGGCCCTTGCCGTGGCTCTGGGCGCGGTCCGGGCCGGGCTGTCGGAAACGGCCGCAGGTGGGGTCCGGGGCTTTCGCAGGCGCCTATTCCTTCGACGTCGAATCGGGCTGGGCCGATCGGTGGAACAGCAGCTTGTCGATCCGGCGTTCGTCCATGTCGACCACTTCGACCTGGAAGCGGCCGATCCGCACCACCTCGCCCTCGCTGGGGATGCGGCCGAGATGGTGGAGCACGAGGCCGGCGGCGGTGTGGAAACCCTTGTGGTCGTCGAAGGTCTCGCCGAGGGCATGACCCAGCTCGACCAGGTCGGTTCGGCCATCGACCAGCATGGAGCCGTCGGCGCGCCGGACGATGTCCTCGCCGAGGTCCTCGTCGTGCGCCTCGTGGAAGTTGCCGGCGATCATCTCCAGGATGTCGGTGGCCGTGACGATGCCGGTGAAGACCCCCAGTTCGTCGACGATCAGGGCCATGTGCACCGACTGCTGCTTGAACATCTCGATCACCCGCAGCAGGGGCGCGGTCTGGGGGATGAACAGGGGCGTCCTGATCAGCGGCGTCAGGTCGAGCCGGCCGTGGTCGAGCAGGGCGTTCAGCACGTCGCCCTTGTGGACGACGCCGATGGGGCTTTCGGCGTCCGAGCCGGACATCACCACCATGCGGGAGTAGGGGCAGTCGCGAACCTCCTGGCGCAGTTCGGGCTCGGGCTCGGTCAGCGATACCCAGAACACCTCGCGGCGCGGCGTCATCGCCACCCGCACCGGGCGGTCGCCCAGGCGCATCACCTCGGCCATCATCGCCTGCTCCTGCGGCTCGATGACCCCGGCGCTCGTGCCCTCGGCGAGCACTGTGTCCACCTCCTCCTGGGTCATGGTCGAGCCGCGATCGTCCCGGATCCGCAACAGTTTGAGCACCCCCGCTGTCGAGGCGGTGAGCAGGGTGACGAAGGGGCCCATCAGCCGGGCCATGGCGGCGAGCGGCGCCGCCATGCGGCTGGCGATCGCTTCCGGGAACAGCATGGCGAACCGCTTGGGGACCAGTTCGCCCGCCACCAGGGACAGATAGGTGATCAGCACCACCACGATGGTCGTGGCGATCACCTCCGAATAGGGCGCCAGGGCGGGGGAGGCGGTCTCCAGCAGCTTGTCCAGCTCGGCGGCGATGGTCGCCTGACCGTAGGCGCCGGAGAGGATGCCGATCAGGGTGATGCCGACCTGCACCGCCGAAAGAAACCGGTTCGGGTTATCCAGCAGCTTCAGGGCGGCCGCCGCGCCCTTGTCGCCCCGCTCGGCGCGCAGGCGAAGGCGCGGCTTGCGCGACGAGACCACGGCCAGCTCGGACATCGAGAACAGGCCGTTCAATAACACCAGCAGCAGCACGATGGCGGTGGCCAGGAAGATCATGGGGGTGGGGACTTCGCCGTTTCAGATGGTCGAACTGTAAGGGCGATGCCGCCGTCGCGATATCGCTTGTTTGAACGGATGGCGGCGGTCGTCCTGGTCGCTCCAGCTTGACAACCCCCGGCCCCCGTGCGCCCTTCCCGCGCCTCCCAAAACAGGGGCGGCCGCCCTTTGCGCGCCCTCCGCCAGCCCAAGATTCGCCCCTCCATGCACGCCTATCGCACCCACAAATGCGGCGAGCTCCGCGCCTCCGACACCGGTTCTCTGGTGCGCCTTTCGGGGTGGATCCATCGCAAGCGCGACCACGGGGGCCTGGTCTTCATCGACCTGCGCGACCACTACGGCCTGACCCAGCTGGTGCTGCACCCGGAGACCCCGGGCTTCAATATCGTCGAGCGCCTGCGCGCCGAGAGCGTCATCCGCGTCGACGGCGAGGTGGTGGCCCGCGACCCCGAGGCGGTGAACCCCAACCTGCCGACCGGCGAGATCGAAATCCGCGTCCGCGCCGTGACCGTGCTGTCGGAAGCGTCCGAACTGCCCCTGCCGGTGTTCGGCGAGCCGGACTATCCCGAAGAGATTCGGCTGAAGAACCGCCACCTCGACCTGCGCCGCGACACCCTGCACAAGAACATCGTCCTGCGCTCGCGGGTGATCCAGTCGATCCGTAACCGGATGACGAACCAGGGCTTCCTGGAGTTCCAGACCCCGATCCTGACCGCCTCGTCGCCGGAGGGCGCCCGCGACTTCCTGGTGCCGTCGCGCCTGCACCCGACCAAGTTCTACGCGCTGCCCCAGGCGCCGCAGCAGTTCAAGCAGCTGCTGATGGTCTCGGGCTTCGACCGCTACTTCCAGATCGCCCCCTGTTTCCGCGACGAGGACCTGCGCGCCGACCGCAGCCTGGAATTCTACCAGCTCGACGTCGAGATGAGCTTCGTGACGCAAGAAGACATCTTCGCGGCCATCGAGCCGGTGATGCACGGGGTGTTCGAGGAGTTCGGGGCCGGCAAGCCGGTCACCGCCTATCCGTTCCCGCGCATCCCCTACCGCGAGTGCATGGCCAAGTACGGCACCGACAAGCCGGACCTGCGCAACCCAATCCAGATGTCCGACGTCTCCGAGCACTTCCGCGGCGCGGGCTTCGGCCTGTTCGCCCGCATCCTTGAGGACAGGAAGAACGCGGTGTGGGCCATCCCCGCCCCGGGCGGCGGCAGCCGCGCCTTCGCCGACCGGATGAACAGCTGGGCCCAGGGCGAAGGCCAGCCGGGCCTTGGCTACATCTTCTGGCGCGAGGGCGAGGAGGGCGGCGCCGGCCCCATCGCCAAGAACATCGGGCCGGAGCTTGCGACCACCATCCGCGAGCAGCTGGGCCTCAAGGTCGGCGACGCGGCCTTCTTCGTGGCCGGCGACCCCAAGGTCTTCGCCAAGTTCGCCGGGATCGCCCGCACCAAGGTCGGGACCGAGCTGAACCTGGTCGACGAGAACCGCTTCGAGTTCGTGTGGATCGTCGACTTCCCGATGTTCGAGCTGAACGAGGAGACCCACAAGGTCGACTTCAGCCACAACCCGTTCTCGATGCCCCAGGGCGAGCTGGAGGCCCTGAACACCAAGGACCCGCTCGACATCCTGGCCTACCAGTACGACATCGTCTGCAACGGCTATGAGCTGTGCTCCGGCGCGGTGCGTAACCACCTGCCCGAGATCATGCTCAAGGCCTTCGAGATCGCCGGCTACGGCCCCGAAGTGGTCGAGGAGCAGTTCGGCGGCATGCTGACCGCCTTCCGCCACGGCGCCCCGCCGCACGGGGGCCTGGCCCCCGGCATCGACCGCATCGTCATGCTGCTGGCCGGTCAGACCGCCATCCGCGAAGTCATCGCCTTCCCCCTGAACCAGCAGGGCCAGGACCTGATGATGAACGCGCCGTCGCCGGTCGACGAGAAACAGACCCGCGAACTGCACATCCGCACGGTCGCCCCGATCAAGGTTTAGGCCGGCCTTCGGTAGCTCGTCGCCGTGCGGCCGTATTGTCGCTTGAAGTGGCGGCAGAACTGGGACTGGTCGGCATAGCCGCAGCGGGCGGCGACCTCCTGGATCGTCAGGCCCTCGCAGGCCGGATCGGTTAGCATCTCGGCGGCGCGCTCCAGCCGCAAGGTCCGAACCAGCTGGGTCACGGAGTCTCCCGTCCGGCCGAACAGCCGGTTCAGGTGCCGGACGGACATGCCGGCGGCGCGGGCGATCTCGTCACGGTCGAGGTCGAAGTCGCCCAGACGGCTCAGCGCATGGGCCTTGGCGCGCATCAGTGGCTGAAGCGCCGCCGCGCCGTGGATGGTGTCCGCAGTTGAGCGGATCATCTCGTGCGCGATCACGTCCAGAGCCAGGATCAGGCTGTCGGCGGCCTGCGCTGCCACCTCGTCCGGCGCTCCGCTGGTGGAGCGCACGAGGCTCTCGGCCATCATGCCGACCATGGCCCCGTTGGAGAGCCGACGCGCCGACAGGAGTTCCGGACGGTCTAGCACATGCTGCAGCCGGGCCAGGGGGATCGACACCTCAAGGATGTCCATCTCCGCACCCCGCAGGGGCTTATGGATCTCATAGGGACGGGTGCTGACGAGCAGGGCGGCGTCGCCGGGCCCCAGGCGCGCCTCGTTGCCGGCCTGGATCACCGTGCACTGGCCGGCGCGGACCCACAGCAGGTCGACGACCTCGCGCTCGCACAGGCGGATGTTGCTGGGGGTCCGGTAGACGCTGAGGCCGGTCGCACGGGTGCAGCGGGTGATGGTCAGGTCGGCCAGGGCCGCGACCTCGATGCGGCTGCTCAGCAACTGCCCGGCGTCGACCCGCAGGTCGCACGAGCCGAACAGGGCGCGGGTCTCGTCGCGGTAGTAGGCCGAGCGGTCCCGGAGCGCGACGATGTCGGTATCGATGACGGTCTGGAGCGCCATGACGTCCCTGTGACGAACCTCGCCGCGGGATGTCCCAGATACGCAAGAGATCGGACCCGCAGCGCAAAGCAGAATCCTAGAGCGGCGCTGTATGAATCGCGTGACGGCTGGACCGGGCCCTTTCACCCGCGGACCGCCATGTGCTGATCGGAGGTTGCGTGTCCCCAAGTCGTGTTTTCCTGTTCGGCTGCGTCGCGGCCGGCGCCCTCGCGGCCGCCTCCGGCGCCAGCGCTCAATCCACCGGCACCCAGGTCGGCGAGATCGTCATCACTGGGCCCCGCGGCGCCGCCGTCGGTCTGATCGCGGCGGAACAGGCCCCCAAGCAGCGGGCCACCATCGGCGAGGCGGTCATCCAGCGCGCGGCCCCGGGCCAGACGCCGATGGCGTCGGCCAACCTGGTCCCCGGCCTGAACTTCACCAACAACGACGCCTACGGGTCGAGCGGCGGCACGATCCGCATCCACGGCTTCGATGGCACGCGCCTCGCCGTCACCCTGGACGGGGTCCAGCTCAATAGCGCGGTGAGCAACCTCGTCTTCACCAGCGACATCATCGACCCGGAGCTGATTCAGCAGATCAACGTCAACCTTGGCTCGACCGACATCGACAGCGCGACCCCGTCCGCCTCGGGCGGCACGGTCAATGTGGTCACCGTCCGGCCCTCCGAGCGCTTCGGCGCAATGGTCCAGCCCTCCGTGGGCTCCTCGGACTACCGCCGCCTGTTCGGCCGGATCGACACCGGAGCGATCGGGCCCACCGGGGCGCGGGCTTTCGTGGCAGCCTCTCATCAGCAGTACGACAAGTTCAAGGGGCCGGGGGGGATCGAGAAGAGCGAGTTCAACGGCCGGGTCTTCCAGCCGCTGAAAGGCGACGACTTCGTCAGCCTCGCCGCCCGCTACCTCCGCACCCGCAACTACTTCTACCGGGCCCTGACCCGGACCGATTACCGGACCGCGCCCGACCTCGACCTCTCGACGACCTACCTCGCGCCAACGGTCCGCCCCGGGCTGGCTGACGTCGAGCCCGCCGCCAACGCCAGCTACTTCGCCTTCTCGCGCAATCCGTCCAACACCGGCACTTTGCGCGGCCAATCCAGCTTCGCTCTGAGCGACAGGCTGCGGCTCACCGTCGATCCGTCCTTCGCCTATACCCGCGGCGCCGGCGGCAGCACCCTGGTGACGCCCGAGACCGATGCGAGGCTGCGCGGGGCGAGCGCGGCGCCGGGCGTTGACCTGAACGGCGACGGGGACGTGCTCGACAGCGTCCGGCTGTACACGACCTCCTTCGCGGAATCGTCGCGCTACTCCCTGACCGGTTCGCTGATCTACGACTTCAACGCCGACCACCGGGTCCGCATCGCCTACACCGGCGACTATACCCGCGGCCTCCAGCGCAGCGCGGTGACCAACATCGTCGGCGGCGAGCCGGGCAGCGTCTATGGCGGGATCACCGGCTATGGGCCCAAGGTGCGCACCGCCGACGGCAGCTATCTGCGCACCCGCGACCGGGTGTCCAAGGCCCTGCTGAACCAAGTGTCGGCCGAGTACCGGGCCGAGTTCCTGGAGGATCGCCTCAGCGTCACCGCCGGGGTCCGCGCGCCCTTCTTCAAGCGCGACCTCGTCCAAGGCTGCTACAGCGCCGTGGGCACGGCCGAGACCTGCACCACCCAGACCACGGGGCTGGCCGCCTTCCTGCCGCCCTATCGGCGCGAGGTGAAGTACGACCGGTTGCTGCCCAACCTCGGGGTCTCATGGCGGCCCGGCGAACGCCACCAGCTGTTCGCCAGCTATTCGGAGGGCTTCTCGGCGCCCAACCTCAACATCCTCTACACCGTCGCCGCCCTGGCCCCGGGGGCGAAGGCGGGGGAGGAACTGGGCGACCAGTACTTCGCCGCCGTGCGGCCCGAACTCGCCTTCAACTACAATTTCGGCTACCGCTTCCAGACGGGGCGGACCCTGGCCTCGGTCACCCTGTGGAAGACCGACTTCAAGAACCGCATCGTCACCGCGTTCGATCCCGTCTCGACCCTCAACGTCAGCCGCAACGTCGGCGACGCCAGCCTGTGGGGCGTGGACGCGGAGGCCGGCGTCTCGCCGCTGGCCGGCCTCGACCTCTACCTTTCGGCCTCCTACGCCCGTACCAAGGTGCTCAGCGACCTGCAGACCGGGGCGACAAGCTTCCTGCGCATCGCCGGAAACGAACTGGTCGACACGCCGCAGTGGACAGTGGGCGGCCGGGCGCAGTACCGGCTGGACCGCTTTACCCTAGGGGTCCAGGCCAAGTGGGTCGACACGCGCTGGGCCACTGACGCCAACGACCAGACGGCGCCGGCCTATACGGTGGTCGACGCCGACCTGCGCTATGACTTCAAGCTGTTCGGCCGCGACGGCTCCCACCTGCAGCTCAACGTGCAGAACTTGTTCGACGAGGACTATGTCTCGACCATCAACACCGCCCGCAACGCGGCCGCCAACCCGACCTTCTATGTCGGCGCGCCGCGGACCGTCATGCTGACCCTGCGCGCGGCCTACTGATGCGCCTTCTGCCCCTGATCGCCATCGTCCTGGCGGCGGCGTTCGCCCCGGCCTTCGCTGCGGCGCCGGGCCCGATCGTGGTGACGGGCGAGACCGCCGCCGCCGACGGCGCTTCATACAGGGAGGTTCCGTTCACGGTCCCGAGGGGCGTGACCCGGATCACGGTGACCACGCCAGGTTCCGACCACGGCGGCGTCAGCCTCGGCGTCGCTGACGCGGACGGCCTGCGCGGCTGGAGCGGCGGGGCCCGCAACGACGTGACGCTGTCGGCCAACGACGCCACGCCCGGCTACAGGGTCGGCCCCATCGTCCCCGGTCCGTGGAAGCTGGTCCTCGGCTTCCCGCCGCTGCAGCCGGGCGCGCGCCTGCACTACGAGGCGCGCATCGCCTTCGTCACCGGACCTCTCGCTGGCGCCGGCGACAAGCCGCTGCGCGAAGGCCCGGGATGGTACCGGGGCGACTTCCACGTCCACACCGGTTTCACCAGCGACATCCTCTGTCCCGCCCAGAGCGGCGCGCCCGCGCCCTGTCCCGCCATCCGCTCCGCTGAGGCGGCGGCGCGGCGGGGCCTCGACTTCATCGCCGTCACCGACCGCAACACAACCTCCCACTTCGCCGCCTTGAGGGAGCTGCAACCCGCCTTCGACCGCTTGCTGCTGATCCCCGGGGAGGAGGTCACCACCTACTACGGCCACGCTAACGTCTTCGGCCTGTCGTCCCTGGTCGACTTCCGTATCGACGCCGGGCGGCCGATCTCGACGATCCTCGATCAGGTGGAGCGCCAGGGGGCGGTGCTGTCGATCAACCATCCCGGCGAGCCGGCCTGGACCAACGGCTGCACCGGCTGTCGCTGGACGGCCCCGGGAACCGACTTCGGCCGCGTCCAGGCGGTCGAGGTGGTCAACGGCGGCTTCCAGATCAACACCAAGTCGGCGGAGGGGCGCTACCAGGGCATCGACTTCTGGCAGGCCCAGCTTTCGGCGGGACAGCGCATCACCGCCATCGGCGGCAGCGACAACCACGACCCGGCCATCGCGCCGGGCGGATTCTCGGCCATCGGGCAGCCGACGACCGTGGTCTACGCCGCGGCTCTGTCCACCCCGGCCATCCTCGACGGCCTGAGAAGCGGCCGGGTCTTCGTCGACGTGGAAGGGACCCGCGACCGCAGCCTCGATCTTGAAGCCGCAGCCGGCGATCGGAGGGCCGTGATGGGACAGACCCTGTCCGTGCGTCCTGGCGAGACCGTCCATTTCCAGGCTCGAATCGCCGGGGTGGCCGCTGGCCGACTGGAGATTGTCGTCGACGGCAGTGCGGCGGCGCTGCTGGCCGATCCGAACCTGTCCGCCGCGCCGACGACCGCCGCATTCGCGTGGACGGCCGACGCCGCGCCGCACTGGATCCGCCTCAATGTTCGCTCGGCCGGCGGGGATCTCCTGCTGCTCGGCAATCCAATCTACCTGCGTCCGAACGATCTCGGTGCGAAAGAGGGGCGGAGGTCTCGGGCGCCGGGCTAGCTGCCGGGCCTAGGCGTTCGCCAACGCCTGCAGCTTGAGCGCCGTGTTCCAGTTGCGGCCCGTCGTCTTGGCGTCAAGCTGGCGCTCGATGACGGTGATGAGCAGCTTCGAGGTCCCGATCCCGTCGGGATAGAAGGCGTAGAGGGTTCGCCCGGCGATCTCGACCGTCTCGCGGCCCTTGATGACGGCGCGCAGCCGCTCCAGCGCCGCGGCGTCGACGGGCGTCTTCAGGGGCATGACCACCAGGTGGCTGGGGTCGGCCTTGGCTTCGGCGGTCATGGGATTGTCCGCGATCACCGCGTCCCACTCCTTGGCCGTGCGGACGATGACGTCCGTCTCGATGCCGAAGCTCGTCTTCAGCGCCGCCTCGATCCGGGCCTCCGTCTCGGCGTCGGCCCCGGCCGGGGCGTCGAACACCAGGTTGCCGGTCTGCAGCAGGGTCTGGACGCCCGAGAAGCCGGCCGTCTCCATCATGGCCCTGAGCTCGGCCATGATCACCTTGGCGCCGCCGACGTTGACGGCGCGTAGAAGGGCGACGCGCCTCATCTCAGAACGGCGCGGCCGAGACGGTCCAGCCGACCCAGCGGCCGCAGACCACGACCCCGATCCAGAAGACCAGGGACAACAGGCCCGCGAGCTTGGCGGCCGGCGGGGTCGGGGTCGCGGTGTTCCATGCGTCCACGCTGCGCCAGGTGATGAAATGGAACAGCAGCATGTTCAGCCCGGCGGCCGCCATCAAGGCCAGCTTCAGCTGGAACTGCAGGTTCTGGGCATAGGCCCCGGCCTGGCTGGTGAACAGCAGGGCGCCGGTGACCGCCGCCACGGCGAAGGCGGTCCAGGTCCAGGGAAGAACCTCGGCCGACAGCCGGGTCACCGCGTGGTTTCGCGACGAGACGCCGACCAGGCGCAGATCGAGCATGAAGATCGATCCGACCACCAGCATGATGGCCACCACATGGGCCGCCTCCAGCACCGGGAAGGCGTACTGGTTGACCTGGACGAACTCGGCGACCGGGTTGTTCCCGATGGCTTCGATGATGTCGGAAAGGGCCATGGGTCTACTCAGTAGGCGGGCGGGAAGAAGGCGCTGGAATAGGCCAGCCAGCGGCCGGCGCAGACCGTCGCGATCCAGGCCAGGAAGCACAGGGGCGCGAGCACCCTGGCGCCGGCGCGGCGGGCCGGGCTCAGCTCCCAGAAGGCGGCGTTGCGCGACAAGGTGAGTTGCAGGATCGCGGTGGCGCCGACGGCCAGGGCCATGGCGGCGACCTTCACCGCGAACATCGGGTTCTCCAGCCCCCGCCGGCCCGCGCCGGTGAGGAGCACGAGCCCCGTGATCGCGGTGACCGCCAGGGCCGACCACACCCAGGGGGCGAAGCGCTGGGTCATGCCCGCCGCCGACTGGCTGCGCCCGGCCAGGCCCATCAGCCGCAGGGTGATCATGCCGATCGAGAACAGGATCACCGCATTGGATAGGATGTGCAGGGATTCCAGCAGCGCCTTGACCGAAACGACGTCGCGCACGGGCGCAGCGGTTGGCCACGTCTCCAGCCAGGCCTGGATGTCGTGCAGCATGGGACGCCTCCTCGGCGGGCGTCTCTGACGGGCGCCCTTGCGGCGAAGCTTACGTCAGTTCCGCGAGGCGGGCGCGCGGCATTTCATCCATATTCGACGCCCGGCGACGATCTGCGATAAGGCCGTATGAAGAAGCCCATCCCCAGGCCCGTGGCCTTCGTCCTGGCCTCGACCGATCACGGCGCCATGCTGGTCAACCGGCACGACCACGCCACCGTCGGCGCCGAGACCTATGGCGTCGGCCATCAGCTGCTCAGCACCTCGTCCTATGACGCCGGCGAGGTGTCGTTCCTGCTGATGCTGCTGGAATCGCGGCGGGCCAATTTCGGCGACGGGGTGGTGGTGATCGACGGCGGCGCCAATGTCGGGGTCCACACCGTCGAATGCGCCCGCTTCATGCACGGCTGGGGCGAGGTCGTCGCCTTCGAGGCCCAGGAGCGGGTGTTCTACGCCCTGGCCGGCAATATCGCCCTCAACAACTGCTTCAACGCCCGGGCCGTGTGGGCGGCCATCGGGGCGTCGAGCGGTCAGATCGCCGTGCCCGTGCCGGACTATCTGACGCCCTCCAGCTTCGGCAGCCTGGAGCTGCGCCAGACCCAGGCGACCGAGGACATCGGCCAGCCGATCGACTATTCGCCCGGCGCCGGGTCGCTCACCGCCATGACCGCGATCGACGACCTGGGCCTCAGCCGCATCGACTTCATCAAGATCGACATCGAGGGGATGGAGGTCGAGGCCCTGGTCGGCGCCAGGGCCGCCCTGGAGGCCTTCAAGCCGCAGCTGCTGATCGAGCGGATCAAGTCGAGCGAGGCGGACATCGTCGGCCTGCTTCAGCCCCTGGGCTACAAGCTGTTCCCGTTCGGGCTGAACCTTCTGGCCGTCCACGAGGACGACCCGGCCTGGCGCCAGATCAGGGTCGGCTCCCCGGCCTAGGGTCTAGCGGCAGGGCCGAAGCGACAGCCCGCGCGGCAGGCGGGTGGAGGCGTCTCCGCAGGCGCCGTTGAGCTGGCCCTGCGTCAGGCCCACGGCCCGGTCCATCTCGGCGCCGGAGAAGTTGGTCCCGGCCATGCGGGCGCCGGCGAAATTGGCCCCCTGCAGATAGGCCCCGACGAAGCTGGCGTTGGTCAGGTCGGCCCCGGCGAAGCTGACCGAGGACAGCACCGCGCCATAGGCGTTGACGTCGCGCATGTCGGTGCGGGCGAAGCTGGTGCGGTTCATGATCGAGGCCGACAGATCGGCCTGGCGCAGGCGGGCGCCGGCGAAGTTGCGGCCCTTCAGCTCCTTGTTGCCGAAATTGGCCTGGAACAGGTTGCAGCCCGGACAGCTCGCCCCGCTGGCGGCGCGCTGCACCTGGCCGGCGTTCTGCGAGAAGGCGGGCGCGGCGAGCGCCAGGCAAGCGGCCAGGACAGCGGTGAAGGCAGGGGTGCGGTTCATTCTTGATCGCGCCTCGAATGGATTTCGGGGCACCCTAAAGCCAAGGCGTTTCAAAATGCTGAGGGCGAAACTCTTTTCCCTCCCCTTCATGGGGAGGGCGACTCGCGGGCGTCAGGCCCGCGAGCGGGGTGGGGCGGAAACGCCGACGCGTCGGTCACTTCCCCCCACCCGACGCCTTCGGCGCCACCCTCCCCATGAAGGGGAGGGACAAGAAAGAACTAATCCAGCCGCTTGCCGAAGACCTGCACCGCGTTGATCGTGTAGCCGAGCGCCTCGTAGAAGGCCGCCGCCGGGTTGTCGTCGCGGACCATCAGCTGCAGCTTTGGCGCGCCGAGATCGCGGGCCCAGGCCTCGCAGGCCGCCATCATCGCCCGGCCGAAGCCGCGGCCCTGCCGCTCCGGCGCGACGCCGAGGTAGTAGACGCTGGCCCGGTGGCCGTCGAATCCGACCATGGCGGTGGCGACCAGCGCCCCGTCCAGCCGCCCGGCCAGGATGGTCGAGCCGGGGCCGTACAGGGCCAGGTGCGCGTCGATGTGCGGGTCGTTCCAGGAGCGGGTCAGGCCCGCCGCCCGCCACAGGGCGATCACCGCCTCGACCTCGTCGTCCCTGAGGTCGCCGATGACCAGCGGCGGGTCGATCAACCCGTCGCCCCGGTGGTCTCCCCGCAGGCTTCGCAGACCATCCGGCTGCCGCGCCGCGACAGGCTGACGTCGCCGCAATGGGGGCAGATGTCGAGGCTGTCGGCCAGGGGCGGCGGGCCGCGCTTGGACGAGGGCAGGAACAGCAGGTTGTCGGGGGCCGCGCCGCGGGAGAAGCCCTTGGAGATGAAGCGCGAGGCCGGCTGCGGCTGCGGCTCGGCCGCCGCCTCGTCCAGCCCCTCGGCCTTGCCGCGGCCGAGGCCGTCGGCGTTGAGCTCCTCCGGATCGCCCAACTCCTGGCGGTCGAGGTAGGACACGCCCAGCTCGCGGAAGATGTAGTCGAGGATCGAGGTGGCCGAGCGGATGGTGTCGTTGCCGGTGACCTGGCCGGCCGGCTCGAAGCGGGTGTAGACGAAGGCGTCGACGAACTCCTCCAGCGGCACGCCGTACTGCAGGCCGATCGAGATCGCGATGGCGAAATTGTTCATCAGCGATCGGAAGGCGGCGCCTTCCTTGTGCATGTCGATGAAGATCTCGCCCAGCTCGCCGTCGTCGTACTCGCCGGTGTGGATATAGACCTTGTGGCCGCCCACGGCCGCCTTCTGGATATAGCCCTTGCGCCGGTCGGGCAGCTTGCGCCGCGCCGGCGCCCGGTCGACCTCGACGATGCGCTCGACGACCCGTTCCGGGCCGGGCGCGGCGCGGGGCGAGGGGGCTTCAGCTTCCGGCGGCAGGACCAGGGCGGGGCGATGCTGCGGGCGCACGATGCATACGGCGCGCACGCCGGCGGCGGCGGCGAGCCGCACCTGCGACACGGCTTCGGCGGGCGTCTGCAGGGTCAGGGGCGTCGCGGCGGGGGCGCAGGCGAAGCGCTCGGTCGCCGCGGCCATGGCCAGCCGCGCCTCCAGGCTGGGCTCGGCGAACACCGCCGCCGGGTCGGGCATGAGGCCGGGCAGGTCGCTCAGCCGGCCGGAGCCGAACACATAGGTTTGCGCCGCCGCCAGGCCCCGGGGCGAAAAGCCGGCGAAGGCGAGGGTGTCGAAACTGGGATCGCCCATCGCTTCGGCCGGGGCGCCCAGCACGTCGCGCACGAAGCCCTCGCCGAGCACGGCCGGCGCGAAGGCCTCGCGCAGGCTGCGCGAGGAGAGCAGGGCGCCTTCGGCGAGGCTGATCTCGAGCGGGGTGAAGCCCAGGGCCTTGAGCGCCGCCGGGTCGATCTCCGGGGCGCCGTCGAGGGTGCGGGCCCCAAGCAGATGGGCGCGGACCTCGGCCGGGTCGACGCCGAACCGGCGCAGGGCCTGGAAGGCGGGCTCGGACAGCACCCGGACGACCACCCCGTCGGCGGTTTCGGCCGCCCCGACCGGCCCGCTCCAGGGTGCGGCGCCGGGCGCGCCGCCGCCGAGGCGGAGGGAAAGCTCGGGGTCCGGGGTCAGGACCGCGACGGTCAGGTTGCGCAGGCCGTCGGCTTCCGCCCCGGCATGCGCCGCCTCGAACAGGGCGGCGGCGGCCTCGCCGGCCTCGCCGCCAAGGGCGCGGGCGGCGTCGGCGCGGGCCTGCAGGCTGGCCAGGCGCGCGGTGCTGCCCTCGGCGAAGGCGGGGCAGGCTCCGGCCAGCGTCGCCATCTCGGCCGAGGCCGCCAGGCCCACGCCGGCGGCGAGGGCGGTGAGGGCCGAGGCCAGGTTGCGGCCGGCCTCGGAGCCATAGGCCAGGCCTTCGGCGACCAGCATTTCGTGCAGGCCGACGAGACCGAGCGACAGCGGCCGGGCGGCGAATCGGGCGGCGGCCTCGGCCTCGGTGGCGCAAAAGCCGCTGGCCGATTCGATCTCCAGGGCCACCGTCCACAGGCGGGCCAGGGCCGCGAAGCCCTCGGCGTCGAAGCCGTCCTCGGCGCGGAAGGGCTGCAGGGCCAGGGCCGCGCGGGGGGCCAGGGGCGCCAGGGCCAGGAGCGCCGCGTCGTCGGCGGTGAAGGCGAGGCGGAGCGACCCGTCCTCCCAGGCGGCCAGGGCGGCGATGTCCAGGGTCTGCGCGCCGGCGTGCACCGCCACGGGGGCAGGGGGGATGGGATCGGGCACGGCGGCTGGGTTTCGCGCCAGGCCGGCGGCGGCCAGGGCCAGGGCGTCCTGGATCAGGGCGTCGGTCGTCCCCAGTCCTTGCGCGGCGCGGATGGCGCGGGCGAGGGCAGGGTTGCGCAGGGGGTCGGCGCAGGCCTCGCGGTCGCCCTCGCAGCGGTCGACGGCGTCGGCGATGCTGGCCAGGGCCGCCTCGATCACCGCCGCGCCGGTTCGGGCGGCGGCCTGGGCGCGGACGCTCGCCAGGCGCGCGGACAGGTCAGCTTGTCCTCCGAGGAAGCCGGGCAGGGTCGAGAGCGGCGTCATCGGCGTCAGGGGATCGACGCGGGCGCCGAGCTGAAGTCCAGCCGCGGGTGCGGCCAGGCCGGTGAGCAGGCTGGCGAACACCTCGTCGCGGAAGACGCCGGCGTCCTCGATGCGGTCGAACAGGCCGAGCCGCCAGCCCCAGGCGGCGAGCCGGTCGGCATAGGCCAGGGGGGCGCCGTCCAGGACCGCGTCGAAGCCGTCCTCCGCCGGCGGGACCGGCGCGTCGGCGGGCCGGTCGGCGGGCAGGCTGGCGGCCCAGTCGCGCCAGGCGTCGAGCCGGGCCGCGGTCCAGCTGTCCGGCGCGACGGTCTCGCCGCCGTCGACGGCGCGGGGGCTCACCGCCAGATTGGCCAGCCCGTCGTGAAAGCGCCGCTCGAACCGCATTCCGCCCCTCTTGCCCGCCAGAGTCACAAGGCTAGGCAGGGCCGGGAGCCGGCGCAATAGATGTCGTGGTCCAAGCGCCTTCGATCCACAAGATATGGGATTGGCCCCCCGCGCCTCCCGGCTGGACGGGGCGGGGGCGCGGGGCTATGTTCGCCGCGTCCGCGACGGCCTCGGCCGGCGCGGGATTCCCTTGTCGTTTGTGCGGGTTCAAGCCGTCGTGCTCAGCAAGATTTTCACCTGGTGGAGCGGCGCGACAGTCGGCGCCCTGTGGACCATCCATCGGCTCGGCCGCTTCGTCGGCGAAGACGCCATGGGCAACAAGTATTACGAGGCCAAGACCGACAAAGAGTCCTACGACAAGGGGCGCAAGCGCCGCTGGGTCGTCTACAAGGGCTATGCCGAGGCCTCCAAGATCCCGCCCGAGTGGCACGGCTGGATGCACTACACCTGGGACGACCCGCCGACGGTGACGCCGGTGCTGCGCCGCTCGTGGGAGCTGGACCACCAGCCCAACCTGACCGGCACCCCCATGGCCTACCGTCCGAAGGGCTCCATCGCCCGCGGCGGCGTGCGCGCCCCGGCCACCGGCGACTACCAGGCCTGGCGTCCGGGCGAATAGTCGTGACCACCGCGGCCGGCCAGGATCAGTGGGCTGAGACGGCGGTTGGCGCCGTGGTGCTGGCCGCGGCCGCCGGCTTCCTGATCTATGCGCTCGGCCACGCGGGCGCGGGCGGCAAGGCCGGCGGCTACCAGGTCTCGGCCCGCTTCGGCGAGGTCGGCGCCCTGGCGCCCGGCGCAGACGTGCGGGTGGCGGGGGTCAAGGTCGGGGCGGTGTCCAAGGTCGAGCTCGACCCCAAGACCTTCCTGGCCAAGGCGACCTTCTCCCTCGACCCCGACATCCAGCTGCCCACCGATTCGACGGCCAAGATCACCTCCGACGGCCTGCTCGGCGGCCAGCACGTCTCGATCTCGCCTGGGGGCGCGACGGACAACCTCAAGGCCGGCGGCGAGATCGCGAACACGCAAGGCGCCGTGGACCTGTTCGGCCTGATCGGCCGGGTGCTGCGTCCGGAAACGCCCGCTCAACCCCCGGCGGCCGCGGCCGCCGACCCCTATCCTGCTGGAGGCTGAGCCATGGCCCGCCGCATCGCGCTCCTGGGTCTCGGCGTGGCCGCCTGCGCCGCCAGCGTCGGCCTCGTGCTGGCGCAGGACCTGTCGCCGCCGCCGCCGCCCGGCTATGTGCCCGGCCAGGGCTACGCCCCCGCGCCCAGCCCGCCGGCTCAGGTCCAGCCAGGGCCGTTCCAACCGGGGCCGTTCCAGCCCGGGCCGGCGCCGACCCAGCCTCCCTCCGGTCCTCCGCCGGTGGTGACCCTGCAGCAGGCGCCGCCGCCCGAGGAGGCGACCCCGCCGCCGGAGATCGCCGAAGAGGTCAACGAGCCGCCGATCCCCGACACGCCGCCGCCGGTCAAGAAGGGCGAGGTCCAGAAGCGGCCCCGCTTCGCCTCGGCCATCCTGCAGGCGGTCGACAAGATCACCGCCCAGACCCTTCGCTTCGAGGCCAAGGTGGGCGAGCCGGTGCGCTACAAGGGGCTGGTCCTGACCGTCCACGCCTGCGAGGGCGCTGCGGGGGACGAGGGCTTCACCGACTCCATCGCCCACGTCGACGTCCAGGCCCAGCCGGAGGCCCTGTCCCGCCAGGCGGCGCGCATCGTGTTCCGCGGCTGGATGTTCGCCTCGTCGCCGGGCCTGCACCCGGTGGAGCACCCGCTCTATGACGTCTGGCTGATCGCCTGCAAGACGCCGGCCCCCGGCGCCCCGGGCGTCAAGCTGTAGAAATCCCCGTCCAGCTCCAGCGCCGCAGCCAGCCGGGCGCGGTACTGGGCGCGGCTGATCTCCTGGGCCCCGAAGGTCGCCAGGTGGTCGGTCATGAACTGGGCGTCGAGCAGGCCGTAGCCGCCGACCTTCAGCCGCGCGATCAGGTGGACCAGCGCCACCTTCGAGGCGTCGCGCGCATCCGAGAACATGCTCTCTCCGAAGAAGGCCCCGCCCAGCGACACCCCATAGAGCCCGCCGACCAGCCGGCCCTCGTCCCAGGTCTCGACGCTGTGGGCCTGGCCGCGGGCGAACAGCTCGCCGTAGAGCGCCTGGATCTGGCCGTTGATCCAGGTCTCCATCCGGCCGGGCCGCGGCGCGGCGCAGGCCTCCACCACGGCGGGAAAGGCGGTGTCGATCCGCACTTCGAAACGGTCCGACCGCACCGTGCGGGCCAGGCGCCGGGCGAGGTGGAAGCCGTTCAGCGGGATGATCCCCCGCGTCTCCGGGTCGATCAGGTAGATCCTGTCGTCGCCCCGCGCGTCGGCCATGGGGAACACCCCACGCCGATAGCAGGCGATCAGTTCGTCGGCGGCGGACAGGGCAGGCACGCCGCTTCCTTAGTCCCGACCGGGGCGTCGACCAACCGTGGGCGAGACGCCGCTTGCGGAGTTTCTCGCAAGGCGTAGCTTTTGCCTCTGTGTAACGGGGCCCCGACGGATGCGACTCCAGCTTCTAGCCGCCGTGATCGGCCTGGCCGCGACCCCGGCCGCCGCCCAGATGACCACCTTCAACGGCGGGTCGGCCAACTATTCACCCAATGCGGCGCTCGGTACGTCGCAGGACGTGCAGTCGGCCAACATCAGCCTGGCCAAGCAGTTCGCCCGGATCGACATCAGCCACAATGGCCTGATCACCCGCGGCGAGTGGGGCGCGGCGGGCCTGTTCAGCCCCGACTTCGCCAAGCTCGACAGCGACCGGGACAACAAGGTCTCGCTGGCCGAGTGGAGCGGGGGCCTGGCTGGCCGCTCCAGCCACAAGGACGATGTCGCAAGACGCGGCAGGTAGGGGACGTGATGCGTAGGATTCTCGTAGGCGGGCTCGGCGCCCTGACGGCCTGGGCCGGCGCCGCGGCCGGTTCCGGCGCCCTGGCCCAGGGCATACTGGTCGCCACCGACAATATTCCCGCCGTGGGCGACCTGCGGGCCTGCATGATCGCGGCCCGCACGGCGCTCAGCGGCACGGGCATGGTGATCCAGGTCTCGGGCGGCTCGGTGATCGGGTCGAACGAGGAGCGCACCTTCACCGTGCGCTGCGACGTCGCCGGCACGGTGCTGTTCATCGAGGCCTTCTTCCCCGGCGGCAAGGACCAGCTGGACCCGGTGATGGACGCCTTCAAGGCCAGGGCCAAGGCGCCCCTGATCGCCTCGGAGACCAAGTTCCACCAGTACACGGTCGATTGCACCCGCCAGACCAGCTGCGAGATCGATCCGCCCGCCATCTGCAAACAGGCCTATCAGTCGAGCGCCAAGCCGGCCTCCAAGGTGCTGAACAAGGTCGACTGCCGCGACGCCCAGGGCGTCTACGCCTGCACCATCGATTACGAACTCAACTGCAGCTGAGCCCGGCTGGCGGACGGCCCGGCCGGACCGCCCGCCTCAACCGCGGATGATCAGCCTTGCACGTCGGTGCACAGATTGACGGGGCAGACCAGGCTGCGCGGCACATAGCCGACGCCCGTCCCGTTACGGCCGATGAGCAGGAAGGCGCCCATCGTCGTCTCGCCCAGGGTCTGCAGGCGCTCGCCTCGCTCCACAGTGAGGCCGGTCTGCTGGGCCGGGTCGTACTGGGCGGCGCGGTACACCGGGGTGGTGTTGGTCACGACGTATTGGGTGGTGGAGGGCGTCAGATCCTTGGCCAGCTCGACGCCTGGGGCCAGCGGCGGCGCGGTTGCGACCGCGGCGGATGCGGATGTGGCCGCCAGCAGGGCGAAGGCGGCGGCTCCAGCCAGGCGGTGGAGCGATGCGATGGGGTGTGCCGTTCTCATTTCCATCTCCTCGAACGAGCAAGTTGGACCTGAGGGGCGCCCGCAGGCCGGGGCCCCTGACGTGCGCCGGACCGAAAACGGGCTCCGGCGAGGGATGATTTAGAGCGCGGCGATCGGCCTTCAAGACCGATGAGGCGCGGACTCGCCAAAGGTATGAACCGCCGCCGCCGACGATGAGATGGCGCTGCCCGCCGTAAGCGCTAAGCTCGCCGCAACCGGCGATGGCGACCGGACGGAGGAATTCAGGGATGTCGGCAACCAACACTTGGCGTCGCCCGCTGGCGCGGCTGCTCCTCGGCGCTTGCGCCGCCGCGACGCTCGCGGCGCCGGCCATGGCCGCTCAGCAGCCGGGACAGGGGCCCGCCGCGCCGGCGCCGCCCGAGATGGCCGCTACGCCGCAGCGCAGTTTCCCCAACGATATCGTCGGGCTGATGGACATCACCTACGCCCGCCATGACGGTTTCCGGCCGCAGAAGCTCGACATCTACACCTCCCGCACCAAGGCGGCGGCCCCCAAGCCCTTGGTGATCTGGCTCCACGGCGGCGGCTGGTACACGGGCGACCAGCGCGGCGGCGGCGTCGCCACCGCGTCCTATCGCGACTGGCCCGCGACCCTCGCGGCCCTGGCCGCCCGCGGCTATGTGGTGGCCTCGGTCGCCTACCGCTTCTCGGGCGAGGTGAAGTATCCCGAGCCGATCAAGGACGTGAAGGCCGCCATCCGCTGGCTGAAGACCAACGCCGCCACCTACGGCGCGGACCCGAACCGGGTGGTGATCTGGGGCGGCTCGGCCGGGGCCCACATCGCCGAGGTGGTCGGCCTCAGCTGCAACGTGCCCGAGCTGGAGGCCCCGGCCATGCGCGGCGCCGACGCCTCGTCCTGCGTCAACGGGATCATCGACTTCTACGGCCCGAGCGACTTCGCCCAGGTGCAAGGCCAGCTCGTCCCCGGCGCGCCGCCGTCGCGGTTCGGCGACCTGCTGCCCGGCGCCTCGGGCTATCTCGGCTGCGATGTGGTCAAGACCTGCACCGCCGAACAGCTGCGGGCCGCCAACCCGATCACCTACATCGACCGTCAGGACCCGCCGGTCCTCATCGTCCATGGCGACGCCGACGCCACCGTGCCGATCGGCCAGGGCCGCATCCTCCACGACGCCCTGGTCAAGGGCGGGGTGAAGTCCGAACTGATGGTGATCCCCAAGGCCGACCACGTCTTCGCCGGCAGCGACGACGCCGTGGGCAAGCAGATCATGGACAAGGTCTACGCCTTCCTCGACGCCACCACCGGCGTGACGCCGGCCAACTAGCGAGGCGGGGAGGGGGCTATCGCCCTTCCGCGGCGGCCGTGGCGGTATCGCGCGGCCGTCCGGCCCGCTCTTCGGCGCGGGCCCCTTCGAGGATGCCCACGAGGCCGTAGTTCCCTTCGTGGCAGGCGTATTCGTACTGCTGCCCGGAGGAGGTGTGGAACTCGTATTCCCCGCCCCAGGGCTGGGTGTAGGTCTCGGGGTCCTCGACCCGGAACTGGTAGAGCAGCCGGTCCTGGCCGACGCGGGTGAAGCGCTCGGTCACCTTCAGCTTGTCGGAATTCCGGGTCAGCTGCTCGGGGTGATAGTTCGTGGTCTCGGCCACCAGGGTGTCGCCCTCGAAGCGGCCGATGGTGTCGCCGTACCACTTGGGAAAGCCGTCGTGCTTGCCGTTCAGGCGGATGATGCGCGGCTCGTGGCTCATCTCCAGCACGATCACCACCGTGTCCGGCGACTGCTGGATCACATAGGTGTTGTTGTAGAGGCTGGGCGACATCACCGCGCCCATGAAGGTGTTCTGGCCGATGATGCAGCGGTCGGCCAGGCTGCGCTGCTCCGGGTGGTCGGCGACGCCGGGGCCCCAGGCGCTGCGCGACTGGTTCTTGCCCGGCTGGTAGGGGATGCGGCCGTTGGCCGGGAAGGTGATCAGGGAGGTGCGCGGCTCGCCGTTCACGCGACCGACCCGTTCGCCGGCGTCGATCCAGGCGGTGTTGACGCCGCAGTCGGGCCCGCCGGCCGGGACGCCCGGGATGTTGCAGGTCTTCACCAGGTCGGTGATCGTCGCGTCCTGAGGGGTCGGTTCGTCGCCGGACTTGCGCATCTTCTCGCGGTCGTCCTCCAGGGCCTTCACCTCGGCGGGGGTATAGACCAACCGGTCGCCGAGGGCCGCAGGCCGCTCCATGCGGGTGGCCATGGTGTTGCTCCACACCCCGCCCAGGTCCGGCTGGCCGAAGGCGTTGCGCGGCGCCGTATAGGCCGCGGCCAGCGCCGGGCCCCCGACAGCGGCCAGGGCGCAGACGAGCAGGCAGACGATCTTGGCCTTCATGCGTCGGGCCTCCCTTTGCTTTTGCGGACACGATAGCATCGCGGCGCGCGGGGGCCACGGCTTGCGTCGATCTAAGGGGCCGCTCTGGCGCGCGGCCGCGACATGGTCAGGTTCCTGGACAGACGACACAGGACTCAACCTATGCGCATGCCGTCCCTGGCCGCCGCCTGCCTGCTCTTTGCCGGAGCCGCGGCGTTCTCCGCAGCGCGGGCCGCCGAGCCCCCGCCCGGGACGATCCCGCCGGCCGGGGCCACCACCGGCTTCATGCACTATCTCCACGCCACAGCCGACGTCGACAAGACCCTGGCCTTCTACACGGCCGTGTTCGGGGTGAGCGGCCAGGTCGCCGCCTTCGCCAACCCGAACGTGCCGATCCTGACCAACTCCCCCGGCGCCAGCCTGAGGCTGACCATGCTGCGCCTGCCGGGGAACGCCTTCGGCTTCGAGCTGACCGAGTTCTCCAACGTCCCGCGCACCCCGGCCCAGCCGGAGCTGACCGACCCCGGCGCGCCGCACCTGAAGGTGCTGGTGCGCGACATCGAACCGGTGGTGGCGACGGTGAAGCGGCTGGGCGCGCCGATCCTGACCACCTCCAAGGCCCCGGTCGCCGTCGACACCGCCGTCGGCCGGGGCCGGGCCATCTTCTTCCGCGACCCCGACGGCTACATCGTCGAGGCGATCGAGACGACGCCGCCGGCCGACGCCCCCGAGGGCAATGTCATCGGCGCCGTCATGGGCGTCACGGTCGGCGACCTCGACACCGCCGCCAGGTTCTGGACGGACGTGATGGGGCTTCAGCTGGCCGGCGACCGGCGCTTCTCCACCGACAAGGCCCAGCTCGACCTGATGGGCCTCAAATCCGGCGCCGCGTTCCGGACCGTGACCAGCGTCATCCCCGGCAGCCGGGCCCGCATCGAGTTCGCCGAGTTCAAGGGCATGCCGCGCAAGCCCTTCTCGCTGCGCGTGCCTGATCCGGGCGCCGGCGGCATGGCCATCCGGGTCGCCGCCATCCAGCAGCTGCTGCCTCGCCTCAAGTCGCAGGGCTATCGGGTGATTTCGAAGGATGGCGAGCTGGTGAACTGGGACGAGCGGCTCCGCAACGTGTTCATCAAGGACCCCGACGGCCTGAACCTCGAACTGGTCGGGACCGTCCAGTAAAAGGGCGCCTTTCGAACGTCGACACGGCCAAGCCGCCGAGGCTATTCTCCCCCCGTTTCAGCCGCCCGGAGAGCAGGCGGCATGACCTTGGGGAAGACGACGTGCGAACTGGTTCCGTGGCTGCGTGGCTTAAGACCACGGCGATTGCTGTCGTCACTCTCGGGGCCGGGGCGGGCGCGGCCCAGGCCCCCGCCCCCTTCGCCGGCCAGACCTATGATGCGGTCGCGGCGACCCGTGGCCAGACCGCCTATCTCGAGACCTGCGCAGCCTGTCACGGCGCCGACCTCGGCGCCGGGGAGTTCGGCCCGGCCCTCTCGGGTGCGGAGTTCGCGTCCCATTGGCGGGGACAGGACGCCGCGGCTTTCCTGACCTACATCCAGACCAAGATGCCGCCGGCCTCGCCCGGCTCGCTTAGCACGAGCACCTACGCCGCCATCGCCGCCCACATCCTGAAGGGCAACGGCGCCAGCGCCGGGGCGGCGGTCGCCGCCGCGCCCGCACAGGCCGCCGCCCCCGCTCCGGCCGGC
>NCED01000130.1 GCA_002280485.1 Caulobacterales bacterium 32-69-10
GCCGGGGATCAGTCTTACGCACGCCTCGATCACGACCATGGCCGCCGCCTCGCCGCCGGCGAGCACCGCGTCTCCGACCGAGACCTCCTCGAACCCGCGTGCGTCCAGCACCCGCTGATCCACCCCCTCGAAACGGCCGCACAGCACGACGATTCCGTCGGCCCCACCCTTTTCAGGCGAGACCCATTCCTTGACGCGCGCCTGGGTCAGGGGCCGACCCCGGGCGCTCATGTACAAAAGCGGCCGTTTCGGTCCCGGCAGGCTATCCACCGCCCGAGCCACCACGTCCGCCTTAAGCACGGCTCCCGGGCCGCCGCCCGCAGGGGTGTCGTCCAGGAAGCCGCGCGTATCTGTGGAAAAGGCGCGAATGTCAACCGTATCCAGGCTCCACAAGCCCTTCTCGCGCCAGGCCGTGCCGATCAGCGACACGCCGAGCGGGCCGGGAAAGGCCTCGGGGAACATGGTCAGGACGGTTGCGGTGAAGGGCATGGCGCGCGCCCTTTACCGCCCCGCGACCGGAAAGGCGAGCCGGGTCAGGTCGTCGGCGCTCCGCCGCCCGCCGCGATCCAGCCGTCCACCTGGTCTTCCAGCACGTCCAGCGGCACCGAGCCGGAGCCCAAGACGACGGCGTGGAAGTCCTTGATGTCGAACCGCTCGCCCAGCGCCGCCTTGGCCCGGTCGCGCAGTTCCTCGATCTTCAGCTCGCCGATCTTGTAGCTGGTCGCCTGCCCGGGATTGGTGATGTAGCGCTCGACCTCTTTTTCGATGTCCCGCTCGGACAGCAGCGAGTTCTGGCGGAAATAGTCCATCGCCTGTTCGCGGCTCCAGCGCTTGGCGTGCAGGCCGGTGTCGGTCACCAGACGCACGGCGCGCCACAGCTCGGTCGAGAGCCGGCCGAAGTCGGAATAGGGATCCTGATAGAAGCCCATTTCCTTGCCCAGCTGCTCGGCGTACAGCCCCCAGCCCTCGGCGTAGGCCCCATAGCCGCCGAAGCGACGGAAGCGCGGCAGGCCCTCGATCTCCTGGGCATAGGCGATCTGGAAATGGTGGCCCGGCGCGCCCTCATGATAGCTGATGCCCTCGATCTGGGGCTTCAGCACCTGGGTCATGTCCGACAGGTTGACGTAACAGATGCCCGGCCGCGACCCGTCCGGCGCCGGCGAGTTGTAGAAGGCGATCGAGGCCGTCGCCTCGCGGAACGGCTCGACCGCCCGCACCTCCAGCGCCGCCTTGGGCAGGGTCGAGAACCACTGAGGGGCCGCCGCCATCACCTGGGCGATGAAGCCGCGCGCGTCTGTCAGATACTGTTCCTTGCCTTCCGGCGTGTTCGGATACTGGAAGCGCGGATCGGTCTTC
>NCED01000074.1 GCA_002280485.1 Caulobacterales bacterium 32-69-10
CCATGCTGGCCTGGGCGAGGGCCACGCAATCCGCGCCCTCGGCGAAGGCCGCGTCGGCGGCGGCGGCCACCATCCGGGCATAGCCGGCCGCATCGCCGGTCCCGCCGCAGCCCGCCCGTCCGGCCGCGCCGGCGCCCCGGGCCGTCGAACCCGGCGTCTTCGCCCAGATCGGCGCCTTCACCTTGCCGAGCGAACGGTCCGCCAGCTGCATCAGGCCCACGAGGCCGTAGACCGCGTCGGTGCGGGTGGCGAAGATCATGTTCCGGTCCTGGCCCATCTGGCGCAGCACCGCGATGTTGTCCGAGGCGCGGATGCGCTGGGCCAGCCATCCGGGCGCCGACAGTTTCAGGCTGGGATAGAGGTGGGCGAGGGTCCACAGGGCGATGCGGTTGGGCAGGGCCTGCCGGCTCCAGCCCCACACCGCCGGAGCGGCCAGGATCAGGCGGTCGGCGTCCGGCGGGGTCTCCGAGGCGAAGGCGGAGATGCAAACGGCCCCGCCCATCGAGTGGCCAAGGACGCCGAGCACGGCGCCGGGATGACGGGCGCGGACCAGGGCGGTGACCGTGCGCAGGTCTTGGGCCATCAGCTCGGCCCCGCCCCACAGCCCCCTCTGCGGACCGCGGCCGAAGCCGCGCTGGTCGTAGGCGTAGGTGGTGATCCCCTGTTCGGCCCACCACGGCGCGGCGGTGGCGAAGGCGCCTGCGTAGTCGTTCATCCCGTGCAGGGCGACCAGCACGGCCGAGGGCTCGCCTTGCGCCGCCCATACGTTCATCGGCAGGCGCACCCCGTCGGCGGCCACGAAGGCGTCGGCATCCAGCCGCGGGCCGGTGAAGCCGGTGGGCGGGACGGCGGCGCGCTGCACCACCGGCGCGCAGGCGGAGACGGCCAGCCCCGCCAGGGCCGCGCGACGGGTCGGGGACTTCATCACGCCGGCTTGCCGGAGCCAAGCAGGCCGGCGACGCGAAACTGCAGGTATGGCACCACCTCGTCTTCGAACCATGGATTGCGCCGGAGCCAGGCGGTGTTGCGCCAGGATGGGTGCGGCATGGGCAGCAAGTCTGGCCCGTACTCGCGCCAAGCCGCAACCGTCTGCGTCATATCGGCCTTGGCCCGAGCGCCGAGCGCCCATTTCTGGGCGTAGCCGCCGACCAGCAGGGTTAGTTCCGCCTTTGGCAGGGCCTGGGTCAGCCGGCCCCGCCACAGGTTCGCGCACCGCGGCGGCGGCGGATAGTCACCGCCCTTGGGGTTTGTGCCCGGAAAGCAGATTTCATGCACGCGCCGCCCCGGCGCCTGGCCGCAGATCAGCAGGCGAGTGGCGGGCGAGACCCGCACCACCGGACGCGGTTCGTGGGGCAGGTCGCCGGCGCAGGCCCGGCAGGCGCGAATTTCGTCGATCAGGGCGTCGAGGGCCATCGCCCTCAATGTAGGGCGGCGGCGCGATCAGGGAAGCCGCAGCCGGTACACGCCTTTGAACGTATCCGGGTCGGCGGGCTTGTTGTGGCGGGTGATGACCAGCCGCCCTTCCCGCGCCAGGCCCACGGCGGTGGAGCGCACCTGCCCCAGCGTGCGGCGCCATCCTTCCGGATCGACGGCCTTGGCCACCTCTTCGGGCGAGACGCTCTTGCCGGGTGGAACCGCCGCCAGGAGGTCGAAGATGGCGGTCTCTATGGGTGCGGTCATTAGGGGGTACCAGGTCGAGGCCGGGAAAATCGGCCTCGACCTAGCACCGGTACGCTACTTGCGGAACAGATCCTGAGGCACGCCTGCCCGTTCGAACAGGCCGTCGCGGCTGGTTTCCAGCCGGGCCCGCAGGGTCGGCAGGTGCATGTCCAGCATCTTGCCGTTCCACTTGCGGAACTTGCCGGCCACCATCACGGAGTCGACATTGCTGCGCTCCATCAGGGTGACGACGGCCCCCGGCGCGTGGTTCAACGGAGTGACGTTCAAGGCCGTGGCGTCGAGGAGGAGCAGGTCGGCCTCCTTGCCCGGGGTCAGCGACCCGACCTTCTTGTCGAGGTGCAGGCCCTTGGCCCCTTCCAGGGTGGCGAACCGCAGCACGTCGGCCGAGGTCAGCAGTTCGGGAAGGTCCGTCGCGCCGTTCAGGGCGGCCTGGTTGATGAGCGACCGCTGCAGGGTCATGGCTGACCGCATCTGGGTGAAGAAGTCCGCCGTCATGGTGCATTCGACATCGCTCGACAGCGACGGCTGGATGCCCAGCGACAGGGCCTTCTGCAGCGGCGGGTCGCCGTGGCGCATCTGCATCTCGATCGGCACGGCGATAGAGACGTGGGCGCCGCTGTCCTTAACCGCCTGCCAGCCGAAGTCGGTCATGCCGGTCATGTGGATGAAGATCAGGTCGGGGCCGAACTTGGGCGCGAGGGAGTCGAACAGCGGCGCCATGCCGAAGGTGCCGACGATGTGGGCCGCGATCGGCACGCCAAGCTCGCGGCCGATCTCCCAGGTTGCGCCCTCGCCGGCGCCCGGCAGGTAGATCTCGCCGCCGAAAACCATGGTGACCAGCTGGTCGTCGGACGAGAAGTGCTGCGCCTTCAGCCGGCGCGCGTCGCCCGGATAGACGTAGGTTCCGGACTCCGGATCGCCTTCGAAATAGCCGAAGCAGGCCCGGCGGCCCGTCTCCTTCAAGGCCTGCACGCCCGCGTCCGAATGCTCGGGGGAATGGTGGATCTGGGAGATGTCCAGCACCGTGGTTACGCCGGCGTCGAGCTGGGAAAGCGAGCCGACCACCTCGCTGATATAGACGTCGTCCGGCGTGTAGTTCTTGGCGAACTTGCCGAGCATCCACTCCATGTAGTTGTACTTGCCGTGCGGCATGCCGTCATTGATCAGCAGGGCGTCGGCCAGGAAGCCGCGCAGGGCCGTCTCGAACAGGTGGTGGTGAGTGTCGACGAAACCCGGGGTGACGATCATCCCCTTGGCGTCCACCACCTCGGCGTCGCCCGTCTGCAGGTTCGCGCCCACCGCGGCGATCTTCTTGCCCTCGATCAGGACGTCGCCTTCGGCGAAATCCCCAACCGCCGGATCCATCGAAATCACGGTCCCGCCGCGCAGGACGATCCGTCGGCCGTCAGCCCCGCTGCCCTTGGGCATGGTCCTCGATCCCGTCCCCGGAACCGGCGCGTCGTTCAGGAAGGACGAGATCGAGCCGCCGGACATCCCATGTCCAGCGCCCTCGTGGTCGGCGTGCCTATGACCGCAAACGATACTCATGATCCCGAGCTCCTTCCCTGTTTCTTGTTAGCGCCGCCGGCTTCAACGCTAGGTCACCGCCGTCCAGAGGACGGTGGCGAAAGCCCGGCGCTTCGTCAATTAGACACAGGTTCGATTGCAGTTCTCACCCGCCTCGTCTATGCCGGATCGGCCACAAAATTTTGGGAGGTCCACAATGTCGCTGCTGTTTTCGAAGGCCAAGCTGGGGTCGCTGGAGCTCCAAAACCATCTCGTCATGAGCCCGATGACGCGCAGCCGCGCCATCGGCAACGTGCCCAACGATCTGATGGTGGAATATTACGGGCAGCGCGCGGGCGCGGGCCTGATCCTCACCGAAGGCGTCGCGCCCTCACCGAACGCCCTGGGCTACGCCCGCATTCCCGGCATCTTTTCCACCGAGCAGGTCGCCGGCTGGAAGAAAATCACCGACGCGGTGCACGCCAAGGGCGCCAAGATCTTCTGCCAGTTCATGCACACCGGCCGGGTCGGCCATCCGGCCAACCTGCCCGCCGGCGCGAAGGTGGTGGGGCCCTCGGCGATCGCCGCCGCGGGCGACATGTGGACCGACGCGGACGGCATGCAGCCCATGCCGACGCCCGAGGTCATCGACGTCAAGGCGACGATCGCCGAGCACGTCCAGGCCGCCAAGAACGCCATCGCGGCCGGGTTTGACGGCGTCGAACTGCACGGCGCCAACGGCTATCTGATCGAGCAGTTCATCCGTCCCAACTCGAACCAGCGCACCGACAGCTACGGCGGCGGTATCGAGAACCGCGCGCGCTTCATGCTGGAGGTTGTCGAGGCCGTTTCAGCCGCCATCGGCAAGGACAAGGTCGGCATCCGCCTGTCGCCCTATGGCGTGTTCAACGACATGCCGATCTACCCGGAGATGGACGCCGACTACCTCTATCTGGCTGAAAAACTGTCCGAGACGGGCCTGCTCTACATCCATCTGGTCGACCATTCGTCCATGGGCGCGCCCGAGGTGCCGGCCTCGCTCACGGCGGCGATGCGCAAGGCCTTCAAGGGCCCGATCATCCTGTCGGGCGGCTATTTCACCGCCGAGCGCGCGGAGGCCGATCTGGCCGCCGGCAAGGGAGAGCTGGTCGCCTTCGGCCGCGCCTTCCTGGCCAACCCCGACCTGGTCGAACGCCTGAAGACCGGAGCCCCCCTCAACGAGGCCGACATGGCGTCGTTCTACACGCCGGGGCCCGAGGGCTACACCGACTACCCGACGCTCTCCAAGTAAGGCTTAGAGGGGCGCCTGCCGGCCGGGTCACTCCGGCCGGTGGGTGACCGCCTCGACGTTGTTGCCGTCGGGGTCGAAGACGAAGGCGGCGTAGTAGTCCGGGTGATAGTCGGGCGGCCGCCCGCCGCGAGCGCCGCCGCGTGAAACGCCCGCACCCCCGCCTGGTCTGGGGCGGCGAAGGCCAGGTGGATCGGACCCGATGCAGGGGTGGCGCCCGCCGCGGCGCCCCGCCGCGACACCCAGAAGCTCGGCCTGCCGCCGACCCCCATCCCCACGCCCTCATAGGCGCCGCCGGTCTCCTGCGCCGTGATCGCCATCACCACCGCCGAGCCGAGGGGTTTCAGCGCCGCCTCGTAGAAGGCGCGGCTGCGGGCGAAATCCGAAACCGTCACCCCAACATGGTCCAGCATGGTCGACCCTCTCGTCAGCCGCCGGTCAACTCCTTCACCAGGGCGGTGTTGGCGTAGACCTTGGTGAGCGCCTCGGTGATGGCGGCGGTGGAGACCGACACCGCCCGGTTCAGGGCGGGGTCATAACCATAGGCCCCGCCGAGGCTGTGGATATTGCCATCGAATATGGCCCCGACCACCTCGCCCTTGACGTTGATCAAGGGCGAGCCGGAATTGCCGCCGATGATGTCGTTCGAACTCGAGATGTCGAACACCGTGTCGAGGTTCAGCTTGGATTTGGCGTCGAGCCAGCGCTGCGGCAGGTCGTAGGGCGGCTGCCCGGTGGCGCGGTCGTACAGCCCGGCGAGGCGCGTGAAGGGCTCGACCGTCCGGCCCTGATAGGTCCAGCCCTCCACCGCGCCATAGCTGAGGCGCAGGGAGAAGGTGGCGTCCGGATAGACGCTGGTCCCGTAGGCCGCGAAACGGGCCTTGGACAGGGCCTCCTGCGCCCGGTCGGTAGGGCCGGACACCTCGGCCTCATAACGTTGGCGCAGGCCGCGGGCGACCGGGTCGATCCGCAGCACATACTGGATCATCGGATCGGACGAGGCCCGGACGGCGGCGAGCCCGCCGGTCCACAAGGCCCGGCGGACCGCCGGATCGGCCAGCTTGGAGGCGACCAGGCGCTGGGCCAGGATCTCAGGGGAATCGCGGCCCAGCAGAGCCTTGGTTTCCGGCGCGTCGGCCGTCAGATACTCGCGCACCTTGGTCAGCCAGAACTCCAGCTCCAGCTGCTCGATGCCCGGCGCCACCGGCTCGGCGTCGAGGATGCTCTTCTCCAGCAGGGCGAGGCGGCTGTCGGTGTATTCGGGCAGGCGCTCGCCGTTCGGCTTGGCTCGCTCCTGGGCCGCGCGCACCAGAGCGCGGGCGTAGCCGTAGAGGCTGGAGCCGTAGCCGGCCCGGCCCTCCAGCAGGGTGAAGGCGTCGTAGAGGGCGGCCCGGGGCGCCTGGGCCCGGGCGATGTCGCTCCACGGGTCGCCGACCGTGCGGGCCAGGGCCGGATCGGCGGCCACCTTGGCCTTCAGCTCGGTCTCGTCCTGCCGCTTGGCGGCGATGAAGGCGTCGTCGCTGAGCGCCTGGAACTGGCCGCGCAGGGCCTTGAAGCTGTTCTCGGTGGAGAACAGGTCGTGGTTGACCAGCCGCGCCTGTTCCGGCCCCAGCTTGCCGTACATGATGTAGCGCCCGCGCAGCTCGGACAGCTGCATCAGGGTGCTGGGCAGGGCGAACCGGCGCAGCGAAACCAGCTGGTCCGAGGTCAGCTGGCGGTTGGTCGCGCCGGGGTTGCCGGCCACGAACACCGGCTCTCCAGCCTTGGGCGCGGCCGCGCTCCAGCCCAGGTGGCCCGGCGTCTTCACCGGCTGGCCGTTCTCGTAGAGCCGCACGAACGAGAAATCGAGGTCATAGCGGGGGAAGTTGAAGTTGTCCGGATCGCCCCCGAAGAAGGCCATCTGGAACTCCGGCGCGAAGGCCAGGCGCACATCCGAGTACTTGCGGTAGGTGTAGAGGGCGTAGCGCCCCCCCTGGTACAGGGTCAGCACCTGGCAGCGCTGCGTCGCCTCCTTGCCCGTGCAGGCGTCCTTCTCGATGGCGGCGACCTCGGCGTCGCGGGCGCGAACGTAGTCGCGGCCGGTCTTGCCGACGAAGGCGTTGGAGACCCGGTCGGTGACATCGACTATTCCCATCAGGATCTCGGCCTGCATGCCGGCGCACAGCTTCTCATCCCGGCGGGTCCCGGCCGAAAAACCGGCCTTGATCAGATCGACCCGGGCGGTCGACAGCGCCTGGACGCAGTCGGAGACGCAGTGGTGGTTGGTCAGCACCAGTCCCTCGGGCGACACCACCGAGGCCGAGCACCCGGTCGACAGCCGCACCGCCGCGCCGCGCACCTTGTCCAGCCACGGCTGGTCGATGGTCACCCCATACTTGGCCTTCACCGATGCGGCCGGGAAGTTGTCGAAGGTCCACATCCCCTCTTCGGCCCGCACGCCCGAGGCCGCAGCGAAGGCGAGGAGGGCGGCGATGACGGCGGCGCGGGCCATGGGAACTCTCCGGCAAGGGACGAGACTGCGTAACGCGCGGGCGCCCTCCGCATCAAGGTCGCCTTTCCCACTCGGGAGAGAAGGCCCTTTTATCAGCACCTTCGACCCCCTATATTCCTCCTGTCGGGTTCGCCCGACTATGGAGATAAACGCGCTCGTAATAAGCGGACTGGACCCGGGTGCGATTCCCGGCGGCTCCACCAAATCTTCTTCCGTTATCGGGAAGTAAGCAGGGGGCCGATCAGCATCGACAGACGTGTAAAGGTGTTGCTTTCTCTCGGCTTGACCCACCGTTTCGGGTTATTTTCTAAATGCGAACGATAACTTCGCTGAAGAAGTCCGCCTCGCCGCGTAATGCGGTTCGGTAGACTTCGCGTCTAAAGTCCTGGGGGTTCAGATCCTCAGGCGGGGCTCGGGGGGGGCCTGGCAACAGAACCCCCCCACTTTCCCTTCACAATTCGCACAGAGCCGCGAACCGGTCGCGACAGCGCGCTACGCGGTGGTGTAGTGTGGCGGACCACCTTGAGGTTCGCATGGCGCAGGAACGTAACGATCAGGACCTGATGCAATACGAAGCCCTCGCGCAGGAAGCCCTGCGCGGCGTGGTCAAGGCTGCGCTGAAGCGCGCCGCCTCGCCGGGGGGCCTGCCCGGGCAGCATCACTTCTACATCACCTTCAAGACCCGGGCCCCGGGCGTCTCCGCCCCGGCCGAGCTGGCCGAGCGCTATCCGGACGAGATGACCATCGTCCTGCAACACCAGTACTGGGACCTCGCGCCGGGCGAGACCTTCTTCGCCGTGACCCTGAAGTTCGGCGGCCAGCCCAAGAAGCTGTCGGTGCCCTATGCCGCCGTCACCCGCTTCTACGACCCGAGCGTCCAGTTCCTGCTGCAGTTCGAGGCCCCGGAGGCCGAGGTGTTCGGCGCCGGCTCCAGTGCGCCGGAGATGCTGTCCACCCGTCCCCGCAAGGCCTCGCCTCCCGCCGTCGTCGGGGAAGAGGCCGAAACGGCGGACGAGACCGAGCCCGCGCTCGAACGGGACGAGCCCAAGATCGTCTCCCTCGATCAGTTCCGGAAGAAATGATCCGGGTTCTGCTGGCCGCCGCGGGCGTCTGGCTCGCCCTAGCGACCGCCCCGGCCGAGGCCGCGGGGTCCCTCGCCGCCAGTTCCTCCGGGACCAGTGCTTCCACGACTTCCGCCGCCAGTCCTTTTGCGGACTGGGCGGCCGTCTTCGTCGCCGGCGACTTCCGCGGCCATGGAGGCGGGCCCAGCGAGGCCTTCGACAACGCCCGCCGCGACCTCGCCGACGCCTTCGTGGCGGCCGGCTTCAGACGCTCCAACATCCAGCAGTTCTCGGTCAGGCCGCAGCTCTATCCCGACAGCGCGCCCCTGCCCTCCGACCTGTCGCTGATCCGCACCGAGCTCACCCGGCTGGCCGAGAAGGCCCCGAGCGGGTGCCTCGTCTACTTCACCTCGCACGGCTCGCCTGACGGGGCCCTGGTGGGACGCAACCTCATGACGCCCCCGGGCGCCGCGCGGATGCTGAGCGACGCCTGTGGCGAGCGCCCCACCGTCGCCATCGTGTCAGCCTGCTACTCCGGCGTCTTCGTGCCGATGTTGGCCGGACCCAACCGCCTGGTGCTGACCGCGGCGCGGCCGGACCGCAATTCATTCGGCTGCGGCGAGGGCGACCGTTACCCCTATTTCGACGCCTGCGTGCTGGAATCTATCCCCGGCGCGACCGACTTCGCCGCCCTCGGCCGCGCCGCCCAGGGCTGCGTGTCACGGACGGAGAAGGAGGCCAAGATCGGCCCGCCGTCCGAACCGCAGATGGCGGTGGGCGGCGAGCTGCGCCCCTTGCTGCCCCTCCTCTCCCTGAACCAACGATAGGTGCGCATGGGCCTGCTGTACGCGTTCCGGCCCCTGCTGACGCCGCTCGCCGTCCTCGCCGCCTTCCTCGCTCTGGCGGTCGCCCCGAGCCTCGCCCAAGGCCCGACGCCAGAACCGGAGGCGACACCGGCTCCCGCCGCGGCCCCGGCGCCAGCTTCCCCCGCCCCCGGCCCCCGCGCCCCGCCCCGCCGCTCCATCCCTGCCGCCGCCGCGCCTCCATCGGCGCCGGCGCCCGTGCCTGCCGCGGCCCCTCGCCCCGGGGCGAGGCTGGCGCCGGGACAGGCCATCCCCTTCCCCGACCTGGAGGCCTTCGTCGACGGAGCCGTTCGCGAGGCCATGGCCGCCGGCCACGTGGCCGGGGTCGCCGTCGCCGTGGTGCAGAACGGCCAGGTGGTGCTGGAGAAGGGCTATGGCCTTTCCCGCGTCCGGCCGCAGGCGCCGGTCGACCCCAGCCAGACCCTGTTCCGCCTGGGTTCGGTGTCCAAGACCTTCACCTGGCTGGCGGTGCTCAAGCAGGCCGAGGCCGGCCGCATCAACCTCGACCAGCCAGTCAACGCCTACCTGCCCGTCCCCCTGCGCGTGCCGGACGAGAACTTCCCCGAACAGGTCAAGGTCCGCCAGCTGATGGACCATTCCGCCGGCTTCGAGGACCGCGAGCTCGGCCGCCTGTTCAAGGCCGATCCCCGCGCCTTCATGGGCCTGGACGAAGCCCTGCAGAACCCGAGGCCGCACCGGGTGCGGGCGGCGGGCGAGCTGTCGACCTATTCCAACTATGGCGCGGCGCTGGCCGGCGCGGCCGCCGCCCAGGTCGCGGGTCGTCCCTTCGAGGACATGATCGAGACCGAGGTGCTGCGGCCGATGGAGCTGGCCGACACCACCTTCCGCCAGCCCTATCCCGAAATCGCCGGCCTGCCGGCCCCGATGCCGGCGGCCCAGGCCGCGCGCCTGTCGGAGAGCTTCCTGTGGACCCCGCGCGGGCGGCGCGTCCTGCCGACCGAGCTGGTCGGGCTGGCGCCGGCGGCCGGCGCCTCGTCCAGCGCCTCCGACATGGCCCGCTACATGCTGGTCCTGCTGGGGGGCGGCAAGACCGAGCTGGGCGAAGCCTACGGACCGGAGACGGCCAGGCGCATCCGCACCAACCTCAGCCGCTCCGCCCCCGGCCTCGACGGCTGGGCCTATGGCTTCAGGGAATATGGCCTGCCCGGCGGCTTTCGTGGCTTTGGCCACGACGGGGCGACCCTGGGGTTCCGCACCGGCCTGATCGTAGTTCCCGAACTGGGGCTGGGGGTGTTCGTGGCCGGCAACACCGACGTCTGGCTGGACACGCCGGCCTACGTCGTCCACCCGCAGCTCGGCAAGTGGCTCATCGCGGGCGGCGAGCACCTGTTCGGCATGAACAGCTTCGGCTGGCGGTTCAGCGCGGTGGTCTTCGGGACGATCCTGATCATCGCGACCATCCGGATGGCCCGCCGGCTGTCCCGCTCGACGCTGGTCGGGGCGATGGCCGGGTTGTTCCTGACCGTCGACGGCCTCTCGTTCGTGATGAGCCGCATCGCGCTGCTCGACATCTTCCAGGCGGCGTTCACCGTCATGGCGGTCGCCTGCGTGGTGGCCGACCGTGACTGGTTGCGGCACAAACTCGCCCAGCACCTGAGGGCCCGCGGCCTGCCCGACCTGGGCGGCCGCCTCGGCCCGCTGCTGCTGTGGCGGCCGTGGCGCGTCGCGGCCGGCGTGCTGTTCGGGCTGGCGA
>NCED01000075.1 GCA_002280485.1 Caulobacterales bacterium 32-69-10
CTGGTTCGCGCTAGACGACAGTCGGCCTCTGGCATTCTTCGCTGGAATTTGGACGCCGCACGCCTGCGTCCGGATGAAGAGCAAAGGGTGGGAAGAAATTGAGGCCTACGGCTTCCTGACCACTGACTCCGCCGAGCCGGTGAAAACCTACCACTCCAAGGCCATGCCCGTGATCCTGACCGAGCCGGCCGAATGGGATCTCTGGATGAGCGATGCGCCCTGGACGGAGGTCGCCCAGCTGCAACGCCCGCTTCCGGACGGCAGGCTCAAGATCGTCGCCCGCGGCGGCAAGGGCGACGACGTCATTCCAGCCTAGCTAGGCGCCCTTCGGCGGCGGCGCCCAGGACCAAGGCCCATCGTAGAGGTGCGGGAACACGGCGATATCGTGGGAACCGCACCCCCCCTCCCCTGTGCAAGTAAACCGTGCGCCCAGATCGGCGATCCTGAGTTTGGTGCGGCTGCCAAACTTCTCCATCAGGTCGGGAGGCGTCCACTCGATCAGTCGGGGACAATCCCGGCAGCAAATGGCCAGAGAATACCCCTTTGTCAGGAACGTCTCGATCGTGTCGTTGCCGACCTGGCCCAGGTGAAACCGCTTCAGCAGGTGCGGCGCAGGACGTGTGAGCGTTGATGGCGGACGATCGGCGGGCAAGGGTCACCAGATGACGGCGGTCGCTGAGCGACCGCGTTCTTGAGTTTTTCTACCGCCCGGGCGGCTCCGATTATAGAGCCGATCAATACGCCCGCGCCGGCCGGGAAGAAAGTTGCCCCGTTCGACCTATCCGCCAGGCACAGTGGTTCCTGGCTTTCGCTGTCAGATCCGCTTGGCTCTCGCCGGAGAGCCATTTGCTGCGGTTCAGCCGCTGTAGGCGTTTGGAGTCTTGGGAATTGTAGGAACTCATTGGGTGGTTTGAGTGTCGGGCTTTGCCCGACGCCGTTTGGGGGATGCCGGGTGGGAGGGCGCGTAGCGACCGGGGCGAAGCTGCGTAGCAGCGTAGCGAGCCGGCGGGGGCGAAGCCCCCAAGAGGCGGTGTCTTCCGGCGCGTTTTTGCGCCGGGTTTCCGTTAGAAGAGATTCTGTTAGATAAGGAAAGTTAGGCAGTTAAGGTTGAAAAAGTCGCGCCAACTGCCTGAGCAACAAGGGTATTTTGTCCCGGCCGGTTCCTAATACCACGTGCTTCAGTTCCTGTTACCACGTAGGCCGGTTCCTTAAACCACGTGCCAATAAGTTCCTGAAACCACGAGGAAAACGGTTCCTGATACCACGATGTGGACAGGTTCCTGATCCCACGTGCCCTGGGCGACCTCTACGGGCCGGCAGGGTTCCTAAAACCACGATACCAGACGACCTTCGATCGGTTCCTGAAACCACGACAGGGTCAAGGCCGGTTCCTGAAACCACGTGCGCCTCCGATCGGGTTCCTAATACCACGACACCCGCTGGGGGTCGGGTTCCTAATACCACGACAGGTTCAGCAGCCCCCTTTCCCGCCAGATTTGCGCCAGGACTCGCCGAATCGCAGAGAATCGGCGCTTCAATACGGACTCGGCGTCTATGCTGGGTTCCTAAAACCACGACCGAGGGATCGCCGCGCCGACGCCGGTTCCTAATACCACGTGCCTAGCTGGGCATGACGCAACGCGGGTCGCTACAGGCCTTGGCGAACGCTTCAGGCTTGTGGCCGTCCTCCATCCAGCGTGCCCAAGCCCCGTCGAACGCCCTTGGATCCCGCTCTGCGTCGATCCAGGCCGTGCGCGCATCCTCCCAGCCCCGCTGAGCCGTATCGGCCCCACGTCGCTCCCTGGCAGCCTCGACAACGAACGCACGATCCACGAAATGCACGGCCGGACTGCCGTCCGCCGTCGTCGTTTCTCGCATCGCGTAGCGGGGAAGTTCATCGGACCGGCACATCTCGCGGATCCGGAACGTGAACTTCTTGAGCGGCGATTCCGAGCCCGTCTTTTCGTAGAGGGTCGTCATCTTGCAGATCCAGCCGGCCTTCTGATTGCCGGCATGCTTTCGGGCGACGCGGTAGATCGCGCGCTCGATGCCGCCGGTCAGCAGGAAATACTCCCGATCCAGCGTCAGGATGTTGCCGCTCATGATCCCGTCAAGGAGCCAGTCAGGGATCCGTAGGGTCAGCGTCTTCAGCTGCTCGGGGTTGTCGTCCGACTCACCCTCGCCCTCGATGTCGCCCAGATAGTGGAAGGCCGTATAGCGACGCTTGCCGGCCCTGATGTTGGTCTCCACTTCCGTGGTCCGCAGGCGCCGGATCGCGCGCAGCAGCTCGATGTAGTCCTGACCGCTCGTCCCGCGCGCGATGCCCTTCAGCAGTTCATAGGGCGTCGTGTGAATGACCGGCCGGATGTCGTTTTCGCGATTATCGCGCTGCTGCACGATCCGAGAGATGCACCAGATCAGGATGTCCGCATCCCAGATCGTCGCCATGCCATGCGTCGGGTTGGCCGACACCTTGATGTAAAGCTTGCCGTCCGGTGTGGTGTACTGGATCGGCTTGTTGCGCTTGCGCTTGGAGATCGAGAAGAACGGCCGCTCCATCATCTCCGCGCTGTCCTTGGGCGCGTAGTCGATCAGGTCGTTGATGAAGAAGTCCCGCACCGGGTGCGGGTCGTTGCGCGTGCTCATCGCTCACCCATCGGAGGCTTGCCGGCGGCGACGAACAGAAGGTCCAGCCCTTCGCCGATCAGCGCCTGAACGGTGACGCCGCGCTCGACGGCCAGCATCTTCACGCGTCGCTGCATCTCGGCCGAAAAGTAGCCGGCCACCATGCTCTTACCCAGGCGCGCCTTGGGAACGAAGCCTGAGAGCGAACCCTCCTGAAGGGTCTCCGAAGCGGTTGGCCGCGCCATGTCATCTCCCAAGAATCGACCAGCTGACGCCGTGTCCACATGTGGAGTCTGGCGCGCGGAAGGAGCGATGTCCACGGCAAAGAGCAATGTTGGCGACCCTGAAAAAAAGCCAATGGCTCTGCTTGCCTTCACTCGCAAACGCTACGCAAGGTGGAGTGGACGGCTTTGGCGGCTCCATCTCCGATGGCGGCGCCAAGGGATTGTCGTGGCTTTAAATGTCGCATTTCACGTGAAATGCGACATTCCAGTGAGTGCCGAATGTCGGATCGCGTGCCTGAGCTGAAAACTGCATTCCTGACGCTCCCGTCAGGATTGCGCGGCGATCAGGACTGTTGGACTGGCGCCACCGCCCGCGTAGAGGCCGCCCATGCCTGACCTGGCCGTGCTGTTTGACCTCGCTCAGCGTTGCGCGCCCACAGTGGCTTCGGCGACGATGGTCAGCATCGTGCAGGTCGAAAGCCGGGGCGACCCGTTGGCCATCAACGTCAACCGCGCGCCCGATCCCGCGCCGGCCAAGACTCGCGACCAGGCGATCGCCACGGCCGAGCGTCTGATCTCCCAAGGCCAAAATCTCGACCTCGGCTTGGCGCAGATCAACAGCCGGAACCTGACGGCGCTGGGCCTATCTGTACGTGACGCCTTCGACCCCTGCCTCAATCTAGCGGCGGCCGCCAAACTGCTCCAGTCCAACTACCTGGCCGCCTCCCGTCTGGCTCCGCAGCAGCTAGCCCTGAGAATGGCGTTCTCGGCCTATAACACCGGCAACCATCGGCGCGGCTTCGCAAACGGCTACGTCGCCAAGGTCGAGGCCGAGGCGGCCAAGCTGTCTCCAGGCGCATACGGCGCTCTCGACCAAGCCACATCGCCTCTACCGCCGGCAGTCCAGGAAGCGATCGAGGTCGCGGCCGAAAACCTTCAACCCGAGGCGCAGGCGCCCGCCAAGCCATCCCTGGATGTCTTCGCGCGAACCGCCGGCCGCTCAATCATCGTCTTTGGCGGGGGCGGGCAATGATCCTCCACGCCATCATCCGTAATGACCGTTGCCGCCCTCTCGACATATGCTGGGTTCCTCAGAAAGCTTGGGAACCCCGAATGTCCGATGGGACGATCCGCGAACGACTTCTCACCAGCCTTCGCCCGCGTGGCGGAGCAATCGTGGGCGTTCGGATCGTCGAGGCGAGTGACGGCACATGGTCCATGTACGTCAAGCTTAGTTGGAAGGTCGGCGAACACTTGGTCGCCGTCTACCGCTCTGCTCAACCGAAGCGGTACAAGTCCTTGTCCGCTGCGGTCGCCCATTGTCGCGCCGCCTATCAATACCGTGGCTCGATAATCCTCGAAACGGAGATACAGGAGCCTCTCCCTCATGATGAGCCCCCAAGCCATCACTAAGCCGGCGCTCACGCCGGCGTCGCTCGTAACCCCACGCGCTGGAGCGGTCGCACTGGTCGCGGTCGTCCTGGCGTTCGGCCTGGTCGAGCCGGCCGCGGCCCAATCGGTCGGCGTGGAAACCCTGCTGCAGAACGTCGTCAACTTCTTCACCGGCAACACCACGCGACTGCTCGCCATCTTGGCGGTCATCATCATGGGCATCCTGGCGATGTTCGGGATCTTCGATTTCCGGCGCATGGCGATCGTCGTGGTCGGCATGGTCGTGGTGTTCGGCGCCGCCCCATGCAAGACGAACACATCACCGAAGACACGCTGTTTCTGGCCTGCACTCGGCCGGCGATGGTGCTGGGCGTGCCGGTCGAGGCCATGGCGCTCAACGTTATGCTGACGGGCACGGTCTTTCTGGCCGCGAACAACCTCGCCTACCTGTCGGTCGGCGTCGCGCTGCACTTCCTTTTCAGGGCTGTGGTCAAGCACGACCACAACGCCTTTCGAGTCCTCTTCATGTGGCTTGAAACCAAGGGGCGCGCCCGCAACCGCGCCTGGTGGGGCGGCAGCTCGCACTCCCCCCTCCCCGTCGTGCGTCGCTACTCCAGCAAGGACGTTCCCAATGGAGGGCAGCGCGATGATTGTTAGCTGAGCAACGCTAAGATGGAACTTTGCAGGAACAGACAACGTCGGCTTTGTGGGTGGAAGCCTCCGGCGGCCTGCGCCGCGCTTCTTGCAGGCGTGTTTTTGGGAACGCCTGCATCCGCCGGCGGCGATTGGGAATCTGTCAGGGTCCTGAAGCTGTCCCGGGCCAACGCCATCAGCTTCACTCTGATCGTCGCCCCAATTCCAACTGGTACCTACCTAAGCCGATGCAGCCGCTTCGAAATCCACGGAACCCTGCGTCGACTGGAAGGTGAATGGCCAATTGGCCGGTCCAATGCACCTAGCAAAAAGGAGCACATCGCCGCACTGGAGTACCTACAGTCGTTCGAGCGCAGGGGGCGGCCTGTAAATTTCGGCTGGATCGGAGAGGGCTTCAGGGCGCTCGACCCAAAGCGCCCTTGCGTGGTCGAGAGTAGAGGGCTTCGCGTAGTCGACGGTGCCGTCGTGTCCTATTTTCACCAGACTTGATTAATTCCGCCACCCACCCAGAGCGGTACTTCGCGCTGGCGCGCCTCGCGGTCGTGGATCGCGCAGTCGGGCATTGGATTTACCAACGAAGAGGTTTGACTCCAGCGAGTTCGGAGACACGCACAAGGGCGGCTCGTAGGTCCGAAAGCCCCGTGCTATTGCAGCCAAGATCGAAAGCCAGTTGGTCTACGGTCTGGTCTTTCCACGTTATCGTGCCCTCACCCTGATCGGGTATGCAGTCATCGCCGCTAACTTGCCTTCACGCTCTAGAGCGCCCTTAGATATCGCCAGCCAAATCTTCCGTTCTTTCTCTCGATCACTACGGGCGAGCCCACTTGGCGGTCGCCGGCGGGTAGCCCACTTACTAGCGCCTTCTGGCCCGCATGACCGTAAAAGACTGTCATGCGTCGCGGACCGCGCGAGGAATAGATCTCCAGCACCGTTCCATCCATCCTGGAAGGCGCGGAGGTATCGAGGGCCACATTGATGTGGATCGCGCTTGCCCAAGCCCAGGCCGTACTCGCGGCAATCAGGAAGGGGATGCCTGACGCAGACCGGGCATCGAGGTCCGCCTTGAGCAGTGCGGCGAATAAGAAGAGAGCAAATGGCAGCGCCGCCAAGAACGGCAATAGAGGCTCCAGCATCTTCTGCTGAAAGAACGCCTGCACCAAAAGGACCAGGACTGGAAACCAAAGGCCCGCGATATCTGCCGTGGAAGTCGCGCTAGCGGCACTTGATGAAAACCGCTGATTGAACGCTGCGACCGAAACCGCGATCCAAGGAGCGGCGATGCACGCCGCGCCTGTCAGCACGTTCGGAAAGATGCCTTGCCATATGGCCACGGCACCCGCGCCGATATTCAGTGTGAACGCCACCCGCCGTGCGGCAAGCTCGGGTCCAATTCGGGGGGCGGAGATGTCGATCATGCCGACATCCTAGGATTGCACTGTGAAGGATCCGTAGCCGTCGCCTTACAGTCCTCGGCATTGATCAAGCAGGCGTCAGTGTCGACTCACGGGCGATGGTCCGGCCACGGAGCGCGCCGCCCGCCGACGCGAATGTACGCTCCAGGAGTGCGAGAGCGCGTCGAAGCTAAGTGGCGCTATCCCATGGCGGCTAACCACCCGCTCGCGACCCTCATTCAGGCACCGCCAACCTCCCAAACGAACCCGGTAGCTCCGAGCTCAACGCAACTCGCTTCGACTGCATGAGCGAGCCGCACGAGGATCTTGAGGCGTCGCATTCTCGTATTTGGTAGCCAGCCGACGTCAATGCCGATCACAACTCGCCAACGGCCCTCCAACGCTCCGCCTTCCGGCGTTGCCGCATCCAGCTCCGGACTAACGACCAAGCTCACACCGATTGCCTTTGGGGGTTCGGGAGCGAGAGCTTCGTTATGCCACCCGTGATCCTCCGGCCAAGGCTCAGCGAAATCCCAGTCCCTCGAGCGCAGCTTAGGTCGCAACTCTCGCTGGAGCTGAGCGCCGACCAGGCCGTTGACCGAACGAGCCAAGTCCGCCGGAGCGTCACGAACGGATGGAAGCCGGAACACCGCTGTCCATGTCACCAATCCCATTGGTTGCTCCGAACTCCACCGCAATCACAGGCAATGATGAGCCGTCAAGGTTGAGTTGTTGTGAAGCTCTGGAGCGGAGAAGCAGGCTCAACCTCCCCATGAGGAGTCCGCTAACCACCCCAAGCAGGGGTTCAAAGCGTCTGTTCCTAGGCGGTCCGCCTAAGCCCGGCCGCTGCGACCTCCCGGTAGACGGTGGAACGCCCGAGCCCGAGCTGACTAGCCGCTTTGGTGGGAGACATTCCCGCTTCCACCAATTTCAGCGCGGCCTGCACCTTGTCGGCGTCAAGCGGTTGGCGGCCGGGGATCTTTCCCTTTGCCCTTGCCGCGGCGATCCCGTCCTTCGTGCGCTCGGCGATCAGGCGCCGCTCGAAATGGGCAATGGCGCCAAAGACGTGGAACACCAGTTCGCCGGCGGCCGATGAGGTGTCGATCTTCTCCTCCAGGCTGAGCAGCGCCACCCCGCGCTCCTTCAACCGCTCCACGATAGAGAGGAGCTCGGTGAGCGAGCGACCCAGCCGATCCAGACGCACGACCGCCAGGGTGTCGCCTTTGCGCGAAAACGCGAGGAGCTCGGCCAAGCCTAGCCGATCCATAGACTTGCCCGACTTCACGTCGGTGAACACCCGGATTGCTCCGGCCTGCTCAAGCCGGATCGTCTGGCCAGCGACATCCTGGTCACCAGTGCTGACCCGGGCATAGCCGAGCACGTCGCCCATCGAGGCGTCCCCCAAACGTTCGTTCTCTGGACGAAGACGCGCTTGTCGCTGACAAGCCCGGATTCCCGTCCACAAAATACGTCCCTTTACGTCGGACTGTCCATGATCCTCAATAGGGTTCTGTGGACGGTCGGAGGCGGCCATGGGGCGGAGAGACCTGCTGAGCGCCGAGGAGCGGCGTAACCTGTTTGGAGTTCCGGTCGAGTGTGACGCGCTGGCGCGCCTATACACCTTCGATCGAAGGGACCTCAGCCTCATCGAGGTCCGGCGGGAAGAGCGCAATCGTTTAGGGTTTGCGGTGCAGCTCGCGCTGATCCGCCATCCTGGACTGACATTGGCGCAATGCGCCGCCTATCCAGGTGCAAACCTGGAACCCCTCGTCGACTTCATCGCGAGGCAGTTGGATCTGCCATCGACCGTGCTGGCCGACTACGCGGCGCGCGAGCAGACCATGACAGACCATGCTCGCGAGATTGGTGCCGCCCTTGGGCTCCGTCCGGCTGTACGGACAGACCTCGGCATGATGATCGAGGCGGCGGCTTCTGCTGCCTGGTCGACAGACAGGGGCGCGGCGATCGTGGGCGCCGTGGTGGCCGCGCTTCGCGAGAAGGCGATCATGCTCCCGGCCCCGGCGACCATTGAGCGTGCCGGCATCGCTGGGCGGGCCGCAGCGCGCAAGCGCGTCCATGAGGCCCTCCTCACCGGCCTTGGCCCCGAGCAGCTGGCGGCGCTGGACGAACTGCTGATGCTTGATCCAGAGACCGGCTTCACGCGCCTGACCCAGTTGCGGACGATCCCAAGCGGACCCAAGCCCGACCACGTGCGCGAGATCATCGACAAGCTCGGCGTTGTGCGCGCCTTTGGCATAGCACAGGGCGCCGGGGATCGGGTCCATCCAGATCGGCTTCGCCGCCTGGCGCGCGAGGGGCGGCTTTCGCCGAGCTATCTCATCGACCGCTACACCTCGGCGCGCCGCCGAGCGACCGTGGTCGCTCTTCTGATCGACCTTGAGGCGCGCTTGACCGACGCCGCCATCGACATGGCGGACCGTCTGATCGGGGCGGCCTTCAGTCGGGGCAAGAACGCCCAGGCGCGTCAGTACAGCGCGACCGCCAGGGATGTCGCCCGGCTCATGCGTATGTTCCTCGGCACAATCGACGCCCTTGCAGCGGCCGCCGAAACCGAGGCGGACCCGTTCGAGACGCTCGATGAGGCCGTTGGTTGGAACAAGCTGCTGCGGGTGCGGAAGGAAGTGGCTGAGATCGCCGAAACGGCAGACGTCGACCCGCTCGTCCGCGCCGCGGATCGATACGCGAGCCTCAGAAAGTTCGCTCCGGCTCTATTGCAGGCGCTGGAGTTCAAGGCCGCGCGCGGCAGCGAGAAGACAATCGCGACGATTAACGTTCTGCGAGAGATGCACAACTCGACCCGCCGCAGCGTCCCGACCAACGCGGCCATGCCCTTCAAGAAGGAGTGGCGAGCGCTGATGGTCGATAACCAGGGCCGCATCGACCGCCGCCTCTATGAAACGGCGAGCCTTGCCCACCTTCGCAATAAGCTGCGCTCGGGCGATGTCTGGGTCGAGCGGTCAACGGCCTATCGTCAATTCGACACCTACATGCTGCCTCAGGCGGAATCCGAGCCGATCACCACCCGGCTAGGACTGCCCACCAGCGCCGAGGTCTGGCTCGAAAGCCGCAGCCGGGAATTGGATTGGCGGCTGAAACGCTTTTCCCATCAACTGCAGCGGGGGCGGCTCGAAGGCGTGGAACTTCGCGACGACCGCCTGCACATCACGCCGGTCAAGCTCTCCACGCCTCCGGAAGCCGATGCGCTCGCTGATCGGATCAACACTATGTTGCCGAGGATCCGGGTAACTGAGCTGCTGCATGAGGTCGCCCGCGACACCGGCTTCCTCGGCGCCTTCACCAACCTGCGCACCGGCGAGCCCTGTCCAAACGAAAATGCGCTTCTGGCGGCCATTCTGGCCGATGCGACAAACTTGGGACTCGCGCGGATGGCCCAGGCCAGCCAGGGCGTGACTCGCGATCAATTGGTCTGGACGGCTGACGCCTTCATCCGCGACGACACATACAAAGCCGCGCTGGCCCGAATTATCGATGCGCACCACGCCCTGCCGATTTCGGCCGTCTGGGGCGACGGCACGACTTCAAGCTCCGATGGGCAGTTCTTCCGCTCGGGAAAGCGGGGCGGTTCGGCCGGCGAGGTGAATGCCCGCTACGGCGTCGACCCAGGCTTCAGCTTCTACACCCACGTCTCCGATCAGCACGATCCCTACCACGCGCGAGTTATCTCGGCGGCGACGCATGAAGCGCCCTACGTACTGGACGGTCTTCTTCACCATGGCACGAGCCTGTCGATCGCCGAGCACTATACTGACACCGGCGGTGCGACCGACCACGTGTTCGCGCTCTGCGCCATGCTGGGCTTCCGCTTCTGCCCGCGTCTGCGCGACTTTCAGGATCGCCGGCTGGTCTCGATCAAACCGCCATCAACCTATCCCAGCTTGGCGTCCATCATGGGCCGGAAGGTTCGGACCGACATAGTGAAGGGGCACTGGGACGAAATCCTGCGCCTCGTCGCCTCCCTCCAGGCCGGTCACGCTGCGCCGTCTGCCATGCTGCGAAAGCTCGCCGCCTACGAGCGGCAAAACCAACTCGCTGTCGCGCTGCAGGAGGTCGGGAAAATCGAACGGACCCTATTCATGCTCGACTGGTTGGAAAATCCGGCTCTGCGCCGGCGTTGTCAGGCAGGACTCAACAAAGGCGAGCAGCGGCACGCACTGACACAGGCAATTTGCACCTTCCGCCAGGGCCGCATCGCCGACCGGACCCGTGATGTTCAACAGTATCGCGCCTCCGGCCTGAACCTGGTGACCGCCGCCATAGTCTGGTGGAACTCGACCTACATGGCCGACGCCGTCGCCCACCTTCGCGCTGCAGGTAACCCGGCGCCTGACGAACTCCTGGCCCACACCTCTCCTGTCGGCTGGGAGCACATCGCTTTCTCTGGCGACTTCCTATGGGATCGCGCTGCGGCGGTCCCCGCCGGCCGGCGGGGGCTGACACTTGGCAACCGCGTGCGCGGCGCCGCCTGATGATCCTGTTCTGCTTCCGTTCGACCTTAGCGTTGCCCAGCTAACAATTGTCGCGCCGCCCTC
>NCED01000076.1 GCA_002280485.1 Caulobacterales bacterium 32-69-10
GGGGCGCCGGCGGCGGCGGGGGCGGCGGCAGCGCCGGGCGCGGGCCCCGCCGCCGGAGCGGGGGCGGCCGGAGCGCCGACGATCACGGGGGCCCGTCCGGCGATGGCGGCGTCGAGGTCCTCGCGCTCCTGCGGGGACAGGCTTGGCAGCGGGGCGGAGGCCAGGGCGGCTTGGTCGACCATCTGCGAGAAGTCGTCGAAGACCAGGATGCGCACATAGTCGATGCCGGCGGCGTCGGTGTAAAGCCGCACCCGCCAGGCGCCGCGGAAATCCTGGGTCGCCACCCCCACCGGCAGGCCGCGCGGATAAAGCCCGCCGTCGCCGGAGGTAAGGATGCGGTCGCCTTCCTTGAGGGCGTCGCGGCCACGCACATACTCCAGCCGCGGAACCAGGCCCCCGTCGCCGGTCAGTATGGCCCGGGCGTTGGTGCGGTCGACCAGGACCGGCGTGCGGCTGTCGATATCGGTGAGCAGGAGCACGCGGCTGGCGTTGCGCGAGACGCCGACGACCCGGCCGACGACGCCCTTCTCGGACAGCACCGGATTGCCGACCTTGACGCCCTTTTCCGCGCCGGCGTCGGCCAGGCGGGCGTTGGCGAAGGGCCCGCGGGCGTCGGAAACCACCCGGGCCGAGACCATGGGGATGGGCGGCTCGGTGCGCAGCTTCAGCAGCGCCTCGTAGCGGGTGTTGACGTTCTTCAGCGCGATGGCCGCGTCGCGCCAGCGCTCCAGCTCGGCGACCCGCTTCCTGAGGCGGCGATTTTCGGAGGCGGCGAAGAAATAGCCGCCGACATAATCGAGGCCCTGCCCGACCCAGCGCACCGGGGCGGCGATCACGCCCGCGACCGGGGCGACCATCAGGTCGAATTCGCTGCGGGCGGCCCCGTAGCCGCCGGGCTCGATCTGCTCGCGCCGGTCGGCGAACAGCAGCGCCATGGCGAGGATCATCGCGAGGATGGCGGCAGCCGCCCCCGTCCAGGTCAGAGGGACCCTTAGATCCTGGAATGGGCCTTCCCTGTACGCCAAGCCGGCCTCCGCAGAGCCGACTCAAACGGCCGGCGTTTCAGCTTATGCCAGAGACGCGTCCAGAACGCCCTTCATCCACTTCGGATGTTCGAGCACGCGGCCGCAGCCCAGGGCGACGCAGGACAGGGGGTCGTCGGCCACCGTCACCGGCAGGCCGGTGTGGTCGCGGATCTCGGCGTCCAGGCCGCGCAGCAGGGCGCCGCCGCCGGTGAGCATGATGCCCTTGTCGGCGATGTCGGCGGCCAGTTCCGGCGGGGTGGCCTCGAGCGCGACCTTCACGGCCTCGACGATCTGGCTGACCGGTTCGGCCAGGGCCTCGGCCGCCTGCTTCTCGGAGATGCGCACTTCGCGCGGCACGCCCTGCATCAGGTCGCGGCCCTTGACCTCGATGGCCAGGCCGTCGCCGTCCATGGGCGGGCGGGCGGTGCCGATCTCCTTCTTGATCCGCTCGGCCGTGGTCTCGCCGATCAGAAGGTTATGGTGGCGGCGCATGTAGGAGATGATGGCTTCGTCCATCTTGTCGCCGCCGACGCGGACCGAACGGGAATAGACGATGCCCGACAGGGACAGGACGGCGACCTCGGTGGTGCCGCCGCCGATGTCGACGACCATCGAGCCGGTGGGCTCGTGGATCGGCAAGCCGGCGCCGATGGCCGCGGCCATGGGCTCGTCGATCAGGCCGACCCGGCGGGCCGAGGCGTTGAGGCAGCTGTCGTTGATGGCGCGGCGCTCGACGGCGGTGGCGCCCGAGGGCACGCACACGATCACCTTGGGATTCACGAAGCCCTTGCGGTTGTGAACCTTGCGGATGAAGTGCTTGATCATCTCCTCGGCGACTTCGAAGTCGGCGATGACCCCGTCGCGCATGGGACGGATGGCTTCCATGTGGCCGGGGGTGCGGCCCAGCATCTGCTTGGCTTCGATGCCGACCGCGTGGACGACCTTGCGGCCGCCGATGTTGCGCAGGGCGACGACCGAGGGCTCGTTCAGGACGATGCCCTTGCCTTTCATATAAATCAGCGTGTTGGCGGTCCCCAGGTCGATCGCGATGTCGTTGGAGATCATACCGAAAAGAGAAGCGAGCATTAGGCGGCCTTGTCGCAGCTTAGGCGGGGGGGAGCGTCCCGGGCCTGCAAGCTTGGGACTGGAATCCGGCGCGCCCCCACGCCTTGTCCCATCGCCGCCATTGCTTGCCGGATGGGCCGGTGTGCCCTGACCTGCCCGTGATTTCAAGCGCCTAATGTACGCAGGGCAATCCGTTCGGCTTTCACCCGAGGGCGGTCAGCACCACGCCGATGGCGGTCAGGGCGCCGGCGGCCAGCTTGCCCAAGCTGAGCCGTTCGCGGAACAGCCCGCGCCCTACCGCCGCGGCGATCGGCGCCTCGATCACCCCCACCGCGCGGACCTGGGCGGCAGGCGCCAGGGCCAGGGCGAAGACCCATCCCATGGAGGCGCAGGCCCCGCACGAGCCGGCGACCAGCGACCGCTTCCAATCGGTCAGCACCGCCTCCAGCGCGGCCGGATGGCGCACCGCCAGCAGCCCGCCCAGGACCACGGACTGCACCGCCTGGGTGAAGGTCACGGTGGCCGTAGCGGCGAAGAACGGATGGCCCGGCTCCAGCACAAGGCTGGCGTGGCGAAAGGCGTTCATGGCGAAGCCGAACAGCAGGCCGGACAGGAGGGCGAACAGGGCGCCCGACACGGGCCGGTCGCCGGCCTGCAGGGTGGCCAGGTCGCGCTTCCTCGGCCAGCTCAGGGCCACCAGCCCCGCGGTGGCGATGGCGACGCCGATCCAGGCGGTCGGGCTCAGGGCGTCGCGGAACACGATCCAGCCGACCACCCCCGACAGGGGCAGCGAGCTCTGCTGCAGGGCGGTGCCGACCGCGAACCCGGCCCGGTGCAGGCCGGTCAGCAGGGCGGCGGTCGCCAGCACCTGGGCCAGGGCGCCGGTCATCGCATAGGCGGCGTAGAGGGGCGTGACATGGACTGAGATCGAACGGGCCAGGGCCCAGGCGCCCAGGGTCACGGCGAGGGAGAACGGCAAGCCGAACAGGAAACGGGTGAGGGTCGCGCCCCATGGGCCCGCCCCGCCCATCAGGCCGCGCTGGGCCGCGTTGCGCGCCACCTGAAAGGCGGCCGCTGCGAAGGTGACGGGGATCCACAGCATTTGAACCTCGAATACCGGCCCCCTCAGTCAGGCTGCGCCTGACAGCTCCCCCACGTTCGTGGGGGAGCCGAGGTGTTTTGCTCGCCTCTCACCGCGGAGCGGGGGAGGTGGCCGCGAAGCGGACGGAGGGGGCGAGTATTCCCCGCCTAGAAGCCGCTGGGGGCCAGGGCGCGATCGGGGGCGGTGCGTTCGCGGCGGGCGATGAGGTTGGCCAGGGCCTTGGCGTAGGCCTTCGCGGAGGCCACGAGGGTGTCGGTGTCGGCCGAGTGGCCGGTGGCGATATAGCCGCCGTCCTCCAGCCGCACGGTGACCTGGGCCTGGGCGTCGGTGCCCTCCGTCACGGCGTGGACCTGGAACAGCTGCAGGATCGCGTCGTGGGGCTGGATCTGGCGGATGGCGTTGAACACCGCGTCGACCGGGCCGTCGCCGGTGGCGGTGGCCGTCTGCTCACGACCGTCGACCGTCATGGTCAGTTCGGCGGTCTGCGGGCCGTCGGTGCCGGCCACCACCCGCAGGTGCGCGACCTGCAGGCTTTCGGCGTCCTGGCTCAGGCTCTCCGACACCAGGGCGATGATGTCGTCGTCGTAGACGTGCTTCTTCTTGTCGGCCAGTTCCTTGAAGCGGACGAAGGCCTCGTTCATGCCGTTGTCGCCCAGCTCGTAGCCCAGGGCCTTCAGCTTGTCCTTGAAGGCGTGGCGGCCCGAGTGCTTGCCCATGACCAGGGCGGTGCCGCCCTGCCCCACCGACTCCGGGGTCATGATCTCGTAGGTGTCGCGGTTCTTCAGCATCCCGTCCTGGTGGATGCCGCTCTCGTGGGCGAAGGCGTTCTTGCCGACGATCGCCTTGTTGAACTGCACCGGAAAGCCGGTGATGGCCGAGACGTAGCGGGAGGCCCGGGTGATCTGCGGGGTCTCGATGCCGGTGTGGAAGGGCAGCCGGTCGCGGCGCGTCTTCAGCGTCATGACGATCTCTTCCAGGGCGGCGTTGCCGGCCCGCTCGCCCAGGCCGTTCATGGCGCACTCGACCTGGCGCGCCCCGCCCTGGACCCCGGCCAGGGAGTTGGCGACGGCCAGGCCCAGGTCGTTGTGGCAGTGGGTGGAGAACACCACGGTGTCGGCGCCCGGCACGCTCTCGATCAGGTCGCGGAAGATCTCGCCGTATTCGTCGGGATAGCTGTAGCCGACTGTGTCGGGGATGTTGATGGTGCCGGCGCCGGCGCGGATCGCCGCCTCGACGCTGCGCTTCAGGAAGTCGCGCTCGGTGCGGGTGGCGTCCTGGGCCGACCACTCCACGTCGCCGCACAGGTTGCGGGCGTAGGTCACCGACATGGTGATCGCCTCCAGCACATCTTCCGGCGACATGCGCAGGATGTAGTCCCGGTGCTGTGGGCTGGTGGACATGAAGGTGTGGATACGGCCCCGCGCCGCGGGCCTGATGGCCTCGGCCGCCCGGTCGATGTCCTTCTCCGAAGCCCTGGCCAGGCCGGCGATGGTCGAGCGGGTGACGATCTTGGAGACCTCGCGCACCGCCTCGAAGTCGCCGTTGGAGGCGATGGGGAAGCCGGCCTCGATGATATCGACCCCCAGCTCCTCGAGGATCTTGGCCAGCTCCAGCTTCTCGGCCAGGGACATCGAGGCGCCGGGCGCCTGCTCCCCGTCGCGCATGGTGGTGTCGAAGATCAGCACGCGATCCTTGTCGCGAGCGGGTACGGCTTGGACGGTCATTGGAAGATCTCGGTCTGGAAGGTCGGGCGGGTGTCGGGCGATGCGGGTTCGTCCCCTGGGCGCCCGGCTCCGCCGTAACGGAGCCTAGGGGCGCGCCCAGGGGCGGCTAAGGCGCAGCAGCCCGCGGCCCGGGAGGGCGCAAGGCAGTGCGGCGGCGTTGGCGCGCGTCCGTGTCATGGCGAGCTATCTAGCGCTTGAACGGGTTTTGCGCAAGAGATTTGCGCCAGACCGGCCGAGTTTGATCGTGCGAGCAATAATTTACCCATATGACGGACGAAAGCGCACTAATCTTCCGTCTTCAGGCCTTCTCGCCGCCTTATCCACGCCCGCGCCGCCAGGGCCGAGGCGATCCACAGGGCGGCGGCCAGGGCCAGGACCAGCCAGTTCTGGGCCCCGCCCCCGCTCAGGGCCCGCACCACCGAGGCGCCGGCGAAGGCGGTCAGGGCGATCTTGGGCACGATGCCGATGGCGGTGCCGGCGGCGAAGTCGCGCAGGCGCATGGGGGTCACCCCCGCGGCCATGTTGACGACGATGAAGGGGGCCGACGGCGCCAGGCGCACGATCAGGCTGGCGGTGAAGCCGTTGCGGCCCACCATGGCCATGAACCGCTTGAGACCCTCGCCGCCCACCCGCTCAAGGGCCCGGGCGCCGAACCTGCGGCCCAGGAAGAAGCCGACCAGGGACGACACCAGGGTGCCGATCCAGCTGTAGGCGAAGCCCGCCCATGGCCCGAAGGCCACCACCGCCGCGGCGATCAGCACGAACTGCGGCACGCCCAGGAAGGCGAAGGCGGCGAAGCTGGCCACCGCCGCCGGCAGGGCCCCCGAGCAGGGAGGAGCCGAACAGGAACACCAGCCCCACCCCGCCGAACAGCAGGAAAGAGGCCGCCACGGACCCCCAGGCCCTGGCGTCCATGTCCATCACGAAGCGGAACAATCGGCGCATTGCGGCGGCATATAGCGCGCCGGTCGAAAATCCCAGCCGCGGCGCGGTCGGGCTCGACTCGCGCACCGGGTGCGCCATGAATGCACGGGCGCCGGTTGCGCTATAAGCTCGGCAATTCCATCTGTGCAGCGGTTGTGTGTGGAGGCGTAATGGAGTTCCGTCCGTCCCTGCTCCGTCGGGTGGTCGCACCCGTCGCCGCGGCGACGGCGTTTCTGGCCGCCGGCGCCGCCCTGGCGCAGTCGGACACGATGGGGCCCGCCCGCGCCAATGACCCGCTCGAGGGGTTGAACCGCGGCCTCTATGCGATCCACCAGGGCGTCGACAAGGTCATCCTGCGCCCGGCGGCCAAGGTCTATATCGCCGTCATCCCCCGCCCCCTGCGCCAGGGGGTCCACAATGTGATCCTCAACCTCGGTGAGCCGATCACGGTGGTGAACGACATCCTGCAGCTGAAGATCGGCAAGGCGGCGACGGCGACAACCCGCTTCGCCGCCAACTCGACGGTGGGGGTGCTCGGCCTGTTCGACGTGGCGGGCCGGAGCGGCCTGCCCTACCACGCCGCCGACTTCGGCCAGACCCTGGGCCGGTACGGCGTGCCGTCGGGCCCCTATCTCTTCATCCCCGTGCTGGGCCCTTCGACCGTGCGCGACGCGGGGAGCCGGTTCGTCGACCTGACCATCGATCCGGTCCGCAACGTGCACTTCGACGGCGAGCGGACCTTCCGGACCACCCGCATGGTGGTCGGCGCCCTGGACCTCCGCGCCCTTTACGACAAGGACATCGACGAGCTGAACCGTTCGGCCACCGACCCCTATGTGACGATGCGATCGGCCTATCTGCAGAACCGCCAGTCGTTTATCAGCGGCGGGCAGGTCGACGTGCAGTCGCTGCCCAGCTTCGGACCGGAGACGCCCCCCGCCGCCCCCCGGCCCCGCAGCGAGGCCGACGGAGCCCCCGGCCAGCAGGCGGCGCCCGATCAGCGTATGGTCGTCGCAGACTCGTTCTTCAGGAGTATCCAATGACCCGTGCATGGCGAGCCGGCCTTTGCGCCCTGGCCCTGATCGGACCCGCCGCCGCGATCATGGCGCTGGGCTCAGTCCCCGCGATGGCGGCCCAGGCCCGCGACGCCGCGGCCGAGGCCTTCGTCCAGGCCCAGGCCACCCGGGTGCTGCAGGTGCTGAACGACAAGGCGACGCCGCGGGCGGCCAAGCGGCGCACCTTCGAGGCCCTGGTCGACCAGGTCGCCGACGTGCCGCGGATCACCGACTTCGTGCTGGGCAAGTACAACCGCACCATCACCCCGGCCCAGAAGCAGCAGTTCGCGGCCCTGTTCCGCCGTTTCGCCACCAACATCTACGAGAGCCGGCTGGGCGACTACGGCGGCGAGACCCTGCGGGTCGTGGGCTCGACCATGCGCACGCCCACCGACGTGATCGTCGCCACCAAGGCGATGGGCGGCGGGCTGAAGCAGCCGGCGGACATCAACTGGCGAGTGCTGAAGGGCGCCGACGGCCGCTGGCGGGCGGTGGACATGCAGGTCCAGGGCGTGTGGCTGGCCATCACCCAGCAGCAGGACTTCGTCTCGACCATCGACAACGCCGGCGGCAATGTCGGGGTGCTGATCGCCCAGTTGCAGACCCAGGTCGCCCAGCAGGACGCCGCCGCCCGCTAGGCGTACACCAGCCAGTCGCCCATGGCGGCCGGCGACACCCCGGCCAGGCCGAGGCGGTCGCCATTGCCGAGGTCGATGACCGCCTGGCCCTCGACGGTGACGATCGAATAGGCCGCGCCCGGCGCCAGCTGCACCCGGTCGCCCGCGGCGCTGCTGAAGTCGCTGACCCAGTCCGCGCCGCCGCCGGCGCGGATCGCGAAGCGGTCCGCCCCCGCCCCGCCGACGAGGATGTCGTCGCCAAGGTCGCCGGACAGCCAGTCGTTGCCGTCCTCGCCGTAAACGGTGTCCGCGCCCTGGCCTCCGAAGACCATGTCGGCGCCGGCCCCGCCGTAGACGAGGTCGTCGCCGAGGTTGCCGTTGACGTGGACGTCGTCGCCGCCGTCGCCGAACACCTGGTCGGCGCCCTGGCCGCCGCGCACCCAGTCGGCGCCGTCGCCGCCGCGCACCACATCCTGGCCGAGGTTGCCGTTGACGTCGTCGTTTCCGGCGCCGCCGTCGATGCGGTCGTCGCCGTTCAGGCCGCGCACGACGTCGGCGCCGCTCCCCCCGGTGATGATGTCGCCGCCGCCCGAACCGTCGATCCGGCGCGCCTCAGGCCCGACCGAGGTCAGGGTGAGCCCCTGGACGCCCAGGCCGACGATGGCGCTGACCGGCCCGGAAACCACGGCCGAAGCCGAGGTGCGCAGCTCTGTCCCATTCACGATGTCGAGCTTGACGTTGGAGGTCGAGGTCAGGGTGACCGTAACCCCGACGGCGCCCGTCAGGCCGCCGCCGGTGAAGACCACGGCCTGGGCGCCCGTCGCGAAGGTCTCGAGGGTGTAGCCGCCGCTGGCCCAGCTGGTGACGGCCGAGCCGCCGACGCTGACGTTCAGCGTCCCAAGCCCCTCGCCCGGCGTATAGAAGCCGTCGCCGGTCACGTCGGTATAGGCGACGCCGAGGATCAGGGCGCCGCTGCTGAAGCGGGATCCGAAGTCGGCGGTGGTCACCTGCGGTCCGATATCGGTGGCCGGGTCGGTCTCGGCGACGATGGAGACGCCCACCTCGCGCAGCAACCCGTTCATGATGGTGTCGCGGTGGCCAGGCGGGGTCTGGATGCCCGTTGGCGTGTCGCCCCAGTCGACCATGAAGCCCGCGTGGCCGTAGAGGGGATTCAGGGCGTAGGCGTAGACGTTCTCGCCGAGCTGGGTCCAGCCGACATAGCCGGCGTTGGTGGCGCGCTGGCCCAGCGCCGGCTCGCCCGCCACCTGGTGCGATTGCACGTCGGCGGCGATCATAGCTGCGTTGTGGCCGCGGGCCGCACTGGCCAGGGCCTCGCTCCACGCCACCGGAGGCGCCGGTGTGAGGGCCGCGTACTGGGCCTGCAGGGCCTGGCCCGAGACATGGAAGAAGTTGAGGGCGGACTGGATGTCGGGGTCGGGCGAGGTCAGCGGCGCATAGCCGGTGAGGTAGCGCGCCGCATCGGCAAGCGGATTGAGCCGGGCGCTGTTGATCAGCTCCAGCATGTACTGTTCGTCGTTGGAAGGACCGGCCATCCGGACTCCGCGCGCTCGCACGACCCCCGCGGTCAACCGCCGCCGCGCCTCACGACCACACCCGACGCCGGTAAATGATCCGTTTCGACGCCGGGCAGAGCGCCCGGACTAGCGGCTGAACTTCTGGAACTTCAGCCGCTTGGGGATGAGGCTGTCGGCGCCCAGGCGGCGCTTCTTGTCCTCTTCGTAGGCCTCGAAGTTGCCCTCGAACCATTCCACGTGGCTGTCGCCCTCGAAGGACAGGATGTGGGTGCACATGCGGTCGAGGAACCAGCGGTCGTGGCTGATGACCACGGCGCAGCCCGCGAACTGCTCCAGGGCGTCTTCCAGGGCCTGCAGCGTTTCGATGTCGAGGTCGTTGGTCGGTTCGTCGAGCAGCAGGACGTTGCCGCCGGTGGTCAGGGTCTTGGCCAGGTGCACGCGGTTGCGCTCGCCCCCAGACAGCAGCCCCACCTTCTTCTGCTGGTCGCCGCCCTTGAAGTTGAAGGCCGACAGGTAGGACCGGCTGTTGATCTCGCGATTGCCGACCTTGATGATGTCGAGGCCGCCCGAGACCTCCTGCCAGATGTTCTTGTTGGGATCGAGGGTGTCGCGGCTCTGGTCGACGTAGGACAGCTTGACCGTCTCGCCGAGGCGCAGCTTGCCGTTGTCGGGCTGCTCCTGGCCGGTGATCAGCTTGAACAGGGTCGACTTGCCGGCGCCGTTGGGGCCGATGACGCCGACGATGCCGTTAGGCGGCAGCTTGAAGGTCAGGCCGTTGAACAGGACCTTGTCGCCGTAGGCCTTCTCCAGGTTCTCGACCTCCAGCACCACCTGGCCCAGGCGCGGCCCGGGCGGGATCTGGATGGTCGCGTGGGTCTGGGCGGCCCGGGCGTTCTCCTGCGCCAGCACCATCTCCTCGTAGGAGGCCAGGCGCGCCTTCGACTTGGCCTGACGGGCCTTGGGGGACGAGCGCACCCACTCCAGTTCGCGGGTCATGGCGCGCTGGCGGGCCTCGCTCTCGGACTGCTCCTGGACGATGCGCTTGGTCTTCTGCTCCAGCCAGCCGGAGTAGTTGCCCTCGTAGGGGATGCCCTTGCCGCGATCGAGCTCGAGCGTCCACTTGGTGACCTGGTCGAGGAAGTAGCGGTCGTGGGTGACCAGGATCACGCAGCCCGGGAAGGCTTCCAGGTGGTGCTGCAGCCAGGCCACGGACTCGGCGTCCAGGTGGTTGGTCGGCTCGTCGAGCAGCAGCATGTCGGGCTTGGACAGCAGCAGGCGGGCGAGCGCGATGCGGCGCCGCTCGCCGCCGGAGAGCTGGTCCACCGGCCAGTCGGCGGGGGGGCAGCGCAGGGCCTCCATCGCCTGTTCGATGCGGCTGTCGATGTCCCACAGGTCGCCGGCGTCGATCTTCTCCTGGAGGGTGTTCATCTCCTCCATGAGCTCGTCGGTGTATTCCTCGGCCATCTCCAGGGCGATGGCGTTGTAGCGGTCGAAGATCTTCTTCTCTTCGCAGTCCGAGATGACGTTGCCCCAGACGTTGAGCTGCTCGTCGAGCTGGGGCTCCTGGGCCAGATAGCCGCGCTTGATGCCGTCGGCGGCCCGGGCCTCGCCGGTGTACTCGTTGTCGAGCCCGGCCATGATCTTCATCAGGGTCGACTTGCCGGAGCCGTTGACCCCGACGACGCCGATCTTGGCGTCGTTGAAGAACGACAGCCAGACGTTCTCGAAGATCTTCTTGCCGCCAGGGAAGGCCTTGGTCAGGCCCTGCATCTGGAAAATGTATTGTGCGGCCACGGGCGGGCTCCGGGGTAGATCGTAGGAAAATGGGTTGGCCGGGTGGTTACCCGGCGCGGGCGCCGGGCGCAACCGTCGCCTTCGGGGCGGGGCCCTTCCGCCCCACGCGCGCCATGTATTATGAGGGCCGATGATGACCCCAACCGACGATGTCGCCGCCAAAACCCAGGCCGGGGACGAGGCCCTGCTGGCCGGTGACCCCGCCAAGGCCAGGGCCCTGTACCTGGAAGCGCTGGCCCAGACCAACCACCGCCGTCGGTCGGGACTGGTCGCCCGGCTGGGGTTTGTCGGCCATCACCTCGGCGCCGCCCTGCTGGAAATCCAGCGAACCATAGAGGCCCAGGGCCATACGCCGGTGTTCGTGTCGGACGGCATGGCCGTCTGGCACAAAAGCAACGCCTTCGTGCAACAGCCCGCCTTTCTGAGTGTCGTGGAAAAGCATGCGTATTTGCTTCCCCTGCCCAACTGGCATTGGAACCTGCAAACCGTCTTGTGGGCTGTCCTGCAAGCAAGAAGCCTTGCTGGGGACTTCGTGGAGCTGGGCGTGTTCCGGGGCCATACGACCGCCGTCACGGCCGAGCACATCCGCTTCGCGTCCTGGAACCGCCGCTGGTATCTCTACGACACGTTCAACGGCATTCCGGAGGACCAGCTCAACGTCGGCTGGAGCGGTATGAACGAGACCGCCTACAAGGGTACCTATTCATACGAGGAAGTCCGCGACCGCTTCGCGGCCTACCCCAATATCGATGTGATCAAGGGCCGGGTGCCGGAAATCTTCCAAGAGGTCTGTCCCCAGCGGATCGCCTTCCTGCACATGGACTTGAACAGCGCGGTCGCGGAGATCGCCGCCCTGGAGCAGCTCTATGACCGCATCGTTTCGTCAAACCGCCGGTCTAGTATCGCCGCCCCCGCTCCAGGAACGGCTTACCGCCCGGCTCGGCCACGCTGATGATCAGGCCGGCGTGAGCCTGGCGCTTGTGCGGGGCCATGGCGACGACGACGCGCTGGCCGGGCCTCAGGCTGTCCCGCGTCCAGCCGTGGTCGACGGCGTAGAAGGGGGGCGGGCCTTCCAGCGACCACTCGGCCATCTTGCCGTCCTTGTCCGGCGCCCGCACCCGCAGCCAGATGTGCGGGCTCTCGAAGGTGTATTCCGACACCACCGCCTGCAGCACCGTGTCGCCGCCGAAGTCGTACTGGGCCGTCCCGTGATGGGCGTAGGCGGGACGGGTGGTCGCGGCGACCAGGACGACGAGGGAGACGAGGGCGGCCAGGGCGGTGAGGACGATAGGCACTGGGCATCTCCGGCTGTGCGGCGGCCTCGTCCTTCGACAGGCTCAGGATGAGGCCGATTATAGACCATCGCCGACGAAAGCCTCATCCTGAGCCTGTCGAAGAACGAGGCTTTCGGGCCCATGGGTGGAGAGGAAACACCGTGAACAAGACCCTGGGCCTGGCCTGCGCGGCCCTCCTGGCGTTCGCCGCCTGTGCGCCGCGTCCCGCGTCGGCCGCGATCGAAGACAGGGCCGGCCGCTTCGGCGGACAGCAGGTGCAGTACAAGGTGCTGCTGCCGCCGGGCTTCGACCAGGCCAAGGCCTATCCGATGGTGCTGGTGTTCACCGGCGGCCCGCAGACCTTCGACATGACCGGGCGGACCATCGAGGCCGACTGGCGCGCCGAGGCCGAAAAGCGCGGCTATATCGTGGTCAGCCCCGCCGCGCCCGACGCCGGCCTGTTTTTCATGGGCGGCGACCGCGCCTTCCCCGAGTTTCTCGACATGCTGAAGCGCGACTACCGGATCGCCGGCAAGATCCATGTCGCCGGCCATTCCAACGGCGGCCTTTCCGCCTATCACCTGGCCGCCAAGCACCCCTCCTACTTCTCCACCGTCACGGGTTACCCCGGACTTTTGGAGCCGACCGAGATGGGGCGGGCCGCGGCGCTCAAGCCGCTGTGCCTGTTCATGCACGTCGGCGACCAGGACCTCGGCTGGTCCGGCGCCATGCAGGACGAGGCCGAGCAGCTGAAGGCGGCCGGCTATCGGGTGAAGTTCGAGTTGGAGCGCGGCCAGGGCCACCGGCTCCAGTCGAAGGACATCGGCCTGTCGGCCCGGCTCTTCGACGAGATCGAGAGCTGCAAATAGCAGACCGCGCCCGCAACCGGCTCGGTTGGGGCGCGGCTGCTGTAACGATCGTTTAGGCCAGGGTGGTGCCGGTCAGGGTCGAGGTCTCCGGACGCGGCAGGCCGGAGGCCTTGTAGCTGGCCATCAGCTGGGCCTTTTCGTCGGCCATCTTCTGGCCGAGGGCGTCCATGTCGAGGCCGGCCTTGCGGGCCTGGGAGAACATGCCCTCGACCCGCTTCTCCTCTTCCTCGACGTGGTGCTCGATCATCTCGGAGAGCACCTTGACCTTGGCGTCGTAGAACTTGTCGTCCGGGCCGCCCGCCTCGATCTCGGCGATCAGCACCTTGGCGCCGTCGTGCTCGACATAGGCTTCGTCGATCAGGTCCTGCTCCACCGCGCCCTCGCAGGCCGGATAGAACACGTCCTCTTCAATCTTGGCGTGGACGGTCAGCTCCATGCAAATCTGCTCGGCGAGCTTCTTCTTGCGGCCGTCGCCGCTGGCCTTTTCAAAGGCTTCGAACAGTTCTTCGACCTTGCGGTGGTCAGCCTTCAACAGGGCGATGGCGTCGGGTTTCTGCGTCGTGGCCATGGGACATTGCTCCGAAAAGAATTCGACACCGCAACGTCAGGTCACCGCCCCGGTTCCTGACGTGCGAAAGCTGAGAAACGTTCGCAGCCACACTTCATCTTTTGATGCACCCGGCGACCCTCGCCCTGGCCCCAGTCGCCCTGGCCCCAGTTGCGCGCAGGAAAGCTGAAGCGTCGAGCTTCCCTCGCCCTGCGGTTTCCTCGGCGCATGAAAAAGCGGCCGGCGGAGATCCGCCGGCCGCCTCATCACATCGTGAGCACCGGTGGTTAGTTGGGGGCGGTGGTGGAGCCCGCGCCCTCGGTCAGGTTGGCGGTCGCCCCGGTCGGGTCGGCGGCGCCGGCGGCGTTCATCGCGGCCGCGTTCAGCTCGGTGTTGCTGATCATGGTGTCGGGGGCGGTGGTCGTGACCTCGGCGGTGGCGTTGCCGGCTTCGGCTTCGGCTTCACGCTTCTCACTGCAGGCAGTGATGCTGAGCGCCCCGGCGATGAGGACGGCGGCGGCGGCGAAACGGACAGTGGTGTGCGGACGCATAAGGAAGTCTCCCTCTTGTGGATCAGAGTTGAACGACCTCAACCGGTAACGGTTCCGTGATTGTTCGAGCAGGCCGATGAGACCGACCAAAGCTCCGAGTTCGGGCGGACCGGACCTAACGGCGCGGGCGCCGATCTCCGGCCGGCCTACCCCCCTAGCCGACCCGTATCGATGGCCCAGAGCAGCACCAGCCCTGCTCCGTAACCGCCGAGAATCCACCAGCTCGACCGCCCCAGCCCGAGCCAGGTGGTGTTGCGACGGGCCAGCATGCCGAGCATGAACAGGCCGGTGAGGCCCACAGCCAGGGTGGCGGCGGTCGCTTCGAACAGGCCGGCCTCGGCCAAGGCGGGGACCGGGCGATGCGCCAGGTCGACGATGAACAGGACCCCCACGTTGAAGATGTTGGTGCCGAAGATGTCGCCAATCGCGAGCTGATAGCGCTTGATCCGGATGGCGGCCGCCACCGAGCTGAGCTCAGGCAGCGAGGTGGCCGCGCCCACCAGCACCAGGCCGACAAGCCCCACCCCCAGCCCGCTTTCCCGGGCGACGGCCTCGCCTGTCTGCGACAGGACGAAGCCGGCGACCAGGATCACGGCAGCCGCCGCCGCGGTTCTCCAGGCGAGGCCCGCGGTGGTTCGTTCCGGCTCATCGCCCGATCCGTGGCCCTCGTCCCCGCCATCGCCCTGTTCGGTCGTCGTCCAGCCCGGGAACTTCTCGTACCGGGAGATCAGCCACAGGCTCGCCACGCAGGCCAGGAGCAGACCGGTGGCCCCATAGCCGAGGCCCGTGGAGAGGATTTCCCGGTCACCCACGACCGCGACGAGCGCCACCCCATTCATCAGCAGTATGCACAGCGCCGCCTGTATCAAAGGGGTGGGCGTGCGGATGGTGGAATCCAGGGATTGGCCCCGGAGCAGGGCGTCGGCGAACACCAGCAGCACGACATTGATCGAGGACGTGCCGAGCAGGTTGCTCACCGCCAGGTCGGCCGCCCCGGTCAGGGCGGCGCCGCCGGCGGTCGCCACCTCCGGCAGGGAGGTAATGCCCCCGAGCAGGAGCATGCCGGCGAAGCCCTGGCTCAT
>NCED01000131.1 GCA_002280485.1 Caulobacterales bacterium 32-69-10
TCAGCCCGCTGACCAAGGCCTATTGGGAAGGCACTGCCCCCAACGCGCCCGAGGAAGTGGCGGAAGCGATGGTGGCCTTCGCCGCCGATCCGAACAACACGGCCGCAGCCGAGCGCCTCTCGGCCCGCCCGGAATATATCGGGCTGGTCCGCACGACTTGCGTGCCCACGATGGTGAATGGCGGCCATGCGGCCAATGCGCTGCCGCAGTCCGTCACCGCAAACATCAATTGCCGCATCTTCCCCGGCACGTCCCGCGCGCAGGCTGGTGAAATCCTCAAGAAGGTGATCGACGATCCCCGCATCACGCTGGAAATGATGGACGATGGCTCGATCGAGTCGCCCGAAAGCCCGCTGCGCAAGGACATGATGGATGCCATCACCAAGGCCGTGCACCAGCGCGCGCCGGGGCTCACTGTCGTGCCACAGATGAGCGCGGGGGCCAGCGATTCCATGTATTTCCGGGCACTTGGCATTCCCAGCTATGGCGTTTCGGCGATCTTCATGCGGCCGGACGATGAATTCGCCCATGGCCTGAACGAACGCCTGCCCGTCGCCACGATCGATCCCGGCGTGAAGCAGTGGGAAACCCTGCTGCGCGAGCTTCTGAAGTAAGCGGCCCCGAACTCAGGCAAAGCAGCCGAACATGCCCGCTACTCCCGCCTGGCCGCCGCGCAGCGCGCCGCGCCTGTTCGTTCCCGGTCCGCTCGCGGCGGGGGCGGCAGTGACCTTGCACGGCAATCCGGCGAATTACCTCGCCCGGGTGATGCGCGTCGGCGAAGGCAACATCGTGATCCTGTGCGATGACGAGACCGGCGAATGGGCCGCCCGCGTCGCCTCCACCGGCAAGCGTGACGTGGTGCTGGAAGTGGCCGAACGCCTGCGCGAGCGGGAGGATGTGCCCGACTTCACCCTGTGCGCGGCGCTGCTCAAGAAGGATCGTTTCGACCTCGTGCTGGAAAAGGCCACCGAACTGGGCGTGCGGGTGATCCAGCCGGTACTCACAAGGCGCTGCGTGGCCGACAAGCTCAATCTGGAGCGAGCCCGCGCGCTGGTGGCCGAAGCGGCGGAGCAATGCGCCCGCACTGCCCTGCCCCGCATTGTCGAGCCAGTGAAGCTCGACGCCTTGCTCAAGGGCCGGGAAGATGGCCGAGTGCTGTTCTTCGCTGACGAGCTCGGCGGCGACCCCGCCCATGCCGCCTTCGCCGCGAAACAGGCCCCTGCCGCCCTGCTGATCGGCCCGGAAGGCGGCTTCGACGATACCGAACGCGAGGCGATCCGCGCCCATCCTGCGGCAAAAGCAATCACCCTTGGCCCCCGCATCCTGCGC
>NCED01000132.1 GCA_002280485.1 Caulobacterales bacterium 32-69-10
GGCAGACGTTGTTGCCGTCGCCGATCCAGGCGATGGTCTTCCCCGAGACCGGGCCGCAATGCTCCTCGATGGTCTGAAGATCGGCCAGGATCTGGCACGGGTGGGACCGGTCGGTCAGGCCGTTGATCACCGGCACGGTCGAGACGCGGGCGAAGCGTTCGACATCCTCGTGGCTGTTGGCGCGGATCATGACGGCGTCGACCATGCGCGACAGGACGCGCGCCGTATCCTCGACCGGCTCGCCCCGGCCCAACTGCATGTCTGAGGCTGTGGCGATGATGGCGGCGCCGCCCAACTGGCGGATGGCGGCGTCGAAGCTGAACCGGGTGCGGGTCGAGTTCTTCTCGAAGATCATGGCCAGGACCCGATCCTTGCCCGGCGCATCGGCGTCAGGACGACCCTGGGGCCAGCCTTTGCGGGCGGCCTTGCGGGCATGGGCGTCGTCCAGGATGGCGCGCAGATCGGCGGCGTCCAACAGATGGATGTCGAGGAAGTGCCGGACCATTGCCTAACTCCGCTCATCCCCGCGAAAGCGGGGACCTGGTGCTTTGGGCGACGGGCGCCCGATGTCAGTTACGTCCGCCGATCCCGGCGCCTTTCGCGTGAAAGGCCTGGGCCCCCGCTTTCGCGGGGATGAGCGGCTTGAAGGATCAGGCGGCCAGCTTTTCGCGGGCGACTTCACAGGCGCCTTCGAAGCGGACGATGGCCTCTCGGGCCTCGTCCAGGGTTAGGTTCAGCGGCGGCAGCAGGCGCACGCAATTGTCGCCGCCGCCGGCGATCAGCAGCTGTTGCGTGTCGCGCGCCAGGGCCATGAACTCGCGATTGTTCGGCACCATCTTGACCCCGATCAGCAGCCCCTTGCCGCGCACGTCGGCGATCACGTCGGGGAAGCGGGCCTGAAGCCCCGCCAGTTGCTGCTTCAGATAGCCGGCGATGTCGTTGACGTTGGCCAGGGTCTCTGGCGTGTTGATCAAGGACAGCGCCTTCAGACCCACGGCCATGGCCAGGGGATTGCCGCCGAAGGTCGAGCCGTGGGCGCCGACCGTCATGCCCGACGCCGCCTTGGCCGACGCCAGGCAGGCGCCGATGGGGAAGCCGCCGCCCAGAGCCTTGGCCACCGCCATGATGTCCGGCGCCATGCCGGCCCATTCGTGGGCCCACAGCTTGCCGGTCCGGCCCATGCCGCACTGGACCTCGTCGAAGATGATCAGGACGCCGTGTTCGTCGCACAGCTCGCGCAGGCCGCGCAGGCACTGTTCCGGCATGGCGCGGCAGCCGCCCTCGCCCTGGACCGGCTCGACGATGATGGCGGCGGTCGTGGGATTG
>NCED01000133.1 GCA_002280485.1 Caulobacterales bacterium 32-69-10
TTCCCGACGACGCCGTGGGCGCGAACGGGCGCAAGGTGCGTTGCAAATCTTGCGGCGAAATCTGGCGCGCGACCAGCGACGAACCGCTGGAACTGAGCGTCGCGCCCGAGCCCCGCATCATCTCGACGCCCGAGCCGGACGCCGCCTCTGAGCCCGCCAGCCTGGCCGAGACCCCGGCCCCCGAGCTTCCCAAGGCCTTCCGCGCCCGCGCCGAACAGCAGCGTCGCCTGCGCCGCGCCGCCACCCATGGCGTGGTCTGGGCGGGCCTGGCCAGCGCCTTTGTCGGTTTGATCGTCTCGGCCTTCCTGTTCCGGGTCGAGGTGGTCGAGGCCTTCCCGCGCGCCGCCGCCGCCTATGCCGCGGTCGGGACCCCGGTGAACCCGGTCGGCCTGGACTTCGAGGCGATGACGGCCAAGGAGGTTCCCAACCATCCCGGCATGGTCCTGGTGTCCGGCGCGTTGCGGAATGTGCGTGACGCCGAGATCGTGGCCCCACCCGTCCGGGTCGCCCTGTTGGACGAGCACGGCGCCGAGGTCGGGTTCAAGATCGTCGCCATCGACGCGGCCCCCGTTCTGCCCGGCAAGGTCCAGGGCTTCGCCGTCCTGATCCCCGATCCCGGCGGCCATGCGGCCGACATCGGGGTCAATTTCGTGACGACGGACGCCTCCCACGCCAAGCCGGTCGACCACGCCGCCCCCGCCGAGGCTGCGCCAGCGGGCGATCACGGCGAAGACCACGCTGCGCCTCAGGCGGCGCCTCACGCAGCGCCCGCTCACGAGCCCGATCATGCGCCCGCCGAGACGGGCGGCGGTCATGCTCCTGCCGACGCCCATGCGGAGCTTGCGCCGGCCTCCAATGGCCTGAGATCGGCGGTCGCGCCCGGCGTCGCCGCGCGCAACGCCCAGGCGCCGATCGAGGCCCGCCCGATTCGCGTGGTGGACAACGGGCACGGCGAGGCGGTATCCGCCTCGCATGGCTGATCCCTCCCCCAAGCCGACCATTCTCCTGGCCGAAGCCGACATCGCCCGTGTCGTGGCGGATCTGGCCGCGCGCATCGCCCCTATCATCGACGACGATACAGTCGCCGCCGTCCTGCTGACCGGCGGTCTGTGGTTCGCCGCCGACCTGACCCGCGCCCTGTCGCGGCTGGGGCGCAATGTCCGGTTCGACGCCCTGTGGCTGACCTCCTACGGCGACGACAAGACCAGCCGGGGCAAGATCGACGTCTACGCCCCGTTCCAGCGGCCCATCGCCGGGCGGCGCGTGCTGATCCTGGACGACGTGTTCGACACCGGCCTGTCCCTGGCCGAGGCCGCCCGGATCG
>NCED01000077.1 GCA_002280485.1 Caulobacterales bacterium 32-69-10
GGCGTGCGCCAGCCGCCCCAGTCGGAGGGGTCGGTGACCACCACGGGGAAGGTGCCGGGGAAGGGGTGGTGGCTGCAGTTCTCGGGGGCCTGCCACTTGTTGCGGGCGCGCATCAGCCGCCATTCGCCGGCGGTTTCGTCGGCGGGGGCCTCCTCGGCGTCCTCGGCCCTCAGCTCGTGGGCGAGGAATTCGCGGCCCAGACCGACATCGTAGGTGATGCGCACGGGCTCGTCGAAGCCCTTGGCCCAGACCGGCTGGATCTTGTCGATCGTCGCCCAGGCGCCGACCGACTCCACCCAGACTTTCTGATGTTTGTGGAACTGAGCCTTGGCCACCGAACCATCCCGCTGCGACGTAAACCGCAGGCAGGATGCGGGAAAATCATTGCCGCAGCGTCAACCCGCGTCCGATCACCGCCGCCCGACCAGCCGCAGGGGGGCGACGGGCGCCGCGCCTTCGCCGCTCAGCGCGCCGTAGAAGCTGGCCAGCCGCTCGAAGGTGCAGCCCCAGCCGTGACGGGAGACGGCCCGCGCCCGGGCGGCGGCGCCGATGGCGCCCAGATCGCGGGCGAACAGGGCCTCGATGGCCTCGGCCAGATCGGCGGCGGTCGGGCGCGGGGCGAGCTGGCCCACCTCCTCGTCCACCAGTTCGCACACCCCCCCGGCCTCGACCCCAACCACGGGCAGGCCGCAGGCCATGGCCTCCAGCACCACGAGGCCGAACGGCTCCTGGTGGTTGGCGTGGACGAAGGCGTCGCAGCTGGCGATCAGGCGCGCCACCTCGAAGGGGTCGGGCCGATAGCCGAGGAAGGTGGCGCCCGGCTGCGGCTGGCAGCCGGTCCCGGCGCCGATGAGCAGCAGGTGATAGTCGGGCCCAAGCCGGGCGACGGCGTCGAGCATGACGTCGATGTTCTTCTCGCGCGCCGGGCGGCCGGCGAAGACCAGCAGCCGGGTGGAGGCGGGCAAGCCGAGCTCGGCGCGCAGGGCGGCCGGATCGGCGCGCTCGGGCGTGAAGGTCGTGGTGTCGACGCCCAGGGGCTGGATGTGCACGCCGAAGACGCCCGCGTCGTCGAGGCGCTCGGCGATGTGGCGGCTGGGGGCCACCACCCGGTCGAAGCGGCGGACCAGCTGGGCCCACCGGCGGCGCACGCCCGGCTCTGCCCACGCCCCCATATGCAGGCCGGCCAGGGCGGCCGGGTCGGAATGGCAGAAGGCGACGGCCGGCACGCCGAGGCGTTCGCGGGCGTCCAGGGCCGCATGGCCGGGGCCATAGGGGTCGCCGGCCTCGATCACGTCGGGGCGCAGGGCGACGAGGTGATCGGCCCAGCGGCGGGGGGAAGCGGGGCACCGGTAGCCGTCGCCGAACGGCATGCGGACCGCGGCCACAGTGACCATGCCCATCTCCGGTCGGGCGTTCTCGGCCCCTGGGACCACCAGGGTGTGGCGGACGCCCCTGCGGTGCTCGGCGAACCAGGCGCGCTTGGCCAGCAGGTAGCGTTTGACCCCGCCGCTCTTGGGGGCGAACAGCATGGTGGTGTCGACGAGGCGCGCCCCGTGGCCGCCGCCCGACCAGGCGGGGTCGGTCCAGGCGCTGGATGCACCGGCCGGAGCGCTCGGAACAGACTCCTCCGGCTGGGTCCGCCAGTGCAAAACCAAAATCGCGCCCCCACACACACCTTGACCGCAAGCCGGCCAGACTACCAACGCACGACTTAGCCTTGTGTTCGTCAAGGCTTAGACTGGATGGTCTGTAAGCTTGGCCACGACGTCAAGCGTTGAAGGATTTCGTTAACCCATGCGCATCGTGCTCGCTGGCGCTGGAATAGGCGGCCTGACGGCGGCGATCGCCCTCGCCGGCCGCGCCGAGGTGGTGGTGCTGGAGCAGGCCGCGGCGCTGAGCGAGGTCGGGGCCGGCCTCCAGCTCGGCCCCAATGCGACGCGGGTGCTGCAGCGGCTGGGGCTGGGCGAGGGCCTGGACGCCATCGGCTTCGAGCCCGAGGCCATCGTCGTCCGCGACGCCGCCTCGGGCGCCCAGATGCTGCGCCAGCCCCTGGGCGACGCCGCCAGGGCGCGGTGGGGCGCGCCCTATCTGCATGTGCATCGCTCGGACCTGCAGCGGCTTTTGCGCGGCAGGGCGATGCAGACGGCCGAGCTTCGCCTGGGGGCGCGGGTCGAGGGGCTGGAGCAGGACGCAGGCAGGGTGTCCTTGCGCCTGGCCGGCGGCGAGACGGTGAAGGCCGACGCGGTGATCGGCTGCGACGGCCTGCGCTCGGTGGTGCGGGCCGCCCTGTTCGGCGCGGGCCGGCCGCGCTTCACCGGCATGAGCGCGTGGCGGGGCACGGTGGCCGCCGACCAACTGCCCGCGGGGCTGGTCCCCCCCGTGGCCGCCATCTGGACGGGCAGGGGGCGGCACTTCGTCCACTACTATGTTCGCGGCGGCGCCCTGGTGAACTTCGTCGGCGTGGTCGAGGGCGCGGACTGGACCGCAGAATCCTGGACCGAACAGGGCGACAAGGCCGACCTCGCCCGCGACTTCGCCGGTTGGCCGGCGCCCGTCGCGGCCCTGATCGCGGCGGTCCCGGAGGCCTGGCGCTGGGCCCTGTTCGACCGGCCCCCGCTGGCCGCCTGGTCCCGAGGCCGGGCCACCCTGCTGGGCGACGCCGCCCACCCCATGCTGCCCTCGTTCGCGCAGGGCGCCTCCCAGGCCATCGAGGACGGGGAGGCGGTCGCCCGCCACCTGCTCGGCGGTGCGGACGTCGTGGCGGCGCTGGCCGCCTACCAGGACGAGCGGCTGGCGCGCACCACCCGTGTCCAGGCCCTGTCGCGCCGCAACGCCCGGCTGTTCCACCTGGGCCAGGCGGCCCGGGTGCTGTTCGCCGGCGAGGCGGCGGTCGCCCGCCTGACCGGCTCGGACGGCCCGGCCCGGTTCGACTGGCTGTATGGATACGGGCGAACCTGACCCCCGCGCTTTGCCCACAGCGACGCCCACAGCGATGTAAGGGCGCGGTTCATGCGCCGGCCGCTACAAAGGGGTGATATCGAGCCTGAGGGCTCAGAAGGCCCCGGTGCGTAGAACACTGGACAGATCGAGAGGTTCGCCATGAAGACCCAGCTCAACGCCCTCGCCGCCCTGACCGGCGCCGCCGCCCTTCTGGCCGGCGCCCCGGCCTGGGCCCATGCCCACCTGGTCGCCTCCAACCCGTCGGCCAACGCCACGGTCGCCGCGCCCAAGACCATCACCCTGACCTTCAGCGAGAAGCTGGCGCCGGCCTTTTCCAGCTTCGAGCTGGTCACGGCCGCCAAGGGCAAGGTGGCGGTGAAGACCGCGGTGTCCAAGGACGGCAAGTCCATCACCGGCGCCCCGCAGGGCGCCCTGGCGGCGGGCGCCTACAAGATCACCTGGAAGGCCGCGTCGTCCGACGGTCACCGGATGACGGGTGAGATCGCCTTCAAGGTGAGCTGACCATGCTGGAGCCTGCGGTCGTCGTCCTCAGGCTGATCCAGTACGCGGCCGTGGCGATCCTGATGGGGTCGCCCCTCTTCTTCGTCTACGCCCTGCCCGCCGCAGGGCCGGGCTCGGCGGCGCAGGCGCCTTGGGCGCGGGGGCTTCTCGCGGCGGCAGGCGCCCTGCTCGCCGTCAGCGCTCTCATGGGCCTCGTGGCCCAGACGGGGATCATGGCCGGCTCCCTGTCCGAGGGGCTGAAGCCGGAGTCCCTCATCGCGGTGGTCACCGGCATGGGCCTCGGCATGGCGGGCGTCGCGCGGGCGGCGTGCGGCGCCCTCGCCGTCGTTCTGGTCCTCAGCCTGCCGCCCGGCCGCGCGGCCTGGCTGGCGGTGGCGGCCCTGGGCGCGATCGCCGCCGCCAGTTTCGCCTGGATGGGGCACGGCGCGGCCACCGAAGGCGCGGGCCACTACCTGCACCTCGTGGCCGACATCCTCCACGCCTGGGCCGCGGCGATCTGGGTCGGGGCCCTGTGGGTCTTCCTTCTCCTGGCCAGGGCCGGCGCCCCCGGCCCCGGGGCGGTCGCCGCCCTGCACCGGGCCCTGCAGCGCTTTTCCGGCGTCGGGACGATCCTGGTGGCGATCCTCGTCCTCACCGGCCTGATCAACAGCGGGTTCCTGGTCGGGCCGGACCGGATCGAGGCGCTGTGGACCACGCCCTACGGCCGGCTGCTGAGCCTGAAACTGGCGGTCTTCGCCGGCATGCTGGGCCTGGCCGCGGCCAATCGCTTCCGCCTCACCCCGGCGCTGGGCCTGGCGCTGGAAGCGCCCGGCGCGGCCCTGGCCGCCCTGCGGCGCAGCCTGATGTTTGAAACGGCGCTTGGCCTCGGCGTCCTCGCCTTGGTCGCCTGGTTCGGAACCCTGGCCCCGCCGGCCGCGGGCTGAGGCTCAGCCCGGCGCGAAGGGATAGGCCGAGATGGCCTTGGTGAATTCGTCGACGACCAGGGTGCGGGTCACCGGCTGGGCGGCGCGCTGGGGACAGGCGGGCCGTTCGCACAGGGTGCACACCGGGCCGATCGGGGTGACGGCCGGCGCGGCCAGGTCGAGGCCCCGCGAATAGATCAGCTGGCCCGCGTGCTTGAGATCGCAGCCGAGGCCGATGGCCAGGTCGGCGTCCTCGTCCCAGGTCTGGGCGGCGCGGCGCACGGTGCGGGCGATGGTGAAGTAGCGGCGCCCGTCGGGGGTCTCGACCACCTGGGTCAGCACCCGGCCGGCGTTGCGGAAAGCGGCGTGGATGTTCCAGCGCGGACAGGCGCCGCCGAAGCGCGAGAAGGGGAAGTCCGTTCCGGCGAAGCGCTTGGAGATGTTGCCGGCCGCGTCGAGCCTCAGCATGAAGAAGGGCACGCCCCGCGTTCCCGGCCGGGCCAGGGTGGTCAGGCGGTGGCAGGCCTGCTCGAAGCTGACCCCGAAGCGGGCGCAGACGCGGTCCAGGTCGTAGCGGGTCTGCTCGACGGCGGTGTGGAACCCCTCGTAGGGCATGATGATCGCCGCCCCGAGGTAGTTGGCGAGGCTGACCTTCAGCAGGGACCGGACCGCGCGGTCGGGCGGGTTGGCGCGGTCGGCCAGGGTGTTGATCAGGTCGCCATGCTCCAGCAGGGCGAGGTGGTAGGCGAGGGCGAACAGGCGGCCCGAACTGTCGAGCAGGTCGGAGATGAGCAGTCGGCGGCGGTGGTGGTCGAAGCGGCGGACCATGCCGACCAGGACCTCGGACGGCACGATCTGCACCCGGGCCCGACAGACCTCCTGCAACCGCTCGGTGAGGGCGGAGGACAGACCGGCGTCCGTCTTGGTCAGGGCGGCGTAGGTCGCCTCCGCCGCCGCCTCGAGTTCCGGGAAGAAGTTCTTCTGGGCCTGGATGAAATCGCGCACCCAGTCGGACGGGACGCCGACGCGGAGCGCGCCGATCGAGGCGTCGTCGCCCAGAGCTCCCGCCCGGCCACGGTCCTGGAAGGCCTGGTAGAGACGCATCACGCCCTCGGCGAGCGCCGGCGCGTTGTCGACCATCTCGGCGACCTCGTGCCGGGAGATGCCGAGGTCCTGGAACAAGGGGTCGCTGAACACCTCGGACAGGCCGCTGACCCCCGACGCCGGGTCGTCGGCGGTGAGGTTGCGCAGGTCGAGGTCGAAGGTCTCAGCCAGGCGAAGAAGCACCTGGGCGGTGACCGGCCGCTGATTGCGCTCCAGCAGGTTCAGGTAGCTGGCCGAGACGCCGACCTCTCGCGACATGGCGGCCTGGGTCAGGCCGAGGTCGCGCCTCAGCCGGCGCAGGCGGGCGCCCAGGAACAGCTTGCGGTCCGCCGACTTGTCCATGCTGGAAAATATGTCACTGATTTACAAGCCGCACAAATTCCATGTTTACAAGATTGCTTTTGCGGCCCTGTTCGCAGGCGCAGCAGGCGCGTTATCGGTTCGTGGACGGCATGTAGCCGCCAGGGATTGGATCGATGACACTGCGCAAGACCTACGCCGAACACCTCGATGGACTGCT
>NCED01000078.1 GCA_002280485.1 Caulobacterales bacterium 32-69-10
ATCGCCAAGAAGCAGATCGACATCGCCCACCAGGTCGGCGCCGACGCGGTCTGTCACGGCGCCACCGGCAAGGGCAACGACCAGGTCCGCTTCGAGGTGGCCTATTACGCCCTCGAGCCCGACATCCATGTCATCGCCCCGTGGCGGGAGTGGAAATTCGCCAGCCGCGAGGCCCTGCTCGACTTCGCCGAGAAGCACCAGATCCCGATCGCCAAGGACAAGCGCGGCGACGCGCCGTTCAGCGTCGACGCCAACCTGCTGCACTCCTCCTCCGAGGGTAAGGTGCTGGAGAACCCGGCGGTCGAGGCGCCCGAGTTCGTCTATCAGCGCACCATCGCCCCCGAGGACGCGCCCGATAAGCCCACCGTCTTCACCATCGACTTCGAGGCCGGCGACCCGGTCGCCATCGACGGCGAGGCGCTCAGCCCCGCCGCCCTGCTGACCCGGCTGAACCAGCTCGGCCACGACAACGGGGTGGGGCGCCTCGACCTGGTCGAGAACCGCTTCGTCGGCATGAAGTCGCGCGGCGTCTATGAGACCCCCGGCGGGACCATCCTGCTGCACGCCCACCGCGGCATCGAGAGCATCACGCTGGACCGCGGGGCCATGCACCTGAAGGACGAGATCATGCCGCGCTACGCGAGCCTGATCTACAACGGCTTCTGGTTCTCGCCCGAGCGCGAGATGCTGCAGGCCCTGATCGACCACTCCCAGAAGCTGGTCACCGGCCGGGTGACGGTGAAGCTCTACAAGGGCAACACCACGGTCATCGGCCGCGAGAGCCCCTATTCGCTGTACGACCAGGAGCTGGTCACCTTCGAGGAGGGCAAGGTCGCCTACGACCAGCGCGACGCGGCGGGCTTCATCAAGCTCAACGCGCTTCGCCTGCGGGTGGCGGCCAAGCGCGACCGCCGGAGCGCGGAGCGGGGCTAGTCGATCCGCTGGTAGCGGTACTTGTCGCGCACCTCGCGGGCGAAGAAGCCGCCTTTTGATGTGGCGGCGCGAAAGTCCTCGTACAGCCGTGGAGGCGCGTCGAAATAGGCGTAGGTGTCGCCATCGACGAAGGTGACGAACAGGGTCCGGGTCTCGTCGTCGTAGCTGTAGCGGCGGATGGCGGCGGACGGCATAGCCCTTGAACGGCAGGGAGCCCGCGCCGGTTTCGCATGGACCTGCCTGTCGATCCCTCCCGCTGGCTGGCCTTCCTCGGGGTCATGGCCGCCATGGCCTTCTTTCCCGGCCCGGCCAACCTGTTCTGCGTCGCCACCGGCATGGCCCGAGGACGCACCGCCGCCCTGGCGGCGATGGTCGGCATGAACGCCGCCACCCTGGTGTGGTACGGGGCCGCCGCCGTGGGGCTCGGCGCCCTGGTCGCCGCCTTCCCCGCCGCCTTCAAGGGGCTGAGGCTTGTCGGGGCGCTGTACCTGGTCTGGATGGGGATCGGCGCGATGCGAGCCGCCCTGTCCAGGTCGCCGGCTCCGCCGGCGGCGGCGATCCCGCGGCCGGGCTCCGACCTGCGCAACGGCTTCGCGGTCCAGATCGCCAATCCCAAGATCATCCTGTTCTTCTCGGCGGTGCTGCCGCCGTTCCTCGACCTGGACCGGCCCTTGCCGGGCCAGCTCCTCGTCTTCGCTGCGACCATGATCGCCATGGACGCCGCCGCCATGACCACCTTCGGCCTCGGCGGCGCGGCCCTGGCCCGGCGGATGGAAAGCCCCCGGTTTCGGCGCGGCTTTTCGGCCGTCACCGCCCTACTGCTGTTTGCGGCTGCAGCCTTGGTCGCGATTTCGGGTTAAGCTCAAGCTTGCACGGGCTGTTCAGGTTCCGTTCAGGCCCTGTTCAGCCTTGGCCAATGAATTTAACGATGCTGGCAACCCTCGCCGCCAAGCGACGCTTTAAAATGGAATGCGCGGACAGGGCTCCCTCTCGGGGTCCGCCGTTCTGAGTTGAGCCGCCGCGGCTTCATCCCCATCTTTTTGGGGGGCAGTTTAGGAGTCCTAATGAAACGCTTCTTCATCGTAGCGGCGGCGACGGCGGCTCTGGCGCTCGGCGCCTGCACCACAGCCACGCCCTACCAGCCCTTGCAGCGCGGGACGAACGTCTCGGGCGGCTATACCGAGCGCCAGATCGAAGCGAACCGCTGGCAGGTGAGTTTCTCCGGCAATTCGCTGACCAACCGCCGCACCGTCGAGAGCTACCTGCTCTTCCGGGCGGCCGAATTGACCCAGCAGAACGGCTACGACTGGTTCTCCGTCGTCGACCGCAACACCGACCGCGACACCCGCGTCTACGCCGACCCCTACTTCAACAGCTGGGGTATGTGGGGCCCGAGCTGGCGGATGTTCGGTCCCGGCTTCGGCGGCGGCTGGAGCAACTGGGGCTACTGGGGCGGCTGGGGTCCCGGTTTCGGCCCGGGCTGGGGCGGCTGGGGCGGTGGTATGGACTATCGCCAGGTGACCCGCTTCGAAGCCAACGCCGAGATCTTCCTCGGCCGCGGCCCCAAGCCGACGAACGATACGCGGGCCTTCACGGCCGCCGACGTGATCCAACGTCTCGGTCCGACCATCGTCCGGCCGACCGCCGGCTGACCCAGGACGGGGTCGCCCTGCGGGCGGCCCCGATCCTCGACAGGGAGATGCGATGCCAATGGCAGCCAAAGGCTTCGATCCCAATGGGCCGCTCGACCCGTCGCGCGCCCTTGTGCCGGCCGTGGTCCGGGTCAACACCCAGACGGTCAGGCGCGGCTTCTGGCCCAAGATCCGCAAGCTGGCCCCGCGCATCCCCTTCGCCGGCGACGCGGTCGCCCTGTGGTTCTGCGCCCGCGACGCCGCCACCCCGACCGGCACCAAGGCCATGCTGATGGCCGCCCTGGCCTATTTCGTCGTGCCCACCGACGTCCTGCCCGACTGGTTCGTCGGCCTGGGCTTCACCGACGACGCGGCGGTGATCGCCGCGGCGATCGGCATCGCAGGCCGGGCGATCAAGCCGGTGCACCGAGAGGCCGCCAAGGCGCTGCTCGCCCGAATGGCGGAAGATTAAGCCGCCTTAACCATTGCTTGCGAATGAGTTGCAAGGACGTTCGCGCCCCGCTATATGAGAGTGAGTATCAAGTCTCATGTCCGTCGGGGCCCATGTACGTCTGCAATTGCAACGGTATCCGTGAACGCCAGGTTCGCGCCGCGATCGACCAGGGCGCGCGCCGTCCCGCCGACGTGTTCCGTCATTGCCAGACCCAGCCCCAATGCGCCAAATGCGTCTGCGACATGCGACGGATGATCCAGTGCGCTGAACAGGCCCTGCGTCACGCCGCCGAATAGCGGCCGCGGGCTTCTTGCCCGCCTTAAGCGGAACAAGGGCTCATGGCCATGCAAGGCGATCCGGCGATCATCCGCCTGCTCAACACTGTGCTCACCAACGAACTGACCTCGGTGAACCAGTACTTCCTCCACGCCCGGATGTTCCAGAACTGGGGCTATGAGCGGCTGGGCAAGGTCGTCTACGACGAATCCATCGAAGAGATGAAACACGCCGACAAGCTGATCAAGCGGGTGCTGTTCCTCGACGGGCTTCCCAACCTGCAGGACCTGCACAAGCTGTCGATCGGCGAGACGGTGGTCGAGGCCATGTCGGCGGACCTCGCGCTGGAAATCCGCGGACGCGGCGCGCTGGTGGAGGGCGTCGCCCTGTGCGAGCGGACCCAGGACTTCGTCAGCCGCGAAATCCTGGTCGATATCCTCTCCGACACCGAGGAGCACATCGACTTCCTGGAGACCCAGCTGTCGCTGGCCCGCTCGATCGGCGAGCACAATTACCTCCAGTCGGCGATGGGCGAGCTGGAAGGCGACTGACGCTCCGCACCGAGGTACCGTCCGGGCATGGATATCGAGAGACGAGACCTGCTCCTCGGCGCGGCCGCCCTGTCGCTGGCGGCTCCAGCCACGGCCGCTGAAAGGCCAGCCCTGTACGGCCTGATCGGCAAGATGACCGCCGTCGCCGGACAGCGCGACGCCCTGATCGCGATCCTGCTGGAGGGAGTGTCGGGCATGCCGGGTTGCCTCAGCTACATCGTCGCCAAGGACCCGGCCGCCGCCGACGCGATCTGGATCACCGAGGTGTGGGACAGCGAAACCAGCCACAAGGCTTCGCTGCAGCTCGCTTCGGTGCGTGCGGCCATAACCAGGGCGCGGCCCCTGATCGCCGGCATGGACCCGGGCGTCACCACCGTTCCGGTCGGCGGTCACGGCCTCGGCTAGCTGCGCTTCAGACAGACCACCTGGGCCACGCGCAGGTCGCGGCGCAGGGCGTCGGCGGCGCGGCCGTAGTTCTCCACCGTGATCGGCTCGCCCAGCGCCCCGGAGGGGCCCGTGACGACCCCGGCCCGCTTCAGGGCGCCGGCCAGGCTTTCCGGCGCGGCGGTGTAGATGCGGCCCCGGCGCGGGGCCTCGGCGATGGTCATCCCGACCACCCGGCCGGCGGTGTCGAGCACCGGCGCGCCCGATAGCCCAGAAAGCCGCCGGGCCGTCCTTGAGGGAAGCCGGGATGAAAGCCCCGCGTGCCGACCCTGAGCGGCAGGGCCAGGCCCGAGGCCAGCCCATCGGCGCCGCCCTCGGTGACCAGGACGGCGACGTCTGTGTAGGGATCGAGGATGACCTTGGCGGCGACGCCCTGGCCGGATCCGACCAGCAGGGCGGCCTGGACGCAGCCCTCCAGTACGTGGGCCGCGCTCAGCCACACCCCCTGGCTTCCCATGGAGAAGGCGGTGCCGGCGGTGTTCGGCGAGGGGGCGGGCGCCTTGATCATCACGGCCCGGTCGAAGGCGGTGGCCGGGCGAAGCAGATCGCCCTCGCCCGGCGCCGGCGGCGGGGGGGCGGGGGGTGCGTCGGCGCGCTCGCCGCGGCTGAGCGCGGCGACGAGCAGGGCGAAGACGACGGAAGCGTAGACGAGCCAGTCGGGCAGCTTGGGGAAGTGGAGCGGCGCGTGCATCAGCGCCCCCGGCTCAGGCCGCGACGGCGGCGGCGAGGATCAGGGCGCTGGCCAGCCGGGCGGCGGTGAGCAGGGCCGCCGCCGCCGTCTCCCCCTCCTGGATCCGCGCTGGCAGCCCGGCCAGGAACAGGTCGGTGATCCGGAACACCAGCAGCTGCACCGCCGTGGTGGCGAGGCCCCAGATCACGATCTCCAGCACCGAAGGCGAGGCCGACAGCGAGACCGCCAGGGGCGCGGCCAGGCCGATGATCACCCCGCCGTAGGAGATGGCCGCCGCGGCGTTGCCCTCGCGGATCAGCTGAACCTCCTTATAGGGGGTCAAGAAGGCGTAGACCGTCGCGCCCAGCACCAGCATGACCAGGGTCACGCCGGCGTGGATCAGGGTCAGCGGGAAGCCGGAGGCGAAGGCCTGGACTTCCGGGGTCATGGAACTGGGCTCGGGGAGGACGCCATCGCCCCTTCCCTTAGGCGCCGGAGCAGTAGCCCGCAAGCGCGCTCGCGCCGCACGGTCAGGTCGCGGGGGCGGAGCTGGCGGCCGGGGCGGCCTCGATCTTGCGCCGCGCGCTCGCCCTCAGCTTCTCGCTTTCCGACTTCAGCTGGCCGCAGGCGGCCAGGATGTCGCGGCCCCGGGGCGTGCGGATCGGGGAGGCGTAGCCTGCCCGGTTGAGGATGGCGGCGAAGCGCTCGATGGTCGCCCAGTCCGAGCACGCGTAGTCCGTGCCCGGCCAGGGGTTGAATGGGATCAGGTTGATCTTGGCCGGCAGGCCCTGCACCAGCTTGACCAGGGCCTTGGCCTCGGCGGGGCTGTCGTTGACCCCCTTGAGCATGACGTACTCGAAGGTGACGCGGCGGGCGTTGGACAGGCCCGGATAGGCCCGGATGCCGGCGATCAGCTGCTCGAGCGGATAGCGCTTGTTCAGCGGCACCAGCACGTCGCGCAGTGCGTCGTTGGTGGCGTGCAGCGAGATGGCCAGCATCGCCTGGGTGCGGTTTCCCAACGCCTCCAGTTCCGGCACGACGCCCGAGGTCGAGACGGTGATGCGCCGCCGCGAGATGGCGATGCCCTCGCCGTCCGAGATGATGTCGATGGCGTCGGCGACGTGGTCCAGATTGTAGAGCGGCTCGCCCATGCCCATGAACACGATGTTGGAGAGCCGGCGGTCCTCCTTGGGCGAGGGCCATTCCTCCAGGTCGTCGCGGGCGACCTGGACCTGGGCCACGATCTCGGCGGCGGTCAGGTTGCGCACCAGGGCCTGGGTGCCGGTGTGGCAGAAGGTGCAGTTCAGGGTGCAGCCGACCTGGCTGGAGACGCACAGGGCGCCAGCGCGGCCTACGTCGGGGATGTAGACGGTCTCGGCCTCGATCCCCGGCGCGAAGCGGATCAGCCACTTGCGGGTGCCGTCCTTGGACACCTGGCGCTCGACGACCTCGGGACGGGCCACGGTGAAGTGGGGCTCGAGCTTGGCGCGCATCTCCTTGGAGATGTCGGTCATGCGGTCGAAGTCGGTGGCGCCGTAGTGGTGGATCCAGCGCCACAGCTGGGTGGCCCGCATCTTGGCCTTTTCGGGCGGCACGACGCCCGTCGCCGCCAGGGCGGCGGCCAGTTCAGGACGCGTCAGTCCGGCGAGATTGACTCGCGCAGGCTGGGGCGTCGCGGCCGGCTTGTGGGCGAGGTCGAGCGTCAGCATGGGGCGTAGATAGGCCTTTACCCCCGTCCCGTCATCCTCCGGCGGCGACCGGTCGCGGCCGGAGGACAATGCGGCAGGTGTTCAGAACGTCAGGAGGCGGACTTCCTTGACGTTGGGCAGGGCCTGGACCTGGGCCTGCAGCGGCTCGCTGAGGGGCGCGTCGACATTGACCAGGGCGATCGCCTCCCCGCCGCTGGCGATGCGGCCGAGGTTGAAGGTGGCGATGTTGATCCCCGCGTCACCGAGCAGCGCGCCCAGGCGGCCGACGAAGCCCGGCTTATCCAAGTTGTGGACGTAGAGCATGGTGTGGCCGAACGGCGCGTCCAGATCCATGCCCATGGATTCGACGATCCGCGGCGCGCCGCCGATCACGGTGCCGGAGAAGGTCCGCTCGCCGCTGTCGGAGACGACGGTGATCCTGACCATGCTCTCATAGACCGGCGACAGCTCCTGGCGGTTCTCGGAGACGGTCACGCCGCGCTCCTTGGCCACGGCGGGGGCCGAGACCATGTTCACCTCGGCCAGCATCGGCCGCAGGATGCCGGCGAGCGCCGCGGCGCTGAGCGGCTTGACGTTCAGCTTGGCCACTTCGCCGATGTAGGCGATCTCGATCGACTTCAGGCCGCTGTCGACCATCTGGCCGGCGAAGGCGCCGAGCTTCTCGACCAGGGCGACGTAGGGCTTCAGCTTGGGGGCGTCCTCGGCGGAGACCGACGGGCTGTTCAGCGAGTTGGTGACCGCGCCGGTCAGCAGGTAGTCGGAGATCTGCTCGGCGACCTGCAGGGCCACGTTCTCCTGGGCTTCGGCGGTCGAGGCGCCCAGGTGGGGGGTGGCGATGAAGTTCGGCGCGCCGAACAGCACGTTCTCCTTGGCCGGCTCGGTGACGAAGACGTCGAAGGCGGCGCCGCCCACCTGCCCGGACTCCAGGGCTTCGCGCAGGGCTTCCTCGTCGACCAGGCCGCCGCGGGCGCAGTTGATGATCCGCACGCCCTTCTTGGCCTTGGCCAGGGCCTCGCGGGACAGGATGTTGCGGGTCTTGTCGGTCAGCGGGGTGTGCAGGGTGATGAAGTCTGCCCGGGTCAGCAGCTCGTCGAGCTCGACCTTCTCGACGCCCAGCTCCACGGCCCGCTCCGGCGACAGGAACGGGTCGAAGGCGACGACCTTCATCTTCAGGCCCAGGGCGCGGTCGGCGACGATGCCGCCGATGTTGCCGCAGCCGATCAGCCCCAGGGTCTTGCCGAACAGCTCGACGCCCATGAAGCGGTTCTTCTCCCACTTGCCGGCCTGGGTGGAGGTGTCGGCGGCGGGCAGTTCGCGGGCCAGGGCGAACATCATGGCGATGGCGTGCTCGGCGGTGGTGATGGAATTGCCGAACGGGGTGTTCATGACGATCACGCCGGCGGCGGTCGCGGCCGGGATGTCGACGTTGTCGACGCCGATGCCGGCGCGGGCGACGACCTTCAGCTTCTTGGCGGCGGCCAGTACATCCTTGTCGACCTTGGTGGCCGAGCGGATGGCGAGCCCGTCGTAGTCGCCGATGATCTTCAGCAGCTCTTCCTTGGAAAGGCCGGTGTTGACGTCGGCTTCGACGCCCCGGTCCTTGAAGATCTGGACGGCGGCGGGGGACAGCTTGTCGGAAATCAGAACGCGGGGAGCCATTGGGCTTCTCCTGTGCGGTGTGGGGTGCGCGCCTCGTCCTTCGACAAGCTCAGGATGAGGCGACTTGGATGGCGGTCAGGTAGGAAGGCCTCATCCTGAGCTTGTCGAAGGACGAGGCTTTCCGGACCCGCTAGGCTGACTGCAGTTCGGCGGCGACAGTGGCGAAGGCCCAGTCGAGCCAGGGGGCCAGGGCCTCGACGTCCGAGGTCTCGACCGTGGCGCCGCACCAGATGCGCAGGCCCGGAGGGGCGTCGCGGTAGCCGCCGACGTCGAGGGCGACGCCTTCCTTCTCCAGGGCGCCCGCCAGCTTCTTGGCGAAATCGGCCTGGGCGTCGGCCGACAGGCCGGTGATGCGCGGGTCGACGACCTTGAGGCAGACCGAGGTGTTGGAGCGGATGGCCTTGTCCTGCGCCAGGAAGTCGACCCAGGGGGTCTTGGCGACCCAATCCTCCAGGGCCTCCAGGTTGGCGTAGGAGCGTTGGCGCAGGCCTTCCAGCCCGCCCACCGAGGCGCCCCACTTCAGGGCGTCGATATAGTCCTCGACGCACAGCATGGAGGGGGTGTTGATCGTGGCGCCTTCGAACAGGTCGAGGGTGACCTTGCCGCCCTTGGTCATGCGGAAGATCTTGGGCAGGGGCCACGGCGGGCTGTAGCTCTCGAGGCGGGCCACGGCGCGCGGGCTCAGGATCAGCACCCCGTGCGCGGCCTCGCCGCCCAGCACCTTTTGCCAGGAGAAGGTGACCACATCGAGCTTGGCGAAATCGAGCTGCTGGGCGAAGGCGGCGCTGGTGGCGTCGCAGATGGTGACGCCCGTGCGGTCGTCCGAGATGAAGTCGCCGTTCGGCACGCGCACGCCGGAGGTGGTGCCGTTCCAGGTGAAGATCAGGTCGGCGTCGGGGCGAACCTTGGTCAGGTCCGGCAGCTGGCCGTAGGGGGCGTCCAGCACCTCGACGTCGGGCAGCTTCAGCTGCTTGGTCACGTCGGTGACCCAGTCCTTGCCGAAGGATTCGAAGGCCAGCAGCTGGACCGGCTTGGGGCCCAGCATCGACCACATCGCCATTTCGACGGCGCCGGTGTCCGAGCCGGCGACGATGCCGATCAGGAAGTCCGCCGGCACTTCCAGCACTTCGCGCGTCTGGTCGATGGCGGCCTTCAGGCGCGCCTTGCCCAGCTTAGAGCGGTGCGAGCGACCCAGGACGGCGTTTCTGAGATTTTCGGGGGTCCAGCCGGGGCGCTTGGCGCAGGGGCCGGATGAGAACTCGGGGCGAGCCGGGCGGATCGCCGGCTTGGCGAGGGTCGTGGTCATAGCGATGTCTCCCATCCTTACAGATGGACTGCGCCCCGTTGGGAGGGCGTGGCCCGCCGGCGAGAAACCGTGTCTGGAGAGGAATTGCAAGGAGAGATTTGTCGCGGGGCGCGGATTCCCGCGCGCCTTGGGAAATTATTTTTCGGCGCCCTGCGAACGCCAGGCCAACACCACGCCAAACAGCAGGCTGACCACGACCCCGAAGCTGACGAGGTTATTCACCAGAATGTACAGGTTGTCATAGCGCTTGGCGGCCACGAGATAGTAGGCGTGGAGACTGAACTGGACGCCTTGCAGCAACAGCGCCACGCCCAGCCAGCGGCGGACGTAGCGCATGGCCAGCAGAAGCAGGCCCAAAGCAAAAAGGCCATCCAACGCCAGATAGATACCGCGAACCAACTCATCGCCGTGAACCAAGCCGGCAAGCATAAATGCCCCGAGGATGACGAGCACCAGAGCGGCGCCGCCGCGTTCGGCCTGCCCGCCCCACCGCCACGCACCAAAGCACGCTACCGCGATCAGCAGCCAATCGACCAGCACCAGCACTTGTAGGGCAGCAAGCATAGTTAGGGCCTCTAACCTGAATTAGAGGCCCAAGACTATTAAACTATCGCAATGTCTGGTTGTTGATCGCTCAACCAACTTCCTTCAGGCCCGTCGCGCCCTCTTCGATCGGCTTCAGGACGCCGCCCATGCGGGTGCGCACGCCCAGGCGCAGGCGGGTTTCATCCAAAACGCGCCGCGACCAGCGCCTGCATCGCTTCGGCGACCTTGACGCTGACGTCGTGACCGAAGGTGGCCGAAAGGTTGAGATCCTTACGCGCCTGCATCAGCTCGGCCATCATCTCGCCGACCTCAGCCACCGCCGCGTCGACCGCAGCTTCCGTAGCGAACAGCTTGTTAGCCACGCGTTTCGCAACAAAAACCTTTTCCACACCCGCCTCCGTTTAACAAAACACTAACAAGAAAGGTAAACGGAATGTTAACGGGAAGGCAACGCAAAAATGTGCGCTAGCGTTGTTTTACCGCGCAACTCTCGCTTCGGGTGGAAGTGAAGCGTTAGGAACATTCAGGCACATTATCCCCAAGATTGAATTCCTGGGTGCGATGAGTCACAGCCGCAACCATAACGCGTCAAGCCACGCGCCACTTCAGGCGCGGATCGCCGGTGTGGCCTTGGCCACGACCGTGCTGGCGCTCGTGGCCGCGTGTCTTTGCTTCATGCTTCAGCAGTGGAGCGTGGCCCGTCAGGAAGCCCGCGCCAACCATGAAGTGCTCGTGCAAATGGCCGCAGCCGGGGCCGCAGCCCCTCTGGCGGATCACAATATGGTCGGCGTCTATCGCGCCCTGGAAGCGGTGGCGAAGGCCCCTGGCGTCGCGGGGGTCAGGATCGTCGACCAGAAGGGGCGCGTCGTCGCCCAACTGGGCGAAGCCAAT
>NCED01000134.1 GCA_002280485.1 Caulobacterales bacterium 32-69-10
AAGAAGAACGGCGGCGCGCTGAGCGAGATGAACTCGGTCGCCTTCATGTGGGATAAGGTCGGCCAGATCATCTACAAGGCCGAGGCCGGGACCGAGGACCAGGTCATGGAAGCCGCCATCGAGGCCGGCGCCCAGGACGTCGAGAGCGACCTGGTCAAGCCCGACATCTACGAGGACGCGCCGGGCCACACGATCTGGACCGCCTTCGAGGACCTGAACGAGGTTGCCGAGGCCATGTCCAAGGTGTTGGGCGACCCCAAGTCGACGGCCATCGTCTGGAAGCCCCAGTCGGAGGTGACGGTCACGGGCGAAGCCGTGGGCACACTGTTCAAGCTGCTGGACGCGCTGGACGCCGAGGACGATGTGCAGAACGTCTATTCGAACGAGGACATCTCCGACGAGGACGCGGCCAAATACGCCGGATAATACGTAGACGCGCTGATCGACGAACGGAGGTCTCGACACTTTCGTAACGCGCGATTAACGTCTGGTCTCAGGACGGTGAGCGGTTCGATTCGCCTCTGGGGCAGGGATCGGGGCCGCCCACCGCGATGCGGGCATACGACGCGGGGCGCGACCATGAGACTGACCAGAATTGACCGCGTGTTGTCGCGCGGCGGCAAGCCCGAACAGGCCAAGGACGACGCCGTCGTGTCCGGTCGGGCGTCCGAACAGGACGTCGCGGGTCTGATCGGCGAGCGGTTCGAGACCATTCAGGACAGTCTGGATCAGCTGTCGGAGATGGCGCAGCGGTTCGGCACCTTCGAGACCCTGCTGGGTCAGCTGCGGGACCCGCTGGAAGCCGAGTTCCGCTCGCGCCGCGACAACCACGTCGAACTGGTCAATCTGCGCAACGCCAACAGCGCGGCGACGAAACAGGCCAGCCTGTTGACCGCCGAGGTCCGCAAATTGTCCGACGCCCTGGCCGAGTCCGAAGCCAAGGCCGATGATCTGGCGGCGCGCGGCGGCGAGACCACCGTCAATCTGCAGGAGGCCCGGGTCGAACTGGGCCGGCTGCGCAATGAACTGGCCCAGGCGGCGACGCGGCTGGAAGGCCTGGAGACGGTCGAGCGCGCCTCGGCCCAGCGCATCCGTGAGCTGGAGCAGGACCAGGAGTCGCTGCGCAATCAGTTGAAACAGGCCGAGGTCGCCCGTTCGGAGTCCGACACCACGCGCGGTCAGGTCCAGCGCGATCTGGCTCTGGTGCTGGAAGAGAACACCGCCCTGCGCCGTCGCGTGGACGAGGTCGGGACCGAGGTGGCGGGTCTGGCCCGCGCCGCCGCCGCCGGCGAAGGCCAG
>NCED01000135.1 GCA_002280485.1 Caulobacterales bacterium 32-69-10
AGCGGCGGGGCGCCCTCGCGGATCGGCAGGTCCAGACGCAGGCTCATCTGCACCGGCACGCACATCTGGTCGCTGCACACCAGGAACAGGGCGTCGACGATCAGGGGTATTGTGGTTCCCGGCCGGGCCGAGGCCGGAACCTCGATCGGGACAGGCAGATAGACGTCGCCGGAATAGCCGTAGTTGACCAGGCTCATCAGCCGTTGGCGCGTGGGCAGGGGCCAGACGATCCCGCCGGCCTTGACCCGGGCCGGCAGACGCCAGTCCAGGGTGGTCGGCCCCCCGGAATCGCCGGGATTGCGCCAATAGGTGTGCCAGCCCGGCGCGATGGTCTGACGCACCGCCACCACGACGGTCGATCCCGGCGCGGCCCAGCGCGACAGGGGGACCAATTCCGCCTCGATATTGTCGGCCTGACGCGGACCGGGCAGCATGATCGCCGCCGCCTCGGCCGGACGACTGACCGGCTGGGCCTCGGCGACGGACGGAACGCCCGGCAGGGCGGACACGCCGAGAAACAACAGCAGGGCGGACAGGAAGGCGGTCGGGCGCATGACCTGCTTCTAGGCCCTGCGACCCGCTCTGTCAGCGTGTCCTATAGGCTAGTTCAGCGACGCGGATGGGCGTCCACGATGACTTCGGTGCGCCGGCGCAGGGGTTCGGCCGCCCCGCCCGCCGTGGTCGCGCCCGCGTCGCCTGCGGCGCCCACGTCGAACACCGGCGACGGCAGACCTGCCGCATTCAGCGCCTGGGCCACGGTCCGCGCGCGGCGTTGCGACAGGCTCATATTGGCCTCGCTGGCCCCGGTCGCGTCCGCCAGACCCACCACCTGGATGGTGCGCACGTCACAGGTCCGCAGCACGCCGGCCGCCGCATCGATGGCCTGGTCGGCCGCATCGGTCAGACGCGCCTCGCCCTCGCGGAAATAGATGTCGAACCGCACCGGCATGCACAGGGAGCCGCTGGTCACGATCTGATCGCGCCGCATCGGCGTCGCACAGGCCCCCAGCGCCAGCATCCCACCGGCCAAGGCCAGAATTGTTATATTTTTCATGACTATCCCCTGTGTCCCACCATCATCCTGCACACGAAAAAGGCGGCCCGTCCACGACGAACCGCCCTTCCCGAAACTCAAACCGGTCTCGAACCAGACCTGGGTCCGGTTCGAAGGTCACGGCTCAATAACGGCGTTGGCCGTTATCCCAGTAGCACTCGTCCTGGCGGTTGTCGTAGCAGTAGTAGGTGCGGCCTTGGCTGTCGCGGTAGCGC
>NCED01000136.1 GCA_002280485.1 Caulobacterales bacterium 32-69-10
CCTGCAGCCGGCCTATGCGCATTTCCCGCGAGGGGCCGGCGGCCTGCCGGTGACCGAACGTCTGAAGGACGTGGTCTTCAGCCTGCCGATGCACGCCGACCTGGACGAGGCGACCCAGGACAAGGTCATCGCCGCCGTCGCCAGCTACAAGGGATAAGCCTGATGCCGAATACTCCTGCCCTCAAGTTCGGCGTCGCCGGCGTCGGCGTCATGGGCCGCAACCATGCGCGCGTCGCCTCCGAAATGCGCGAGTTCGACCTGACCACGGTCTTCGATCCCGATGCGGTCGTGGCCGACGGCGTCGCCGCCGCCTATGAGGCCACGGCGGTCACGACGGCCCAGGCCTTCGTCGACGCCGGCCTGGACGCCGCCGTCGTCGCCACACCGAACCGTTTCCACGCCGACATCGGCGTCGCCCTGCTGGAAAAGGGCGTCCACGTCCTGGTCGAAAAACCGATCGCCGCCACGGTCGCCGACGCCCAGCGGATGATCGACGCCGCCAAGGCCAATGACCGCGTCCTGATGGTCGGCCAGGTCGAGCGGTTCAATCCGGCGGTGGACACGGTCAAGCGCGCCGTCGCCGACGACGAAATCATCTCCATCCAGATCACCCGCGTCGGCCCCTTCCCGCCCCGGATGGGCGAGGTGGGCGTAGTGATCGACCTGGCGGTTCACGACATCGACATCATCCGCCACCTGACCGGATCCGAGATCGTCGAGGTCCAGCCGCAACTGGCCCGCACCCGCGCCGAGCGCGAGGATACGGCCCTGCTGCAGTTCCGGCTCGACAATGGGGTGATCGCCCACATCACCACCAACTGGGTCACCCCCTACAAGACCCGCACCCTGCAGGTCGCCACCAAGACCAAATTCATCGTCGCCGACCTGATCACTCGCCAGGTGACGGAGTATTTCGGGCAGCAGCCCGACGGCTCCTACTCGACCCGGATGCTGAACAGCTGGCCGGCCGAACCGCTGAGGAAGGAACTGGAGGCCTTCGCCCGCGCCATCAACACCGGCGAGACCCCGGCGGTGACGGGTGAGGACGGCCTGCGCAACCTCGAAGTCGCCCTGCGCTGCCTGGGCGAGGCCTAAGGCCCCGCTCTCGCCGCAAAGCCTGACGAAGGAAGAGGCATGCGCTCCATTCTCGTTCCCGTCGCCGCCGCTGTTGTCGCCGTGTCCGCCGCCGCCCCGGCCCACGCCGACACCCGCTACCTGTCCTATAACGCCTCGGATCGGATCACCC
>NCED01000079.1 GCA_002280485.1 Caulobacterales bacterium 32-69-10
AGCGCCAGGCGCCGTGGATGCCCGGGCCCACCTCCACGCCGAGCCTGATGGCCTTGCATTGAGCCAGGGCTTCGAACGACTTGCTGACCGAGGTGGCGAGATCGACGAGGTCGGCCTGCGTGTCCTTCAGTTCGATGCGGCCCGCCTCGATGTCGGCGAAATCCAGCAGATCGTCGAGCAGGCCCAACAGAGCCTCGCCGGACTGCAGGATGACGTCCACGCGTTCGGCGTCGGCCGGCGAACGGGCTTCCTGCCGGACGACCTGGGCCATGCCCAGCATCGCGTTCAGCGGCGTGCGCATCTCATGGCTGAGTACGGACAGAAAGGCCGATTTCGCGGCCCGGGCGGTGTTGGCCTGCGCGATCGAGGCTTCAAGCAACTCACGCACCAGCCGCGCTTCACTGACGTCCTGGGTCGCGCCGCGGAACGCCACGCACTTGCCTCGCCTGAAGGTCGGCTCGCCGACCACCCGAAGCCAGATCTCCGAGGCGTCGGCCAGGTTCAGTCGCCCCTCGAACTCCAGACGCTGCCCGTCGCGGGTCGCCGTCTCCAGGGCCGTCGCGAATTTAGGACGGTCGGTCTCGCACCACAGGGTGACCGCCTCGTCCACCGGCCAGTCCGTCCGCTCCGGCAGCCCCATCAGGGCCCAAAGCTCGGTCGAGAAATGCACCGTGCGGGCGGCCACGTTGTATTCCCACGCCCCGACCTTGGCGATGAGGGCGGCTTCGCGCAGCGCCGCCGCCTGCCGAAGCAGGTCGACTTTTCGAAACTCGGACGGTTTTGCTGTTTCTACGAAGCAATTGGCCTTGTCGGACTTATCGAGCTTGTCGAACATTTCCGCACCGGCGCCCTATGCCAAACAACATAGAATAATGAGTTCATTATTTTCATTATCCGGAGCGAAACAACGAGGAATAGGGCTCAATTACTGCCATTCAACAGTCAATGACTGCCAACGGCCGTCTGGGCGCCCTCCGCGCCAGACGGCCGTCGCGCACCACGGCCCACAGCCCCGCGCCGGATGTTCCGGCGCAGGGTCGAAAAGCCGCCGTCGAAAGCCCTTCAGGGGTGTCAGCCGGTGGAGCGGAACCGCTCCCGGTATTCGCTGGGAATGACCTCGAGCCGGCGGTTGAACGCCCGGCGCATCGCCTGGGTGCTCGAAAAGCCGCTGCTCGTGGCGACCCGCTGCAGCGACAGGCCGGAGCCGTCCAGCAACCGGCGCGCGGCGTCGATGCGCGTGAGTTCGACGAACTCGGCCGGTGTGAGCCCCGTCTCCTGCACGAAGGCCCGCGCAAAGTTGCGCTCGCTCATCGCCGCCCGTTTGGCGAGGGCGGCCACCGAGAGGTCCTCGCGTTCGTTGTCGCGGATCCAGGCTTGGATCCGGGCGATCGGGGACAGGGCGCCGACCTGGCTGGCGAGATAGGCGCTGTATTGCGATTGTCCGCCCGGCCGCTTCAGGAACATCACCAGCCGGCGCGCTACGGCCAGGGCCAGGGCCGGGCCGTGATCCTCCTCGATCAAGGCGAGGGTGAGGTCGAGGGCCGCCGTCGTGCCCGCAGAACTGAACATCGCCCCGTTGCGCACGAAGATCTTGTCCGCCTCGACCCGCGCCAGGGGATAGGCGTCGGCGAGATCCTCGGCATATTCCCAGTGGGTCGTCACCCGATGGCCGTCGAGCAGGCCGGCCGCCCCGAGAAAGAAGGCGCCGGTGCAGACCGAGCCGAAGCGGCGGCACGTCGGCGCCTTGCGGCGGATCCACTCGGCGACCCCGGGGCTTGGCGGCGGCAGGCCATAGGTCCCGGAGACGATCAGGGTGTCGATGGGGCTGTCGAAGGCGTCGATCGCCGCGTCCGGCAGGATCTTCAGGCCGGATGCGCAGGTCACGGGGCCTGCGCGCTCGGACAGCAACGGCAGCTGGTAGGCCTGTCGACCGAGCTGCCGGTTGGCCTCCAGCAGGACATCTTGCACCCCCGCGAACTCGAGCGCGTGGGCGTTCTCGGCCGGCAAATATATCGCCACGAGCATGGTCGCCCCCAAGGCGCGGGATTGGAGCGCATCGCCATCACCGCCGACCCGGCGCCGGGGGCCCTTCGGCCGAACCGCAGAACGCCGCGCCTGTGACCCTGACCATAGGCCGTTTTCGGATGGGTTAAAGCAAAGCTAGTGCGCAGCAGGGTTTAGAGGCTCGCGCGTCCCGGGGACTCGCAGCGACTGCGCGCCCCTGGCGGACGGGGTGGGATTCGAACCCACGGTGAGCTTGCACCCACGGCGGTTTTCAAGACCGCTGCCTTAAACCACTCGGCCACCCGTCCTAGGCGCCGCCGCTCTTAGCAGGGCCGGAGCGTGGGCGCGAGCCGGCTTGAAACGTAGGTAACGGGGCTTAACCACGTCCCTTAAGCCGACCTTCAAGGCCCCCGGTTACCTTAACGTCAGAATGCAGTCCCCGAGAAACGTGGGGCTTCCCGCGATCGGCGCAAACAGGCCGACGCAATCTGATGCGGGGTTATAAGATGGTGATGCGAGTGTCCGCTCACGCGGTTCGCTGCGGCGCAATTGTGCGCGCTTTCTTCACAGTGATGGTGGCCGGCGCCGGCTTGGCCGCGTGCGCCAGCACGACGCCGGAGATGGCCGCCCGCGGGGTGCGCCCCCATGGATCCGCCCCATCCTATTCCAGAGGCCCGTCGCGCGACCTCGCTCCTCCGAACGAGAGGGCGGTGGCCGGCGGCAAGTACAAGCTGGGCGCGCCCTACCAGATTCAGGACGTGTGGTACGTCCCGGCCGAGGACCCCGACTACGACGAGGTTGGTGTCGCCTCCTGGTACGGCGACGCGTTCGACGGCAAGCCCACCGCCAACGGGGAGATCTTCGACAAATACGCCGCCAGCGCCGCCCACGCGACCCTGCCCATGCCCTCCATCGTCGAGGTGACGAACCTCGACAACGGCCGCAGCATCCGCGTGCGCCTCAATGACCGCGGCCCCTACAAGTCCGGCCGACTGATCGACCTGTCCCGCGGCGCGGCCGAAGAGCTGGGCTATATGGACAAGGGCACCGCCAAGGTGCGCGTCCGCTATGTCGGCCCGGCCCGGCTCGACGCCACGCTGGAGCCGCTGTACGTCGCCGCGAACACGCGCCGCCTCGACGCCCGCGCCCCGGTTCGTCAGGGCCCCATCACCGCGACCCCGCTTATTCCGCCGCAAGGCGCCTCGGTCTTCGACCGTCCCGAGCCTGCTCAGACGCAAGAGGCCGGGCAGGGAGGCTACGCCGTTCAGGCCGGGGCCTTTTCCGACCGCGGCCGAGCCGAGACCGTGGCCCGCAGCCTGGCCTCGGCCGGCGCCGCCGCCATCCGCCCCGTCGAGGTCGCGGGCCGCCAGCTCTACCGCGTCGTCGTCGGCCCGTGGCGCGACGAAGGCCAGGCCCAGGCCGGTCGCGCCCAGGTCGCCTCCCTCGGCTACGCCGACGCCCGGGTGATCAAGTTCTAGGACCGCTCGGGGTCGGTTGATCCGACCCGCCTTGCGTCGCCGCGCGAACCGGACAATGTGGAGCCCGTGAACCGCGGGCGTTTCATCACCTTCGAAGGCGGGGAGGGGGCGGGCAAGTCGACCCAGGCCCGCCGCTTGGCCGAACGCGTTCGGCAATTTGGCCGCGAGGTGGTGCAGACGCGCGAGCCCGGCGGCTCGCCCGGCGCCGAGGCCCTGCGCGGGCTGCTGCTCGAGGGCGCGGCCGACCGCTGGTCGCCCACCGCCGAGACCCTGATGATGTACGCCGCCCGGGCCGACCACCTGGAGCGCACTATCCGCCCGGCCCTCGCCGCCGGGGCCTGGGTGGTCTGTGACCGCTTCTACGACTCGACCCGAGCCTACCAAGGCGCCGGCGGCGGGGTTTCCGCCGGCCTGATCGCGCAGCTGGAGCGCTCGGTGGTCGAAGGCGACCGCCCCGACCTGACCCTGATCTTCGACCTGCCGGTCGAGACGGGCCTGGCCCGCGCCGCCGCCCGCGCCGGCGGCGAGGCGCGCTTCGAGGCCAAGGGCGAGGCCTTCCACCAGCGCCTGCGCGCCGAGTTCCAGACTATCGCCGCACGCGAGCCCGACCGCTGCGTCCTCATCGACGCCGCCGCTCCCATGGATGTGGTGGAGCGCGCGGTGTGGGCCGCCGTCGCCCCCCGCTTCGATCTGCCCCCGCTCTGATGGCCGACCCGGTCCTGCATCCCCGCGACAGCTATCGGCTCGCAGACATCGAGGCGCCGGCCCAGGCCATCGCCCAGGCCGCCGCCCGCGGCCGGCTGCACCATGCCTGGCTGCTGACGGGGCCGGAGGGGGTGGGCAAGGCCAGCTTCGCCTACCGGGTCGCCCGCTGGCTGCTCGGCGCCGTTCCCGACGCCTCCTACGGGCCGCTGGGGGCCAGCCCCGACGACAAGGTCTCGCACCTCGTCGCCTCCCAGTCCCACCCGGACCTGATGGTGCTGGAGCGGGAGGAGGGCAAGAAATCGATCCCCGTCGACGAGGCGCGGCGACTGCCGGACTTCTTCTCGACCAGCCCGGCGCTGTCGCCCTATCGCGTGGCCATCGTCGACGCCGCCGACGACCTCAACGTCAACGCCGCCAACGCCGTGCTGAAGACCCTGGAGGAGCCGCCGCCCCGCGGCGTGCTGCTGCTGGTCTCCCACGCGCCCGGGCGGCTCCTCCCTACCATCCGCTCGCGCTGCCGCCGCCTGGCCTTCAACGGCTGGGACGACGCGCGCCTGACCGCCTTTGTCGAAAACCGCACCGGCCTTTTCGGCGACGACGCGGCGCGGGTCGTCCATATGGCCAAGGGGGCGCCCGGGCGGGCCCTGCAACTCGCCGCCGGAGACGCCCTGGCCGTCGATGCGGCGGCCCAGCGGCTGCTGGCCAGCCTGCCGCACGGCGACGAGGGCCAGCTGCTCGCCCTGGCCGACGGGTTCCGGGGCGGGGAGGGGGCCAACCGTTTCTCCCTGCTGTTCGAGCGCCTCGCCGACCGGGTCCGCCAGGCCGCTGTGCAGGCGGCGCTCGGCGGCGCGGCGGGGGAGGGGGTCGAGGCCTGGGCCACGGCCTGGGAACGGCTGGAGGCCCTGCCTGCCCGGGTCGAGGCCCTGAACCTCGACCGCGCCGACGCCTTCTACTCCGCCCTCGCCGACCTGCGCACCGCCGCGAGGTCCGCTCCGTTTCCACAGTAAATGCCGTATCGTAGAGCCGCATGCTGATCGACAGCCACGTCAACCTGCACGCCCACCAGTTCGACGAGGACCGCGACGCCGTGATCGCCCGCGCCCGCGAGGCGGGGGTGCGGCTGATGGTCGAGATCAGCGACAAGGTCTCCAGCTTCGAGGCGACCCACGCCCTGGCCATGGCCCATCCGGATATCTGGTGCACGGTCGGCACGCATCCGCATGAAGCCAAGGAGGACCCGGCGCTTACCGGCGAGGCCCTGGCGGCCCTGGCCGCCCGCGACCGTGTGGTGGGGATCGGCGAATGCGGCCTCGACTACTATTATGACCTCAGCCCCCGGGACGTGCAGCGGGCCGTGTTCCAGGCTCATATAGACGCGGCCCGGGCCACGGGCCTGCCGCTGGTGGTCCATACGCGCGACGCCGACGAGGACATGATCCGGATGCTGGAAAGCGGTTGCATCGGCGCCTTCTTCTCGGTCTCGGGCATCGCCACCTTCAAGGCCGCCGAAACGGTGAGGGCGGTGATCGCCGACATGCCGGAAGATCGCATCATCGTCGAAACCGACTGCCCATACCTGGCGCCCGTGCCGATGCGCGGCCGGCGCAACGAGCCGGCCTATGTGGTTCACGTGCTGGACAAACTGGCGCAGATCCGCGGCTGGGGCCGGGACGAAGCCGAAGCGAAGACCGAGGCGGCGTTCTTCAACCTGTTCGACCGCATTCCGCGTCCGTCGCCCGAGAGGCCGGCGTGAGCGGCGTCCTCGAGTTCACCATCCTCGGCTGCGGCTCCTCCGGGGGCGTGCCGCGCGCGGACGGGAACTGGGGCGATTGCGATCCCGCCGAGCCGAGGAACCTGCGCAGCCGATGCTCGATGCTGGTGCGCCATCGGGGCGCTTCGGCGGACGCTGAGACGACGGTCTTGGTCGACACCTCGCCGGACTTGCGCCTGCAGACCGCGGCCGCTGGCGTCCGGCGCGTCGACGCGGTGCTGTACACTCACGACCATGCCGACCAGGTGGCCGGGATCGACGACCTCAGAGCCTTCTTCCTGCGCAATCGGACGCGCACGCCTTGCTACATGGACGCCGCGACCCGCCGCACCATGCAGCAGCGCTTCGGCTACGCCTTCGAGACGCAGGGCGGCTATCCGGCCATCTGCGACGCCATGGACTTGCCGCCCCACGGCCAGGCCTGGAAGATTAACGGCCCGTCCGGCGCCGTGCCGGTGGTGGGGTTCGACCAGGACCACGGCGAGATCCGCTCGGTCGGGTTCCGGTTCGGAAATGTCGCCTATTCGTCGGATGTAGTGGGGCTGCCGGAAGCGTCGTTCGCGGCGCTGGAGGATCTGGACGTATGGATTGTCGACGCGCTGCGCGACCGGCCGCATCCGACCCACGCCAATGTCGAGATGGCGCTGGCCTGGATCGCGCGGGTAAAGCCGCGCCGGGCCATCCTGACCAATCTGCACGTCGACCTGGACTACAACACGCTGAAAGCGCGGCTGCCGCCAGGCGTCGAACCGGCTTACGATGGGATGCGTTTCGAGACCCATCCCAGAAACGGCCATCGTTGATTTCCGATAATATATCTTAGGCGCAAAATGGAGATGGAGAAGAGCGTGGCCCGAGCACCGATCCGCACGGCCGCCCTGGCCGCCCTGGCCGTTACAGCGGTCGGGTTCGCCGCAGCCTCACGGGCCCAGGGCGCAAATCCCTATGACGCCAAGGGCCCGCTCGTCACCCGCGGCTATTCGGCCGGCGCCTGCACCATCTTCCGCCCCGTGGAGTTGAAGCCCGGCAGCCGGGTCATCCTGTGGGGCAACGGCACCGGGACCCAGCCGGTGAACTACCAGGCCCTGCTCCACCAACTGGCGAGCTATGGCTTCGTTGTCGGGGCGGCCAATGCGCCCAACGCCGGGACGGGCGCTGAGATGTTGGGTTGCCTGGATTACCTGACAGCGGAAAACGCCCGTGATGGAAGCCCTTACAAGGACAAGCTCGACCTGACTAAGGTCGGCTCCACGGGCCATAGCCAGGGCGGCGGCGGCGCCCTGATGACCGGACGCGATCCGCGCGTGACGGTGACGGCGCCCATCATGCCCGGCGGCCGGAGCGACGGCGCGAGCGCCGCGGCTAAGCAGCACGGGCCCATGCTGCTGCTGTCGGCGGGCCTCGACAATATGGCGCCGCCGGAGACCAGCCAGAAACCGGTGTTCGAGGCGGCCAAGACCCCGGTGATTTGGCTGACAGAGCGGGGCTCGGGCCACCTGACCGCCATGCGCGACGGCGGGCCCTACCGCGCCGCCCTCACCGCCTGGTTCCTCTATACGCTAAACGGGGACGCCAAGGCTGGGGCCATGTTCACTGGCGGCGCCTGCGGCTACTGCGCCAATCCGAACTGGACGATCCAGCGTAAGCCGTGACGGCTCAGCTGCGTGGCGCACGCCACCCCAGATCGAGCGCTTCGAAGAGCAGCGGATAGGTCGCGACGGTGACCTGACTCTGCGGGGTTTCCCGGTCGGTCAGGCTGGCCGGATCCGGCGGGTATCCGCCTGTATTCCTAATCGAGTTCCTGATCTCCGCCACAAAGTCAGGGCTGATCTCGCCGGTGAGCGCGCCACTGTGCCGATAGCCCGCAACGGCGATGGCGACCTGATTGACTTGGTCCGACCCGCGGTTCCACCCGACCAGCACCTTGTCGTTCGCCGTCAGGTTGGCCTCGACGTCGAAGGCGTCGATAAAGCTCCTGCTCTCGACCAAAGGAGCGCGGTCGACGCTCGTCGAGGCTGTTCCCGCATAGATTGCGTGTGCGCCGACTTCACGCCCGGTGATCTGCACGTCCGCCTCCGCGCTATGGCCCGAATCCATCATTCAAATCGTCACCCGCGGAAGTTGTTCCGCGAGGCGCGAAATTTCCGGATGCGGTGCTCGTAGGAACGTCTCCCCCGGCCTAGGCGCGGCCGAGGGAGACGACACGGATCAGGCCGTTCTCGCCCGGCTGACCCGCCCTTCGAGCCGCCAGCGGCAGATCAGCGCCACAGCAGCGGCGAAGAGCCCGAGGCCAAAGCACAGCTGGGACTCGACGACGCCCGGGGCGACGACGGTGAGCGTCGAAAACCGGGTCACGCCCCCTCTCCAGCTACAATTGTAAACCGACATTGAATTTACGCTCGTAACCTAAGCTGTCAACAGGCTTCCGCCGCCGCTCCGCACCGGGCAAGCTGCCCCCTCGAATCCCCTGCCCCGAGGCCTCCCGTGACCGAGCCGATCGACCGCCTGCTGGGCATCATGGCCAAGCTGCGCGACCCAGAGGGTGGCTGCCCGTGGGACCAGGCCCAGACCTTCGCCACGGTCGTCCCCTACACCATCGAGGAAGCCTATGAGGTGGCCGACGCCATCGAGCGCGGCGACCTGACGGACCTGAAGGACGAGCTGGGCGATCTGCTGTTCCAGGTGGTGTTCCACGCCCGCATCGCCGAGGAGGCCGGAAGCTTCGCCTTCCGCGACGTGGTGGAAGCGATCTGCGATAAGATGATCCGCCGCCATCCCCATGTCTTCGCTGATGAAAGCTATGAGAACCTCGCGGCCCAGGCCGAGGGCTGGGAAGCCATCAAGGCGGCTGAGCGGGCGGCGAAATCCTCCGGCGGGGTGCTGGACGACGTGCCCCCCGGCCTGCCCGCCCTCGCCCGCGCCGTGAAGCTGACCAAGCGCGCCGGGCGGGTG
>NCED01000080.1 GCA_002280485.1 Caulobacterales bacterium 32-69-10
AAGGGGCTACGCTTGGCGTTTTACGGTTAAGGCGGAATGAAAGCTGTGCTTGGCTGCGTGTGTCCCGAGTCCGAAATTCGCCACCATGTGGGTCGGGCGCGGGGCGAACTTCGGACTCGAAAGGACACTCGCTATGGTTAAGTCTCTAGCGTGGTTTACGAATTCGAAGTTCGCTCCGGCGTCCGCAACCATCTGTCAGCGAACTTCGAATTCACCACGCTAGCTATGCCGCTGTATCCCACCGCCGATTCCGACCTGCCCGCCGTCGCCGCTCTGGTGAACGCGGCCTATCGCGGCGACACCTCGCGCCAGGGCTGGACCACCGAAAGCGACTACCTCGACGGCCAGCGCACCGATGTGAAAACCCTGAGCCGCGACCTCGCGTCTCGCCCCGGCGCCCGCATCCTCGTCCTGCGGGACACGCCGACAGGGGCGCTCCTGGGCAGCGTGTGGATCGAGCCGGCGGGAGAGGACGCCTGGTACCTCGGCATGCTGACCGTGCGGCCGGACCTTCAGGACCGCCGGCTCGGCCGCGGTCTCCTCGCGGCGGTGGAGGACCTTGCGAGGGAGGCGGGCGTCACACGCCTGCGCATGACGGTCATCAACATCCGCGACACCCTGATCGCCTGGTACGAGCGGCGCGGCTTCGCGCCCACCGGCGAGAGGCTGCCCTTTCCCTATGGCGACGACCGCTTCGGCATTCCCCGCCGGGACGATCTCGAATTCGTGGTGCTGGAGAAGACCCTGTGAAGAAGATCGATCTGGAGGCGGCGCCGACGCGGATGGGCACGGCCTATCCCCCGCCGTTCGACGCCCCGTGCCGCGATCGCAAGCGCTGGAAGCTGGGCGACGCGGCGGGTCTGACCCAGTTCGGCGTCAATCTGCTGCGCCTGCCGCCCGGCGCCTGGTCGAGCCAGCGTCACTGGCACACGGCCGAGGACGAGTTCGTGTGGGTGGTCGAGGGCGAGGTGGTGCTCGTCACCGATGCCGGCGAGGAGGTTCTGCGGGCCGGCGACTGCGCCGGGTTCCGCCACGGCGATCCGGACGGCCACCACATCCAGAACCGCTCCGAGCAAGAGGCGGTCCTGCTGGAGATCGGCGGTCGCAAGCCGGGCGAGGACGGGGTCGACTATCCCGACATCGACCTGGTGCTGGCCGAAGGCTCGGGCGACTACCAGCACAGGGACGGAACCTACTACGGCACGCCCGGCCGCAAGCGGTGAGCCATAAGCTCCTCCCCTGCGCGCTCAGTCCCCCGTCAGACCGCGGTTGGCCTTGTCGAGCTCCTCGGCGTAGCGGCGGGCGGCGTATTTCTCGGTCAGCAGGCCGATGACCTTGGGCTCGCGCAGGCTATCGACCACGGCCAGCGTCTCGGTCTCGGTGCGGTCGAAGGCGGCCATGGCCTCCTTCACGTTCAGGTCGGTGGTGAGCAGCATCCCCGGCTGGCGGGCGATCTCGGCGACCTTCTTCGACGGGCTGAGGCCTTCGGCGAAGGCGTCGGGGGTCGACAGCATGCCGACATAGTGGGCGTTCTCGTCGACGACCACGACAGCGTGGGTCGATCCAAGAGGGTAACGGCGGCGGAACTCGGCCACGCTGGCCGATCCGTCGATGGACGCCGGGTCGCGGCGCATCAGCCGGCCCACGGTCATCTGCCGCACCCAGCCCACGTCGTGGGCGCTGCGGATGGTCTCGCCGCGCAGGTGCAGCCGCCAGGTCGAGAAGGAATAGCCGAAGGTTTCCCGCACGAAGAGGCTGGCGGCGACGCAGGCCGCCAGCACCGCCCCGGTGACCGAGAAGTCACGCGTGGTCTCCAGCACCAGGAAGGTCATGGTCAGCGGCCCGCCGACCACCGCCACCGCCAGGGTGCCCATGCCGGCCAGCATGCAGATGGTGGGGTCGAGGTTCAGGGCCGGGGCCACGACAGCCGTCGCCTGGCCGAACAGCTTGCCGCACAGGGCGCCGACGAACAGGGAGGCGAAGAACAGGCCGCCGCGAAAGCCCGAGCCGAGCGAGATCAGCGAGGCCGCCAGCTTCATCCCGATCAGGCCGACCAGGGCCGTCATCGGCATGGAGATCGGAATGTCGAGCTGCATGGCGCCGTGGCCGGCGGCCAGAACCTGGGGCGTGATGAGGGCGAGCCCCCCGACCGCGAAGCCGCCTATGGCCGGGCGAATCCAGTAGGGCAGGCGGCTCAACTCGAAGCCGCGCTCGACCAGGGCGACGCTGCGCATGATCCCGATGCCCAGCGCCCCGACCAGCAGCCCAAGCAGCACGATGATCGGGAAGTGGGCGGGCAGGACCGCGAAGAGGGAGACGACCTGGATCGAATAGGGCGCGCCGCCGAGGGCCTCGGCGACCATCACCCCGGCGATGGAGGCGGCCATGACCGGCGCCACGCTGGACACCGAATAGAGGCCGATGATCAGCTCGAAGGCATAGAAGGCGCCGGTGAGCGGCGCGCCGAAGGCCGCGGCGATCGCCGCCGCCGCCCCGGCCCCGACCAGGATGCGCAGGTCGCCGCGCCGCAGCCGCAGCAGGATTCCCAGCCGCGAGGCGAGGCCCGCCCCCGCCTGGGTGTAGCCGGCCTCCAGTCCCACCGAGGCGCCGCAGCCGTTGGAGATCAGGGTCTGCAGGCTGACCACCAGGCTGTCGCGCAGGGACATGCGGCCGCCGCGCAGGGCGTTGGCTTCGACCGGGTCGACGGCCTGGGGGATATTGCGGTGACGCCGCCACCACTCCATGGCGCCCAGGATCAGCCCGCCGGCCACCGGCGCGGTCAGGGCGACCAGCGGCGGAACAGCGGCGCTGGCGCTGAGATGCTGGTCGAGCGGAATCCCGAAGAGGAAGACGTGGGCCAGCTGCGAGGCCTTGGCCATGATGGTGACCAGCAGGCCCGCCCCGGCGCCGACCAGGATGGCGGCGACGACCAGGAAGACCTCGCGCGAGCGGACCAGGGCGCGAAGCTGCGCCCAGCGGCCGCGGGCCTCGGTGAACAGGGGCAGGGACAGGCCCGCGCCGGCTGCGCGAGGCGGATCGGAAGAGGGTTGGTCCCCGCTCACGGCTCCGGAAACAGGTCTTCGGTGACGCCGTCGAAGGCGCTGGCCGCCATCATCGGATTGCGCCCGGCCAGCGCCAGCTTGATCGGCGCCCAGGCCATGCGGTGGATCGGCGAGGGGCCGAGCGCAATGAGGGCGTCGGCGTGGACCTGGGCCCGGTAGCCCTTGTGGCCGGCGAAACCATAGCCCGGATAGACCTCGTCCATCTCCGCCATCAGCCGGTCGCGGGCGACCTTGGCCAGGATCGAGGCGGCGGCGATCGAGACCGACAGCCCGTCGCCGCCAATCACCGTCCGCACGTCGCAGGGCAGGGGAAAGCGGTAGTTGCCGTCCACGAGCGCGAAGGCCGGCTGGACCGCCATGGCCTCGATGGCCCGGCACATGGCCCTGCCCGTGGCGTGCAGGATGTTCAGCTCGGCGATCTCCTCCACCGAGGCGAAGCCGACGCCCCAGGCCACCGCCACCGACTTGATCTCGATCTCCAGCGCCTCACGGGCCTTGGCGCTGAGCTTCTTGGAATCGTTGACGCCCTTGGGCACCCGGCGCGGATGCAGGATCACCGCCCCGGCGCAGACCGGGCCGGCCCAGGGGCCTCGCCCCGCCTCGTCCACGCCGCAGACCGGCCCGGGATGCAGTTTCTCGAGGGCAAGGGTGGGGCCGAGCGACCGCTTGCCCTTGGCGGGCGAAGTCTTGGCGGGTCTTGAAGCGGCGATTCGAGGACTCACCCCCCCGCCATACGCCGGACCTCGTCCCAGCGGAAGCAGGCCGTGACGTGGTCGTTGACCACACCCGTGGCCTGAAGGAAGGCGTAGGTGATCACCGGGCCGCAGAATTTGAAGCCCCGCGCCTTGAGCGCCTTGGACATCTCCACCGCCATCGGGGTCTGGGCCGGGACGTCCTTGATGGAGGCGCGGGCGTTCTGGATCGTCTCGCCGCCAGAGAAGCTCCAGATGAACTGGGCGAACGGCTCGCCCTTGTCCTGCATGGCCAGATAGGCGCGGGCGTTGCCGATCGTGGCGGCGATCTTGGCGCGCGAGCGGATGATGCCGGCGTTGTCGAGCAGCCGGACAATCTCCGGCTCGCCCCAGCCGGCGATCACCTCGGGGTCGAAGCCCTCGAAGGCCTCGCGGAAGGCTTCGCGCTTCCTCAGGATGGTGATCCACGACAGCCCCGCCTGGAACCCGTCCAGGACCAGCTTCTCCCACAGGGCCCGGTCGTCCCGCTCGGGAACGCCCCATTCGGTGTCGTGATAGGCGCAGTACAGCGGGTCGGAACCCGCCCAGGCGCAGCGGCAGACGGGGGAGGGAAGCTCAGCCATGAGCCCACTCTAAGCTCTTCCCCCTCCCCCAAAAAAGGGGGAGGCGCTCAGGTCAGCGCCAGCGGCCGAAGTCGCCGGCGTATCGGTCGGGGGTGAAGCGGGCCTGCTGGGGCCGGTCGCCGCGGGCGATGCGGCCGGCGAAGCGATCGAAGGTGCGCCAGGCGTCGCTCCAGGACACGGCCGCCCACAGGTTTTGGAAGTTGGTCTCGTACCAGTGGTAGGACACCGGGGTGACGACGCCGTCGAGGCCCGTGATCGTGCCTGTGATGCTGGCCCCGCCAAGGCCAAGGCTCTCCATGGACAGGCCCGGGCGCTGCAGTTGGCGGAAGGTCGGACGGTTGGGCGTGGCGGACTCGATCACGAGATCGACGCTCTGCACCGGCTGGGCGTTGCTGCGCGAGAAGGCCTCGGCGACCTCGCGGGTCAGATCCTTCTTCAGATAGTCGAGTTCGCGCACGCCATAGCTCTTCTCCGCCTTGCTCTGCAGGTCGGCGCCGATGCCGACGGAGATGGCCGGGACGTCGGCGGCGAAGGCCGCGGGGGCGGCGGAGGCGATCAGGCCGGTCAAGGCCAGGGCGGCGAGAGGGCGCATTGGAAATCCTTGATACGTTGTTGCGTTATTACTGGAATATGGGCTCTTCGCGGCAGAAGTCCAGAGGGGCTCCTGATCACCGTTCAGTCATCTTCGCCGCCTGCCGCGGGCAGGGGAATCCACTCCGGCGGCGCCGCCCGGACGGGACGGCCGTCCACGGTCAGGGGTCCGGCGTTGAGCCGGTCGAGGCGCAGCAGGGCCAGGGCCAGGCCGTCGCGTCCGCCGGTCACCTCGCCGGCGCGCAGCTCGCCCGCCAGCACCTCGGCGCCCTGGGCCGGCGCGGGGCCGTCGAAGACGATAGGCAGCATGCGGGTGCGGATCTGGCCCCGGCGCTTCATGCGCGACGTGGTCTCCTGGCCGACGAAACAGCCCTTCTTGAAGTCGATGCCGCCCAGGAGGTCGAGGTTGGCCTCGATCGGGTAATTGCGGTCGTGCAGGCCGTCCTTCCAGGCGTCCGTGGCGGCGAGCGCCAACCGGTGGGCCTCGTACGCGTCCTCGTCGACCTCGAGGGCGCCGGGCACGGATGGTGTGGCGAGGCTGGTGGTCCGCCAGCCCAGTTCCGGCAGGCGTGGATCGGCGCCGCCCTCGGCGGGGCCGATCTCCACCTTGGCCCGCAGGCGGTAGAGCGACAGCCGCTGGGCGATGGCGTGGCGCTCCGAGGCCGGAACGTCGAGCAGCACGCCGCCTTCGTCCGCCTCGCAGGCCAGGAACATGTCGTAGAGCAGCCGGCCCTGCGGGGTCAGGAGAGCGCCGTAACGGTGTTCGCCGCCCGCCATGGTCTCGACATCCTGGGTCAGCAGCCCCTGCAGGAAGCTGCGCCAGTCGGGTCCCCGCACGCCGATGAGAGCGCGGCTGCGCAAGTGGGAGAGTTTCGCGCCGTCTGAAGCCATGGCCCAGATGTGGTCCCGTTTTGCACGCTACGCCAGGGGAGCGGATGCTTATACTCCGCTCATCCCCGCGGAAGCGGGGACCCAGTTCTTTGGCGGAAAGTGCGACGGCTTAAGCCTGGGTCCCCGCTTCCGCGGGGATGAGCGGAAATTGTGAGGGCTGATGAAGGCCGTTGTCTTGGGACTGGTGCTGGCGATGACTGCAGGAATTTCGAACGCCCAGCCGGCCGAGGCCGCCGACCCGTTCCTCTGGCTGGAAGACGTCGAAGGCGCCAGGGCGCTCGACTGGGTGCGGGCCCAGAACGCCCGCTCCCTCGCCGGCCTGGAGGCGGACAAGCGCTATCCGGAGCTGAAGGACGAGGCCCTGGCCATCGTCAACGCCACCGACCGCATCCCCATGCCCGGCCTGCGGGGCGGCCAAATCTACAACTTCTGGCAGGACAAGGCGCACGTGCGCGGCCTGTGGCGGCGCACCACCCTCGATAGCTATCGCACCGCGACGCCGCAGTGGGAGGTCCTGCTCGACATCGACGCCCTGTCCGCCGCCGACAAGGCCAACTGGGTCTACAAGGCCGCTTCGTGCCGCTGGCCCGACTATCAGCGCTGCC
>NCED01000137.1 GCA_002280485.1 Caulobacterales bacterium 32-69-10
CACCGTGTCCATCATGCCGGGCATCGAGGCGCGGGCGCCCGAACGGACCGAGACCAGCAGCGGATTGTTCACGTCGCCGAAGGTCTTGCCGACGATCGCTTCGACCTTGTCCAGGGCGGTCTTCACCTGGGCTTCCAGATCGGCGGGATAGGTCTCGCCGTTGGCGTAATAGTGGGTGCAGACCTCGGTGGTGATGGTGAAGCCCGGCGGGACGGGCAGACCCAGCGAAGACATTTCCGCCAGATTGGCGCCCTTGCCGCCGAGAAGGTTCTTCATCGACGCATCGCCGTCGGCGGAGCCTCCGCCGAAGCCGTACACCCACTGAGTCATCTTGCAGTCCCTGAGCTTTTCGGATCGTCCGGCGGGTTGCCCCCGCTCGTACATGCAGCACGATCTAGCGCGGAGGAACCGACTTGACCATGGCGGATGTAACAATGCGTGAGGGGGTAACCGGTTTCCTGGCCCAGGTTTTCAGCGCCCTTCTCCCAGTGGGAGAAGGTGGCCCGGAGGGCCGGATGAGGGTCGACCGGTCGGCCAACTCGCACCCCCCGCCCCTCACCCTTTCGCGCCAGGACGCCGGCTTCGCCGTCGTGCGCTCAAGCCCTCTCCCAATGGAAGAGGGAAGCGGGGTTGCGGTCCCTACCCCGCGATCTGGCCGAAGTCGGCGACCTGGCCCATGACGTCGCGGACCTGGCCCAGCAGTTTCAGGCGGTTGTCGCGTTCGGCGGGGATGTCGGAGTTGACCAGGACGGACTCGAAGAAGACGTCCACCGGGGTGCGCAGACGCGCCAGGGCGGTCATGGCGGCGGCGAAATCCTCGGTCTCGAGCGCGGCTTCGACGGCGGTGCGGGCGGCGCCGACGGCGAAGGCCAGGACGGTCTCGGGCTCGGGCTGGTTCGGCAGGCCGGTCTGGACCATGCCGGTCGGAACCGGCCCCTTCTTCTCCTCGGCGCGCAGGATGTTGGAGGCGCGCTTGTAGCCGGCCAGCAGATTTGCCCCGTCGTCGGTGGCGAGGAAGGCGGCCAGAGCCTCGACCCGGCGCACGATGCGGACGAGGTCGTCGTCGCCCAGGGCGAAGACGGCGGCGACGAGGTCGTGGCGCTGGCCCTGGTCGCGGAGGAGGACGGTCAGGCGATCGGCGAAGAAGTCTAGGAGGTCTGCTGCCTTATCAATGAGGTCGTACTGCCCTCCGAAAATTTTGTTGTCGCGGAACGCAACTTCAAAC
>NCED01000081.1 GCA_002280485.1 Caulobacterales bacterium 32-69-10
CATTCCATTGAGCGCGGCGGCTTTTGTAGCCGAGCATGAGGGCCTGCGCCTGGAGTCCTATGCGGACCCGGGCGGGGTATGGACCGTGGGCTATGGCCACACGGGGCCGGAAGTCCATGCGGGCCTGCGCATCACGGCGGTGAAGGCGCGGGCGTGGTTGGGCGAGGACCTGGAGGCGGCGGCGGCGCGGCTGCAGGCCGTGGTTCGGCGTGACGCCATCGAGGCCTTGAGCGAGGGGCAATATGCGGCCCTGCTCAGCTTCGTCTTTAATTTGGGCGCCGATCCGAAATGGATCATCTGGAAGCGGCTGAACGCGCGCCGCTTCGACGCCGTGCCGGCGGAGATGATGCGCTTCGTCCATGTGGGGCGCACACGGCTGGCAGGCTTGGTCAACCGGCGTGCGGCCGAGGTGGCGCTGTGGTCGACCGGAGAAGGGGCTGAAGCCCCGCTCCCCTCATCCTATACCCGGATGGAGGCGACGCCGCCGGCGCAGCCTTTGTTCAAGCCGCTGTTTCAGTCTCGCACCGCCATCACCGGGGCGGCGCAGGTGGTGGGCGGCGTCTCGGCCGGCGCCCTGGCGGTGCAGCAGACGGTGGCGCCCTATGCCCAGCAGGCGGCCGTACTGGGCAAGCTGACCGCGGCTCTGGCGGTGTTCCTGGCCGGCTGCGGCGTGGCGCTGCTGGCGATCAAGTGGCTAGAACGGCGGGAGGCGCGGCGATGATCGCGCTCCTCACCCACTGGCGTCTCGGCGCCACCTGCTTGGCGGGGATTGCTGCGGCCCTATTGCTGGCTTTGCTGCAGCATGAACGCCAAGCCCGTACCGAGGCTGAGCGGCGGCTGGACGAGGCTCAGGTTCAGGCCTCAGCCGCGCACGCCCAAGGCGAACTTGAGCAAAGCGCCGGCGCGGCCGCAGCGGCGGCGCAGACCCGCACCGTCCACATCGTGACCCGATCCGAAGAGGCCGCCCATGCCATTGTCGACTTGCCCGGCGCCGACCAGGCGCTGCCTCAGCCTGTGCGCGACGGCTGGCTTGCTGGCGTGCGTGAGTTGCGCCAGCCCGCCGCGGGCGCCCATTCTGCTGACTCTGCCGGTGGCTGAAAGCTTGCGCGATGCCTGTCCGCGGCCAGGCGGGATCGACGCCGTGAAGACAGTCGGCGAGCTGGCCGCCTTTTCGGTGCGGCAGGAGGCGGCGCTGGCGATCTGCGACGCCCGGCGCGCGGCCCTGGTGCAGGGGGCGGACGCGCACAACGCGCTCGTCGCTCAGTTGAGGCCTTCGCCTGAGCGCGGCCGATGACGGCCTCCGCGTGGATCGCAGTGGCGGCCCTCGCCTTGGGGCTGCTCATCCAGTTTGGGGCGGGGCAGCAACTCGGCGAGCTGCGTCACGATGTGAAGAACCTACTCACCGGCCGGGTGAGGCCGCCGTCGCGGAGAGGCTCCGAGGAGTAGGCTTTTCAGAGACCCTTCTGCATCATGACCACGTCCACCCAGCGCCCTGCTTTGAAGCCCACGTTGCGCAGTGTTCCCACGGGCTCGAAGCCGAAGGCGGCATGGAGGGCGATGGAGCCGGCGTTCTCCGAGCCGCCGATGACGGCGAGGAGTTGGCGGACGCCGGCGGCTTCGCAGGCCTCGATCACCGAGGCCAGGAGGGCGCGGCCGATGCCTTGGCCCTGCAGGCCGTCGGCGACATAGACGCTGGTTTCGGCCGTGTACCGATAGGCCGCGCGGGTGCGAAAGGCGCCGGCGTAGGCGTAGCCGAGGATACGGCCGTCAGTGTTCTCCGCCACCCGCCAGGGCAGGCTGCGAGCCTCTACGGCGCCCATGCGCTCGACGATGTCTTCGGCGGTGGGCGGGGCCTCCTCGAAGGTGCCGAAGCCGTGCAGCACGTGATGCGCGTAGACGGCTGAGACGCCGGCGGCGTCTGCAACTGTGGCGGGGCGGACGGTGAAGCCGGTCACGCCTGGTCCTCTCCCTTTTCCCATCCGCGCTCGATCGCCCAGATGGCGAAGGCGTAGTCGAGGGCGATCTCCTTGAGGAAGTCGAAACGGCCAGCGGCGCCGCCGTGGCCGGCCTCCATGTTCATCTTGAGCAGGATCGGGGCGGTCCCCGTCGTGTGGGCGCGCAACGCAGCGACCCACTTGGACGGCTCCCAATAGGTGACGCGGGCGTCGGAGAGGCCGCCAGTGGCCAGCACGGCCGGATAGGCCTGGGCCGTGACGTTCTCGTACGGCGAATAGCCGGCGATGAGGTCGTAGGCGGCCGGGTCGGTGAGGGGATCGCCCCACTCCGGCCACTCCGGCGGGGTGAGGGGCAGGGTCGCGTCGCTCATGGTGTTGAGCACGTCGACGAAGGGCACGCCGCCGATGACGCCGGCCCACAGGTCGGGGCGCATATTGGTCACCGCCCCCATCAGCATCCCCCCCGCCGAGCGGCCTTCCGCGACGATGCGGCCAGCGGCGCCGTACCCGGCTGCGATCAGGGTCTCGGCGCAGGCGATGAAGTCGATGAAGCTGTTCGGCTTCTTGTCCTTACGGCCGTCGAGGAACCAGCCCCAGCCCTTCTCGGTGCCGCCGCGGATGTGGGCGACGGCATGGATCCAGCCGCGATCGACGAGGCCCAGGGTGCGGATCGAGAAGTGCGGCTCCATCGGCATGCCGTAGGCGCCGTAGCCGTAGAGCAGTAGCGGCGCCGAGCCGTCGAGGGGCGTGTCCTTACGCATCAGGACGGTGATCGGAACCTGCGCGCCATCGGGGGCGGCAGCGTAGAGGCGGCGGGCGACATAGGCGGACGGATCGTGGCCGGACGGAATGGTCTGGGTCTTGCGCAGGGTGCGCTCGCGGGTGGCCATGTCGTAGTCGAGCCACTGCTTGGGCGTGGTCGGCGACTGGTAGACGAAGCGCATGACGGTGGTGGCGAACTCGTGGCCGCCGCCGAGGCTCAAACCGTAAGCTTCCTCATCGAAGGCGACTTCGTGCTCGGCAAGGCTCCTGCGCTCGGTGACGACGATGCGGTTCAGGGCGTCGACACGTTCCAGGCGGGCGAGGTGATTCTCGGTGGCGACGAGGCCGGTGATGAAGCGGCCCGGCTGATGGGGGACGAAGTCGCGCCAGGAGCCGCGGCCGGGGGCGTCCACGTCGGCCCACATCAGCTTGTAGTCCACCGCATCGTCGGCGTTGGTGAGGACGACGAAGCGGCCATCCCAGTGCTCGATGGAATAGCGCAGGCCGACCTGGCGGGGCTCGACCACCTGAGGTTCGGCGGTAGGGTCGGCGGCGGGGATGATGCGGCTCTCGCTGGTCTCGTGGTCGCCCAAGCCGATGACGATGAAGCCGCGGCTGGCGGTGAGGCCGACGCTGAGGAACATGCCCTCATCGGGCTCCTCATAGACCAGGACGTCGGAGCCGGCCCCGCCGCGCGACGGGCGGCGGAAGACCTTGGCCGAGCGGCCGTTCTCGTCGCGCCACACCCAGAACAGCCACTGTGAATCCGGACTGAAGGCGAAACTGCCGGTGGCGCTCTCGACCGGGCCGGCGAGCAGCTCGCCCGTCGCCAGTTCCTTGATGTGGATGCGGTAGTACTCCGAGCCCTGGTCGTCGGCGGCGTAGGCGAAGAGGGCGTGGTCGGGGCTGTGCTCGGCCTCCGAGACCTGGAAGAAGGCGTGGCCCTTGGCCAGGGCGTCGACGTCGAGCAGGACCTCTTCCTCGCCCCCGGCGCGCGGCCGGCGGGCGTAGACCGGGTGCTGACCTCCGGTCACATAGCGGGCGTAGTATTCGAACGCTCCATCGGGATCGGGAACGGAGGCGTCGTCCTCCTTGATCCGGCCGCGCATCTCGTGGAACAGCGTCTCCTGCAGCGCCTTGGTCGGGGCCAGCAGGGCATCGGTATAGACGTTCTCCGCCTCCAGGTGGGTGCGGATATCGGCGCGGAGCAGCTGCGGATCGCGCATCACCGCCTGCCAGTTGTCGTCCTTCATCCAGGCGTAGTCGTCGACGCGAACGCGGCCGAGCTGCTCGGTGCGGTGGGGGATGCTGGGGGCGACGGGGGGAACGGGGCGAGGGGGCTTCGTCATCCCGGATAGATGCGGCGCCTGCGCGGCAGATGAAAGCCATGCCGGCCATCGCGGCTCAAGATAATGCGCCGGCTTATTGTTCTATTTTTGTTCCATCGTTAAGCTGAAGGGAAGAGAGCTTGAGCATGACGCGACCGGATCGGCATTTCTCAGGGTCGGCTGCGCCAAGGGGCAGGGCTCCTCAGCCCGCCTGGATGGACTGGCTGGATCGAAACTCCGCCGCAAAGGCGGTCGGGGGTACGCTTGCCGGTCTTTCTGGAACCGGTCCCGGCTTCGCCAGGGGCGCCTGGCATCTTGTTGAAGGAGCGGGCGAGGGCCTGAATTTCTTCGGTCGCCTGCTCGACCCTTATGACGCTCAGTCAAGCCCTCGTGGCCAAGCCGCGTGGGATGCAGTTATCGATGCGGGGCGGCAGGGTATTCGTTACCTCCATAGGGTGCGAACCAACCCAAGCACAGTTTTGAATGATGCGCACCGCGTGGCCGAAGAGACTAACGCAAAGATCAATCCCGCTGCCGCGAGACAGGGGGACACTTTCCGCGGAGAACTCCGCCGAAATTTCGACCTTGGACTAAACCGGGGCGAAGCCCTCTTCGATGTCGGGTCAGTGCTTTTTGGGGGCGCCGAATTGAAAGGTTTGGCCGAATTGGGCCTGCTTCAAAAGAGCGGGACGGCCAAGTATCTTGCTCGCGGCTATCCGCGCGGTCTGTCTGAGTATTTCGCCACTCCTTATGACGGTGTGGGGCACCACTATCGAGCGCAATCCAAGGCTTTCCCGAAAACTTTGGGAGGTGGCCCGGTCCCAAGGATTCTTCGAGACAGTCCCTTCAATGTCTTGAAGCCTACGGGCGTTGATCGCGGAGCGTTCTACGAACGCCATTTCAAGGTTGACCCCTCCTACTACGGCGGAAAAATTCCAGCCGAGTTCGGTGGTGGTCGTTGGAGCGGTAGAGACCTCGGCTGGCAGAAGTATGGTCCGCTCGGCCGCGGCTTTTATGGTGCTCCGGGCCCCCTCAAAGCCACGGGTGGTGCGGGCTTGGCTGGTATTGGTGCGCTGGTAGATGCGGGCTGGCAAATGGATCCGCGCAGATGAAGATCAAGCCCTGGGCCAAATGCACATCGAGCTTGCCGACCGACGAGATCGAAACTGAGGACGGGAGAGATTTCGTTCAATACGGCGGGAAAAGTGTTGCGAAGGCGATTGCGGAGGACTTGAGCGCTTTCGGATGCGCCGTCGAAGCGCCCCAGCATGCCCACGAACATGGGTGGGAATGCAGCTTTAAGTTCCAAGGTCGAAGCCTGTGGTTTCAGGTCACCTTGATAGATGACTACTACCTGGTTTTCGAGGACGTGACTTTTTGGGCCAGCAAGTCGCGGCCGCACGCTGCGTACGTCGAGTTTATGAGGCGGGTTGGGCCGGCTCTGCGGCAGGACATCCGCTTGGAAAACCTGCGCTGGTACGTCGAGCCTGACGACGGCTCGGAAGGAGCGCAGGAACCGGTGACCGAGTAATTGGCATACCCCTTTAGCTGGTCTCACGCCCCATGACCCTGTCCGTCCGGCAGTTCGAAGCCGAAGGCTTTCGATCTCTAAGGCAGATCGCCTATCCGATGTCGCAGCTCGATGTGCTTGTCGGCGTCAACGGTGTTGGGAAGAGCAACCTCTATCGGGCTCTTGAACTGCTTCGGTCGGCCGCGGCGAACACCTTGGCGACCGATCTGGCCGATGAGGGTGGGTTGGAGTCCGCGCTTTGGGCGGGCGTGCATCGCAAGTCTGCGCCAAGACGCATTTCGCTGGCCGTAGAGTTCGCGCCTTCGGACGCGAGCGCGAGCACCTATCGTTACGAGGTCGAAGTTGGGCTTCCGGTCAGAGGTGTCTCAGCAGCCTTTGAAGGGGAAGCACAGATTAAGAGCGAAGCCCTTAGCTATTTGGCCACCGCCAGGCCGGTCCGGCTGATAGACCGAAACGTCTTGTCTGTAATGGCGCGCGACGAGGATGGCCGGCCTGTCGAGATCGACCTCGACCTCCTGCCGTCAGAGACCGTGTTGGGCAGGCTCGAAGATCCCTCGCGCCATCCCGAGCTCGACGCGGTGCGACGCACCCTTCTGCAGTGGCGGTTCTATCATGGGCTGAGGACCGACGCGGACTCGCCGCTGCGCCGCCCCTGTGCGCCCGTCGCCACGCCTTCCCTGGCGTCGGACGGGTCAAACCTTGCCGCCGTCTTCGCCACGCTCGCTCACATCAGGCAGGACACGGTCGATTTGGACGAGGCGGTGGAGCGCGCATTTCCCGGCGCCAGGCTGGTCGTCCCGGCGCCCGGCCGCGCCGCTAGTTTTGGGATGACGTTCCCTGAGTTTCCGCAGAGGCTTTTCGAAGCGCGAGAGTTGTCGGATGGAACCCTGCGCTTCCTGGCGCTGGCGGGTGCGCTGCTGGCCTATCGCTTGCCGCCATTCATCGCTCTGAACGAGCCGGAAGCCAGTCTCCATCCGGACTTGATGGAGCCGCTGGCCGGTCTCATCGGCCAAGCCGCCAAGCGAACGCAGGTCTGGCTTGTCACGCACTCAAACCGCCTCGCGGACGCCGTGACGGCTACCGGCGCCGGTAAGGTGCGGACCGTCGTGAAAACGGGCGGAGAGACCCGGATCGAACGGTTGAAACGGTGGGGCGCCTTCGAGGACGAAGACGACCCTCGGTGCGCAGCACCTTGTAGGCGGCGGGTGAAAGCAGGCGCCGCCACTCGGCTTCGGAACGCATGACGGGATAGCGGGCGTCGGCCTTGGGCATGGCTGAAATATAGGGGGAAGGCCACGCGGGTGCGAGGGCGGGCATTTGCCTATCGCCCCACCCCGGCTGGGCGGTTAAGACATCCAAGATGCGTTTCGACGAGCGGTTCCTGGAGGAGATCAAGACCCGCGTGCGGCTGTCCGATGTGATCGGGCGGACGGTGAAGCTGCGCCGGCAGGGCCGCGAATATGTCGGCCTGTCGCCCTTCGCCAAGGAGAAGACGCCTTCGTTCTACGTCAACGACGAGAAGGGCTTCTTCCACGACTTCTCATCCGGCAAGCACGGCGACCTGATCAGCTTCTGGCAGGAGACCGAGCGGCTGTCGTTCCCCGAAGCTGTGGAGCGTCTGGCCGCCGAGGCCGGGGTGCCGATGCCGGCGGTGGACCCCCGCGCGGCCGAGGTGGAGAGCCAGCGCGCCGGCCTCAGCGAATGGCTGGATACGGCGGCCAAGTGGTACGAGGCCCAGCTGCGGCGGCCGGTGGGTGCTGCGGCGCGGACCTATCTGGCGGGGCGAGCCCTGCCGGAGGAGGACTGGGCGCGGTTCCGGCTGGGCTACGCCCCCGGGGGACGCACCGCCCTGAAGGATTATCTGATCGCCAAGGGCGCCAACGCTCGGGAGCTGATCGACGCCGGCTTGCTGATCGAACCCGAGGACGGCGGCGCGCCCTACGACCGCTTCAGGGACCGCATCATCTTCCCCATCGCCGACCATCGCGGCCGGGTGATCTCGTTCGGGGGACGGGCGATGGATGCCGAGGCGCGGGCCAAGTACCTCAACGGCCCCGAAACCTCGATCTTCCACAAGGGCTCGAACCTCTATGGCCAGGCCGAGGCCCGGCGGCTGCTGCATGTGGGCGGCGACGGCGCCCCGATCGTGGTGGTCGAGGGCTATATGGACGTCATCGCCTGCCAGCGGGCGGACATCGCCGCGGTGGCCCCGATGGGCACGGCCCTGACCGAAGAGCAGATGGAGCGGCTGTGGCGGCTGCACCCCGAGCCGACCCTGTGCTTCGACGCCGACAAGGCTGGGCTGCGCGCCGCCAGCCGCGTGATCGACCGGGCCCTGCCGCACCTGAAGCCCGGCCGCTCGTTCCGTTTCGCCCTGATCCAGGGCGGCAAGGACCCCGACGATGTGCTGCGCGAGCAGGGGGCGGCGGCGCTGAAAGCCCAGATTCTGCAGACCAAGCCGTTCGTCGACGCCCTGTTCGAACGCGAGAAGGATCTCGAGCCGCTTGATACTCCCGAACACCGGGCCGGCCTGAAGGCGCGGCTACGCGCCGCAGCGGGGTCGATCCAGGACAAGGACCTGGCCCAGGCCTATCGCGAGGAGCTGCTGCACCGGCTCGACGAACTGTTCGAAAGGAAGCGGCCAGCGGCGCCGGCCTGGAGCCCTCCGGCCCGGCCGTTCAAGGCCGGCGGGCGAGGCCAGGGCGGGCGCTGGCGGAACGGCGCCGAGCCCCCCGCTCCCCCTACGCCGCAGGGGCGCGCCGGGGCCCAGGCGCTGCACCACTTCCTGCCCTCGGCCATGGCCGCGGTGGTGCAGGCTGCGCTCGCCCATCCCGAGTGGCTGGAGCCGCATCTGGAGGCCCTGGAGAACTCCGGCTTTGGTCATCCGGATCTTGAACCCCTGGCCCGCGAAATCATCCGCTTGCGGCTTGACTATGACGCCCCGGAGCAGCATGAGCAGGACGGATCGCCAGCCGGCCTTGACTCCGGGGGTCTCGTTCGCCATCTGGCTGAGCGGGGCTACGGCGCCCTCTTGATGGAAATCGCCAGGGCCGCCGGGAAATCGTCGGCCCCGTTCCTGTCTGCGGAGCCGGACCTCACTGCAAAGGACCAGTGGTCGCAGGCCTTCGAGATGTTGACCCGGATGGCGGCTTTGGAGAGCGCCCTGTCGGCCGCCAAGGCCGAAGCGAGCCAAGGGCTCGACGCGGGCGCCTTCAGCCGTCTGAAAGCGGAACGAGACACGCTCCGGCGCGCGATAAAGTCAGGAACAGTTTGGGGTGGCGAAGGGTCGTAGGGACGACGCTTGGTCACCGAAGGGCGTGAAGACGCCGCGTTAAGGTTGTTTTCCGGATGTGCGCGCACACTTCGCGCCGCCGGGACCGGAGGCATAGATGACGACGAACACGGCTGAGGCGGAAACCACCGAGACGACCCACGACGGGCCGCTGCTCGATCTTACCGACGCCGGGGTCAAGAAATTCATCAAGCAGGCCAAGGCCCGCGGCTACGTCACCATGGACGAGCTGAACAAGGTCCTGCCGTCCGAAGAGGTCACCTCCGAGCAGATCGAGGACACCCTCGCCATGCTCTCGGAGATGGGCGTCAACGTCGTCGAGGCCGACGAGGAGGCCGAAGGCGCCGAGGGCGGCGAAGTGGCCGTCCGCGAAGAGACCCAGGTGGTCGAGACCACCAAGCCCGAAACCTACGACCGCACCGACGACCCCGTGCGCATGTACCTGCGCGAGATGGGCTCGGTCGAACTGCTGAGCCGCGAGGGCGAAATCGCCATCGCCAAGCGCATCGAGGCCGGCCGCGACACCATGATCCGGGGCCTGTGCGAAAGCGCCCTGACCTTCGAAGCCATCATGGTGTGGCGCGACGAGCTGGCCCAGGGCCGCATCCTGCTGCGCGAGATCATCGACCTCGAACAGACCTATGGCGGCCAGGCCGGCGCGGCGAACGCTGACGGCACGGCGCCCGTGCTTCCGGGCGAAGCCGCCCCCCCCGCCGAGGCCAGCCCCGAGGTCACCGCCGACGGCGAAGCCACCGCCGCGGCCGAGGCGGCCGAAGAGAACGAGGACGATTTCGACGACGGCGCGGGCCCCAGCGTCTCGGCCATGGAGGCCGAGTTGCGCGAAGGCGTGATGGCCATCCTGGACGCCATCGCCGTCGAGTTCGAAGGCTTCCGCAAGCTGCAGGAAAAGCTGGTCGAGGCGCGCCTGTCCGGCAAGGACCTGTCCGCCGCCGACCGCAAGGCCTATGACAACACGGCCCTGGCGATCACCCAGCACCTCAAGACCCTGAAGCTGAACAACAACCGCATCGAGGCGCTGGTCGAGCAGCTCTATGCGATCAACAAGCGGCTAATGGGCCTGGAAGGCCGGCTGCTGCGCCTGGCCGACAGCTACGGAATCTCGCGCCCCGAATTCCTCAAGGGCTACTTCGGCGCCGAGCTCGACCCCAGCTGGGGCGACCGGATGAAGGAGCAGGGCGTCCGGTGGACCAAGTTCATCGACAACGACGCCAGCCAGATCGGCGACATCCGCCAGGACGTGGCCAGCCTCGCCACCGAGACCGGCGTGCCAATCGACGACTACCGCCGCATCGTCCACACGGTGCAGAAGGGCGAGCGCGAGGCCCGTCAGGCCAAGAAGGAAATGGTCGAGGCCAACCTGCGCCTCGTGATCTCCATCGCCAAGAAATACACCAACCGCGGCCTGCAGTTCCTGGACCTGATCCAGGAGGGCAACATCGGCCTGATGAAGGCGGTCGACAAGTTC
>NCED01000138.1 GCA_002280485.1 Caulobacterales bacterium 32-69-10
ACGTAACGGAACCGCCTTGACCCAGTCCCAATATCCCTCGTCCTTCGATCACGAGGCCCTGCTCGCCTCCGGGCGCGGCGAACTGTTCGGTCCCGGCAATGCGCAACTGCCCGCCCCGCCGATGCTGATGTTCGACCGGATCACCCAGATCTCGGCCGACGGCGGAACCCACGGCAAGGGCTATGTCGAGGCCGAACTCGACATCAATCCCGAGCTCTGGTTCTTCCAGTGCCACTTCATCGGCGACCCGGTCATGCCCGGCTGCCTGGGCCTGGACGCCATGTGGCAGCTGGTCGGCTTCTATCTGGGCTGGATCGGCGGCCCGGGCCGCGGCCGCGCCCTGGGCGTCGGCGAGGTCAAGTTCACCGGCCAGGTGACGCCGGACATCAAGAAGGTGGTCTACAAGATCAACCTGAAGCGCGTCATCAATCGCAAACTGGTGATGGGCATCGCCGACGGCGTGCTGGAGGCCGACGGCGAGGTGATCTACACCTGCAACGACATGCGGGTGGGACTCTTTGGCGCCGCCAAGGATGAGCAGGCGAGCGCCTAAACCCCTATATAACCGCGGACAGCGCGGAAGACTCTCGGGTCGAGAAGCTTAAGAAGGAAACAATATGCGTCGTGTCGTCGTCACCGGCCTGGGCATCGTCTCTTCCATCGGCCATGGCGCCGAAGAGGTGACCCAGTCCCTGCGCGAGGCCCGTTCGGGCGTCGTCCATGCGCCCGATCACGCCAAATACGGCTTCCGCAGCCAGGTCTGGGCGCCGCCCAGGATCGGCCCGTGGGAAGAACTGGTCGATCGTCGCGCCGCCCGCTTCCTGGCCAACGGCACCGCCTGGGCGCACATCGCCTTTGAGGAAGCCCTGAAGTCCTCGGGCATGACGGCGGACGAGATCAAGGACGACCGCATCGGCCTGATCGTCGGCGAAGGCGGCCCCTCGACCCAGGTGATCCTGCAGGCGGCGGCCACCACCATTGAGAAGGGCTCGCCCAAGCGGATCGGCCCGTTCGCCGTGCCCAAGGCCATGGCGTCCGGCCCCTCGGCGGTGCTGTCGACCTGGTTCCAGATGCGCGGCGTCAACTATTCGATCAGCTCGGCCTGCGCGACCTCCGCCCACTGCATCGGCGCCGGGGTCGAACAGATCCAGTGGGGCAAGCAGGACGTGGTCTTCGCCGGCGGCTGCGAGGACATCGAC
>NCED01000139.1 GCA_002280485.1 Caulobacterales bacterium 32-69-10
CGGTCCCGACGTTTTCGTTCACATTTCCGCCGTTGAGCGCGCCGGCCTGCGCACGCTCAATGAAGGCGACAAGATCACCTTCGAGTTGGAACGTGACCGCCGCAGCGGCAAGATGGCGGCTTCCAACCTGCAGGTCTGATCCCGCAGGCCCGAAGGCCTAATGCACGAACCTTCCGGAAGGCCGGCGCGCAAGCGCCGGCCTTCTTTGGTTTCAGGACCGTCCCGTTCCGCAAGGGAGGCTTGTTAACCGCTGCCGTGAAGGCGACGCTTGCGCGGTCCCGACTCCGTCTCTAAACGGGCGACTTAACCTGCATTCTGACCGGTGTCGGGCGCGCTGATGTGCGCGGCCGTCCTTGCGCGCGGAAAAAACATGCCCAAACGCTCCGACATCTCCTCGATCCTCATCATCGGCGCCGGCCCGATCGTCATTGGCCAGGCCTGCGAGTTCGACTATTCCGGCGTCCAGGCCTGCAAGGCCCTGCGGGCCGAGGGCTACCGGATCATCCTGGTCAATTCGAACCCGGCCACGATCATGACCGACCCGGACGTGGCCGATGCGACCTATATCGAGCCGATCACCCCGGAGATGGTCGAGAAGATCATCGCCAAGGAGCGCCCCGACGCGCTCCTACCCACCATGGGCGGCCAGACGGCCCTGAACACCGCCCTGGCCCTGGAAGCCTCAGGCGCCTTGGCCAAGTACAATGTCGAGATGATCGGGGCCCGGGCCGAGGTCATCGACAAGGCCGAAGACCGGCAGAAATTCCGCGACGCCATGGACGCCATCGGGCTGGAAAGCCCCAAGTCCAAGGCCGCCCATTCCATGGACGAGGCCCTGGAGGGTCTGGAGTTCGTGGGCCTGCCGGCCATCATCCGGCCGTCCTTCACCCTGGCCGGCACCGGCGGCGGCATCGCCTACAATGTCGAGGAATTCCGCGAGATCGTTGAGCGCGGTCTCGACCTGTCGCCCACCACCGAGGTGCTCATCGAAGAGAGCGTGCTCGGCTGGAAAGAGTACGAGATGGAGGTCGTCCGCGATAAGGCCGACAACTGCATCATCGTCTGCTCCATCGAGAACATCGACCCGATGGGCGTCCACACCGGCGACTCCATCACTGTCGCCCCGGCCCTGACCCTGACCGACAAGGAATACCAGCGGATGCGCGCGGCCTCGATCGCCGTGCTGCG
>NCED01000140.1 GCA_002280485.1 Caulobacterales bacterium 32-69-10
GTCCGGCGAGGCCACCAGCCGGCGCTCGACGGGTCGCAGCCGACGCGCCGTCAGGGAGGAATCCGGCAGGGCGGCGATGCGCAGGGCGCAATCGAATCCACCTCCGACCAGGTCTATCACCTCGTCCGACAGGTGAAGATCAATGGAGACATCGGGGTGGCGGGCCAGAAACTCCGGCAGGGCCGGGGCCACATAGGCCATGCCGAAGGACATGGGGGCCGCCAGCCGCACCAGGCCGCGCGGCGTCACCGACATGTCCAGGGCTTCGGAGACCGCGCCCTCGGCCTCGGCCAGCATCTGAGCCGCTCGCGCCGCCAGAGTGCGGCCGGCGTCGGTCAAGGCGAAGCGGCGCGAGGTCCGGTGGAGCAGGGTGGTCTTCAGCTGCTGTTCCAGCCGCGTCACCGCCTTGGACACGGTCGCCTTGGACAGGCCCAGACTGTCGGCCGCGCCGGAGAAGGACTGGCTCTCGGCCACCTTGGCGAAGATGGCCATGGCTTCAAGGTCAGGCAGGCGGGACATGAAGCGCTCTCGGCTGGGAAACGATGAGTTTCAGGTGTTTCTATTTCTGTTCGGTCGTCGATCTCTATCTTGGCGTCAAGCAAATGACGCCGGGACGGCCCGGCCTGAGGATAGACCGATGATCGAGCGCAGATCTTTTGAATCGCTGGGCGGCGCCAACCACGGTTGGCTGAACGCCAAGCATCACTTCTCCTTCGCCAACTATTATGATCCCAAGCGGATGAGCTGGGGCAATCTGCGGGTCTGGAACGACGATGAAATCGCCGCCGGCACCGGATTCCCGCCCCACCCGCACGCCGACATGGAAATCATCACCTATGTCCGCGACGGGGCCATCACCCACGAGGACAGCCTGGGCAACAAGGGCCGCACCGTGGCCGGCGACGTCCAGGTGATGAGCGCGGGCACCGGCATCCGCCACTCGGAGTACAACGCCGAGCCGGACCTGACCCGGATCTTCCAAATCTGGATCGAGCCGACCAAGCGCGGCGAGGCGCCCAGCTGGGGCACCAAACCCTTCCCCAAGGGCGAGCGTTCGGGCCAGTTCGTGGTCCTGGCCTCGGGCTTTGAAAGCGATACGGATGCACTGCCGATCCGCACCGATGCGCGGATCGTGGCGGCGACCTTGAAGGCCGGCGACAGCGCCGACTATGCGCTGGGCG
>NCED01000014.1:0-27052 GCA_002280485.1 Caulobacterales bacterium 32-69-10
AACGGCAGGGCGTGGGCGTCGGCCAGCACGTCGGTGTGGCGGAAGACGGCGAACTCGGCCTCGATCACGTGGTCGAAGGCCCGCGCGCTGCCTCCGGCCGACAGGTTCAGCACCAGTCCGTCCGTCTGCTCGATCAACTGGAGGGCGCGTTGCGGCAGTTCGTTGGACACGTGGTCCCCCGGCATGACCCGCGGCTCGCCAAGACCCGGGAACAGGACGGGCCGGCCGTGCGCCAGGGGCCAGGACTTGGCCGAGCCGGCGACGCCCAGGCCGGCGCCGCGCAGGGCGAGCGGCTGGCCGGTCTGGGGGCAGCGCAGGTGAGGAAGGATGCGCTCCAGCCGGGCGGCCTGCTCCTCCGCCGTGCGCGGATGGTCGGCGCTCGCGTCGGCCGAGACAGGCGCCGGCGGGTGCAGGGCGTGGTCGGCCTCGGCCACCCGCAGCCAGGGGTGGCGGCGGTGAATGTCGGCCAGGAGGCGGCGCTTGTTGGCGTTCACGTCCGTCTGCGACCGGAGCATCGAATCGTTGTGCACGCGGTATTCGGCCAGGACCTCGGCGACCTGCTCGCCGAACATCCCCTGTTCGACCAGCTTGCACCAGAAGTCATAGTCCTCCCACCCGAAGCGGATGTGGTCGTAGCCGCCGACCGCCGCCCAGGCCGAGCGGCGCACCAGGGCCATGGCGTCGATGTAGTTGGCGCCCTTGAAGCGGGCCGGATCGAACGGTGCGATCCCCAGCGGGGGGCGGTCCTCGGCGGTCTGCGCGTCGCCGAACTCGCGGCTGTAGGGTTAGGCTAAGGCGGCGGTCGTCTCGCGCAGCCGCTTCAGCAACCGGTCCAGAGCCTCGGGCAGCAGCCGGTTGTCGGCGTCCAGGGGCAGGACAAAGGGGGTGTCGGCGCAGGCGAAGCCGACGTTGCGGGTCAGGGCGAGGCCCGAATTGGCCAGGTTGCGCAGCAGCAGCACGCGGTTGAAGCTGAGGACGTGCTGCCGCATCCACGCCAGCGCGACCTCGACCGAGGCGTCCGTCGAGCCGTCGTCGACCACGATGAGGTCGACCTCGCGCATGGTCTGGCCACGGACCGACTCAAGGGCTTCGACCACGTGGTTGGCGTAGTTGTAGAGCGGGATCACCACCGTGACGCGCGCGGGCCCCAGCCGGTCGTGTTCGAACAGCACCTCATGCGCGGGGATCTGCGGCGTCCGCGCCGGGACGTCGAGGTCGCGGGCGATATCGAGGGCGAAGGCGCGGGCGCCCACGCGGCCCCGCTGCAGGGTCTGATCGAGGATGGAGCCCAGCAGCTCCGTCCGGCGCTCCGGACCGTAGCGCACGATGGAGTCCAGCAGGGCGGCGCGGGCGACCGTCTTGCGCAAGTCGGGCTGGGTCACCAGCCGCTTGAGGGCCGCGTACCAATCGTCGCCGGTCAGGGCCAGGAAGCCGGTCACCCCGTCGCGGATCGCGATTCGGTAGGGTTCGGTCGGCGAGGCGATGGTCGGGGTGTCGACCAGGGCGGCCTCGAAATACTTCAGCTCGCTCTTGGCCTCGCAGAACACATTGCCGGTCTCGAGCGGGGCGAGGTTGATGTCGAACCGGGCGATCTCGTCGGGCAGGTTCTCGATCGGCACGAACTGCCGCCACTCGATCTGGTCGGCCAGGCCGTCGAACTCGGCATATTCGGAGACGTCCAGGGTCGGGCCCCACTGGCCGGTGAAGGCCACCAGCCGCGCCTCCGGGTGCTCGCGCAGGATGCGGGCCACGGCCGGCGCCACCTGGGCGAAGTCGGCTTGATGGGTTCGGGAGCCGGCGGCGTAGCCGATCCTGACGAAGCCATCGTGCTCCTCGGCGCGCCGCGCCCGGGCGGCCAGGCGCGAGCGCACCATGCCGGCCTCGTCGAAGCCGTTGGGGATGCGGAACGCCACCTTCTCGTGGGTCATGCTCCAGCGCTGCATGAGCTGCGACAGGGCGGGGGTGGGCGAGCAGCCGAAATCCGAGGCGATCAGGGTGCGCTGCAGGCGCGAGAAATAGTCCTTGATGGCTTCCGGGTCGTGATTCTGGCTGCGCACGCCGTCGATGACGTCGGTCTCAACCAGGCTAGGATCGAAGATCAGGTCGTCGATGTCGAAGATCACCGGGACGCCGCCAGCCGCGGCGCGTTCGATGACCGGCGCGACGTTCACCTCGTCCCAGGCCGCGCGCCAGATGTAGATCAGGTCGGCCGCGCCGAAGCGGTCCAGCTCGGCGTGGGCCTGGTCCAACCGGGTGATGCTGGTCGTGAAGCCCAGGGCCCGCGCCGCCTCGGCGATGCGAATAACCCGGTACTTGTGGCCGGGGGTGTCAGGCTCGCCCGACAGGAAGGCGATGTGCGGCGGCGGGGCTTCGCGCAGGGCCGGAGCCCGGGGCGCCTCCGCCTCGACGGCGGGCGCATCAACGGTCTCGGGAGCGGCGTCGAGGGCCGTCGGCTGCACGGCGTCGCGCTCGGCGAGCTTGCGGATCAGCTTGCCGGTCGCGATCCACCACGCGAGCTTGGCGCTGCGGCGCAGCAGGGTGCGCAGGAGCGGCGCCCGCTCCATCACCCGCCTCAGGCCGTGGGTCGCCTTCCAGGTGGTGCTGGTCTCGAAACCGTGCAGCCGAGCCTGCGCTTCGCGCTGGTCGGTTTCGGCGGCCCATCGGGCCAGGGTCGCCTCGGCGGCGGCGTTCTCCCAGCGGCGGCGCTCGTGCTCGACGCTCTTCACCAGGTCATCGAGGTCACGGATCTGGCGGTCGCGGACAAGCACGCCCTCGCGGGCCCAGCGCAGCTCCTGGTCCCGCTGGGTCAGCCGGTCGCGGACCGTGGCCAGGGCCCTGTCGGCCTCCAGCAGGCGCAGCACCTCGGCGTCACGCGCCAGGATCAGTTCGTCCCGCTCGTGGATCATCCCGTTCAGGTCGGCGATGATCCGGTCGCGGACGCGCAGCTCGTCGTGCGCGCCATGCAGCCGTTCGACGTCGCGCTGGTACGAGACCACCAGGGGGCCGAACAGGCCGACGCCCTCGGTGAGGGCCTCGCCGAGCCGGTCGAGAGTGGCCATGGCCTCGGCGTCGTCCGGATCGTCCCGCAGGCGCTTCAGCGCATCCCAGGCCTGCTGGCACAGTCGCTGCAGCGGGTCGCGGTCGTCGAGGGGGGTCTCGGCGCTGTGGTGGCGCAGTTCGCCGGTGAGGAAGGCGTCGATCTCCGGCGCCGCCCGCATCAGGTCGCGAGGCCAGGCGAGGCCGAGCTCGCGCTCCATCTTGGCGACCAGGGTGCGCCAGTCGCCCATCAGGTCGTCGTAGAAGGTGAAGCTGCGGGCCATGCCGCGGCTGAACCGCTCGCCGTAGACGATGTGCTGCAGCCACATGAACAGGGAATAGGGCCGCGACAGCCCCGCCTTGGCGGCCAGGGACCCGGCCACCTCCAGGGGATGGCGCGCCGGCAGGATCGCCACGGCCTGGCGCTGACCGATCTCCAGGGCCTGGGTCCACACCGGCAGCAGCCGGCACATGCGCGGATCCTTGAACAGGCGCATCGGCTCGGCGCCGAACTCGTCGGTCAAGAGGTCGGCCAATTCCTCGGCCGCCGCCCGGCCCACCGGCGAGGCCACCCAGCCATAGTCGAGCGGCAGGGGGTCGTTGGAGGGCGAGCCGAGGCGGGCGAACAGGGCCTCGTGGAAGTCGACGATGCGCTGGGGCTCGAAATAGCCGCGCAGATTGTGGTGGTCCGTCGTCACCTGCTGCTCGGGAGCGGGCACGCCGAGCAGGTTCAGCACCCCGCCCAGCGCCGAGGTGCCGCTGCGGTGCATGCCCACGATCAGGACGGCGAGCGAGGTGCGGGACGTCCGTCCGGACCGGTCGTCCGCCTCGGAAGAGACCTTCTTCAGCACTTCGATCCTTCTTAAGCCGTCGCTGCGGCTCCGGCCGCCCCCTTGCGAGCCTGGGTTTGGAGTAGCGTCCTGATCGCCCCTGTCAACGCGCCATCGCCAAGCTGGCGGGTTGGCCGCGGCCCGATCCGCTTGTGACCCCCTGGGGGGTCTGCTATTCGACGCCACCCTCCCGGAAAGCTCCAGCATTGTCCGTCATGACTGATTTGCCGCGCATCCACATCAGCGGGCGGAGCGGCCTCGGCGCCGACCTCAAGGAAGCGGGAAGCGATTTTGCCGGGGCGGCGCACCGCTGGCGGCTGTGGATGGCGCTCGCCACCCATGACATCACCTCGCGCTACCGCGGCTCCCTGCTCGGCCCGTTCTGGATCACCGCCACGACCGCGGCGATGATCGGCGGCGTCGGCCTGATGTACTCCCAGCTGCTCAACCTGAGCCTGGCCGAGTACATCCCCTGGCTGGCCACGGGCATCGTGTTCTGGACCTTCTTCTCGCAGGTGATCACCGAGGGCTGCGACGCCTTCATCGCCTCGGGGGCGATCATCAAGCAGACCGCCATACCGATGATGAGCTTCATCGCCCGGATGGTCGCGCGCAACCTGATCAACTTCGCTCACCAGCTGCTGATCATCGTCGCTGTGATCGTCTATTTCGGCCTGTGGAAGGTGGCCAACCCGCTGCTCTGCCTGGCCGGGTTCGCGCTGGTGCTGATCAACCTGTGCTGGATCGCCCTCGCCAGCGGCATCATCTCGGCCCGCTTCCGCGACGTGCCGCAGATCGTCACCGCCGTGGTGCAGGTGGCGGTGTTCATCACCCCGGTGTTCTGGCGGCCCGAAGCCATCAAGGCGCACCGCTTCGTGCTCAACGGCAACCCGTTCTACCACATGCTGGAGGTCACCCGCCGGCCCCTGCTGGGCGAGCCGGTAGCCCTGCACAGCTACCTGCTGCTGATCGCCATGGCGGTGGTGGGGTGGATCTTCGCCTACGTCCTGTTCGCCCGCACCCGCCGGCGCGTCGTGCACTACCTGTGAGCCTCATATCAAGAGTGTCGGCATGAGCAGCGAAGTCGCCATCGAGATGCGGGATCTCGCCATCCGCTTCCCGGTCTACGGGGCGGATCAGCGGTCCCTGAAGCGGTCGCTGGCCAAGATCGCCATCGGCGGCGCCATCGGCGGGCGCGGGTCCGGCGGCGGCTCCAACACCGTCTCGGCGCTCAGCCACGTCAACCTGTCGCTGAAGGCCGGGGACCGGCTGGCCCTGGTCGGCCCCAACGGTTCGGGCAAGACCACCCTGCTGCGGGTCATGGCCGGTGTCTACGCCCCGGACGAGGGGTCGCTGACCACGGTGGGCAAGATCGCCGGCCTGCTCGACCTGTCGCTGGGCCTGCAGCCGACCGCGACCGGCAACGAGAACATCTACCTGCGCGGGCTGGTGGCGGGGCTGAGCAAGGCGCAGATCCAGGCCAAGACCGAGGAGATCGCCAGCTTCAGCGGGCTCGGCCAGTTCCTCGGCCTGCCGCTGAAGACCTATTCGTCGGGCATGCTGGCGCGCCTGGCCTTCGCCGTGGCCACGGCCGTGGACGCCGACATCCTGCTGATGGACGAGTGGATCGCGGTCGGCGACGCCGAGTTCCGCGACGCGGCCCGCGCCCGGCTGATGCGCCTGATCGAGCAGTCGCACATCCTGGTCCTGGCCTCGCACGAAATGGATCTGGTCAAGGGCCTGTGCAACAAGTTCATGCACCTGGAGCACGGGGTCGCCTCCCCCGTCATGCCCATCGAACAGATCGACGACTTCATGGCCGCCCAGGCCGCCGGCCGGATCGCGTCGGCCGCATAAGACTGCGCGCCAAGGCGACGCTTCTGGCTGTACCATGTCGCGAAAGTGACGCGTTCCCCGGTTAAGGGGGACCCGGAGCAAAACCTCCGCAGGGGCGACAATGGCCAAGGCCGGCAAGCGAAGCGGCGACGGTGTGGACGCTCTGGAGCGTTCGCCCAGCCACCTCCTCCATCGGGCCCTGCAGCTCGCCCTCGATCTCTATACCGAGGAAGCCGCGCCGGGCGCCCCCACCCAGCGTCAGTATGCGGTGCTCAGCGCCGTGGCCGCGCGCGAGGGCCTGACCCAGACCGACCTGGTCCGCGCCACCGGCATCGACCGCTCCACCCTGGCTGATCTGGTCGCCCGCATGATCGGCAAGGGGCTGCTCGTCCGGGAACGCTCGACCTCGGACGGCCGCGCCAACGCCGTTCGGCTCAGCGAGAAGGGCCAGGAGGCCCTGACCGAAGCCTCGCCCAGGGCCGAGGCGGCCGACCACCGCATCCTGGCCTGCCTGCCCAAGGGCAAGCGCGACAGCTTCGTCGAGGCCCTGCACCTGCTGGCCCGCGCCGGCGACAAGGCCGAGGCCAAGGTCGAGAAGAGCGCGGCCGCCCAGGCGGACGGCGACACGCCGGCCCCCAAGCCCAAGAAGGCCAAGGCGGACAAGGGCGGCGGCAAGAAGAAGAAAAAGGCCAAGAAGGCCGACAAGATCGAGAAGGCCCTCGAGCCGGTCTGATCCTTTTCTCCGCTCATCCCCTCGGAAGAGCTTCGTCCCTAGACCTTGATGTCGAGCAGCGATCCCGGCCGCATCGGCCGCTGGGGATCGGCTTCGGCCGGCTTCGCCGCCGAGGGTGCGGCCGACTGGGGCGGCGGCGCGGTCCGGGCGGCGCCGACCTGTTCGCCGGCCGCGGCCGCCTGGAAGAAGGCCTGCTGGGCGGCGCGCACGGCCGGGCGCACCGGCGCGGGCGTCGGGGTCAGACTCTGGCGGGGGATCCTGATGTCGGCCATGAGAGACGCTCCGGCTTGAGAATCGGACCTTAGCCCGCCGCGGCGGCGCCGTGTTGCGCCTTTTCCATCATCGCCTCGGCGTCGGCGGGCAGCAGCGGCCCCGAATGCTTGGCGACGATCTTGCCGCCGGGCGCCACGAGGAAGGTTTCGGGCACGCCGGAAACGCCGAGCTCGATGCCGGCAAGGCCGTCCCGGTCGACCATCACCACCGCGAACGGGTCGCCATAGCGGCGCAGGAAGGCGGCCGAGGCGGCCGGCTCGTCTTTGTAGGCCACCCCGACGATGCGGGCGCCCTGGGCCTGCATGGCCGCCAGGGCCGGGGCCTCCACGGCGCAGGGCACGCACCAGGAGGCGAAGACGTTGACGAAGGTCGGCCCCTGCAGCTGCGCCTTCACCGGCTGGGGCGGTCCCCCGGCCAGCAAGGGCAGGGTCAGGTCCGGCAGCGGCTTGCCGACCAGGGCGGCCGGAACGACCTTTGGGTCGTGGCGCAGGCCGTAGCCCGCGAACAGCAGGGCGAGCAGCCCCAGGACCACCAGGGGCAGGACCGCGATCCAGCGTTTCATAGCTGGGGGCTCAAGGCTGGGGGCTCAAGGCTGGGGCGGCCGCTTGCGGCCCTCGGCCCGGGCCCGCCAGGCGCGCGAGCGCAGCAGGGTGTCGACCACCATCCAGACCAGGGCCGCCGCCGTCAGGCCGTAGGCGGGCCAGATGTAGGCCGCATAGGGGCCGACGTGCATCAGATCGGGAGTCATCGGTTCACCCCGCCGCCGCCAGGGCCAGGGACCCGGCCTTCTTGCGCCACACCTCGGCGCGGATGCGCACCAGCCACAGGGCCCCGAAAAGGGTCGTATAGGCCAGGGCCATGACCCCAAGCGGCAGCAGATAAACCGGCGCCAGGCCCGGCCCGCCGGCGGCCAGCACGCTGGCGCCCTGGTGCAGGGTGTTCCACCAGGTGACCGAATAGTGGACCACGGGCAGGTTGACGAGGCCGACCAGCGACAGGATCGCCGCCGCCCGCGCCGCCTTGGCCTCGTCGTCCATGGCAAGGTGCAGGGCGATGTAGCCGAGGTAGAACATCAACAGCACCACCACCGAGGTCAGGCGCGCGTCCCAGACCCACCAGGTTCCCCACATCGGCCGGCCCCACAGGGAGCCGGTGGCCAGGGCCAGGACGGTGAAGACGACGCCGAGGGGGGCGGCGGCCTTGGCGGCGGCGTCGGCGAGGGAATGGCGGAACACCAGGCCGAAGAAGCTGGCCCCGCCCATGCACATGTAGACGAACAGGGCCATCCAGGCGGCCGGGACGTGGATGAACAGGATGCGGACCGTCGCCCCCTGCTGGTAGTCGTCCGGCGTCGAGAGCGACAGCCACAGGCCCCAGGCGAGCAGGATCGCGGCGAGAACGCCGAGCAGCGGCGCCAGCCATCGCGAGAAGGCCATGAAGCGCGCGGGATTGGCCAGCAGCTGGAACATGGCAAGCGAGATAGAGCCCCGCTGGGCGCGCGGCAAGCGGAGGCGGCTGAACCACCGCGGCTTCCTCCGCGTTCGGGTCCTGTCAGATGAGGAGATTTGTCATGGCCGACGACAAGAAGCAGCAGCCGGCGGGCCCCAGCGGGGGCGATCCGAACATCGAGGCCAAGGTCAAGCCGGCCAAGGGCGACGGCTCCGCGCCCCACACAGGCGCCGCGGGCGGATCGACCGCGACCGCGCCGGCCGGGGGCCGCAGCCGCTAGGCTGCGCCCGGCGTCTCGGCAGGGGCAGGCTAGACAAACACCACCCAACCCGGAGTGAAGGCCGTAAAGGCGACGCCCATCAGCACGATGACGTCCCCGCCCCCGAGATCGAGGGCGGCCTGGCCGGCGATATCGGCGACCGTGTAGGCCGTGGCTGGCGCCAGCTGGATACGGTCGCCTTCGGCCGCATTGAAGTCGGCCACCCAGTCGCCGCCGCTGCCGGCGCGGAAAAGGAAGCGATCCGCGCCAGCGCCGCCGGTCAGCAGGTCGTTTCCCAGGTCGCCAGACAGCCAGTCGTCCCCGGCTTCGCCGAGCAAATGGTCGGCGCCCTGCCCTCCGTAGACGGTATCGTTCCCCTCGCCGCCATAGACGCTGTCGTCTCCCAGGTTGCCGTTGACGTGGGTATCGTCGCCCGCGTCGCCGTAGACGGCGTCATTGTCCTTACCGCCGCGCGCAAAGTCCGACCCCGCCCCGCCATGGACGACATCGGCGCCGACGTTGCCGTTGACGTCGTCGTCTCCCGCCCCGCCGTCCACCAGATCGGCCCCATCGAGCCCCCGGATCAGATTGGCGCCGGCGTCGCCGGTCAGGCTGTCGCCGAACGGCGAGCCAATTGCTCCTTCGAACCCGATCATCCGCTCCAGCGCGAAGCCATCGACCGGCCGGTCGCTGTTCAGGGTCGCCGATACGCCGGCGGTCTCGTCGGCATAGCTCACCTGGTCGAAGCCGACGCCGCCCGTCATGGAGTCGGCTCCTGTCCCGCCGAGGACGATGTCGTCGCCCGCCCCCCCGGAGAGGTAATCGGCGCCGCTCCCGCCCGAGAGCGTGTCCGCGCCGTCGTCGCCCCAGATCCCATCGTCAGCCGCGAGGCCGTTCAGCTGATCGTCGCCCCCCTCGCCGGCGATCTGGTCGGCCAGGTCGCTGCCCGTCACCGTGTCTCCGAAATCGCCGCTCCAGAGCGCGAAGGCTTCTATGCCGACGGCGACGCTTCCATTGGCGAAGGCGCGCGAAAGATTGAACTCGGAAGGACCGGGGCGGTTATCGAGCACGATTCCCAGAACGTCCGACCCGGACCCGCCGTCGACGAAGAAGCGTTCGGCCTCGACATAGAGCTGGTCGGCGCCAGCGCCGCCGCGCAGGGTGTCGCCGCCGCTGCCGGCGTCGATCAGGACGTCGGCCCCGTCGCCCCCGTCCAGCACATCGGCCCCGTCGTTTCCGACCAGCATGTCGTCGCCGGCGCCGCCGAAAACACTGTCGTCGCCATCGCCCCCCGACAGGGTGTCGTTATCCTCGTCGCCGTTCACCTGGTCCGCGCCGCCGGAGCCGAACAGGTTGTCGTTCCCCGCCCCGCCTGAGAGCCTGTCCAGGGTCTCCACGCCCCGAAGGGTGTCGCCGCCGGCAAGACCTGTCTGAACGAGGGTGAAGCTGGAGGGGTCCCACGACCAGGCCGACACTTGCGTTCCGTCGGCCCCGGGACCCCCGTAGAGATGGCGGGCCGCCTCCAGGTCGTAGGCCTTGAGCTCGGAGGGCTCGGACCCGTAGGCCATGACCGTATTCTGCTGTCCGGTGAGGGTGTCGGTGGTCAGGTCCCCCTCGAACGGATGCTTGAAACCGAGTGCGTGACCGATCTCATGCAGCAGGATGCCGGGGTGCGTGCTGAAGTCGGATGCGGAATCCAGAAGGACATCGCCGCCCAGGCGACTGCCGGGATAGTAGGCGAAGCCCGAAGAGTCCTTGGCGATCTCGGGGATAAGTTCGAAATCGAGCTTCGAGAAGCGGATGTCGCCCTGGCCGGAGGGGACCTCGAAAAATTTCAACCCGCTGTCCGCTTCCCAGGCGGCGAGGGCCGCTCGCGCCGTGGCGCGTTCCGCCTCCGACATTGGGGTGAAGCTCGCCGTGGCCGCGGCGCCGTAGCCGGCGACGGGCGTCAGGTCGGCGTTCGCGACCGTCTCGAACGAATAGGTCAGGAACACCGCCTGACCGAGAACACCCTGGTAATTCCAGCTGTCGCCGGAAATGACCGCCCGAAAGTCCGAAATGATCGTCATCACCACCCCCGCCCCGATCCCGACAATAGGCGCCGGAGCGAGAGTGGCAACGCGTCATCAACCTAAGGCGGCGCCGGGGCCGACGCCGCACGGAGCCTAGGCAAGGCTGGTGTCGATGGTCTTGCAGGCCTCGATCAGGCCCTTCACCGAGTCCACCGACTTGGCGAACATCGCCTTTTCCTCGTCGTTGGTGGGGAATTCGATGACGCGCTCGGCGCCGCCGGCGCCGATGACCACCGGCACGCCGACATACATGTCGCTGACGCCGTACTGGCCGCTCAGATAGGCGGCGCAGGGCAGGACGCGCTTCTTGTCGAGCAGGTAGGACTTGGCCATGGCGATGGCGCTCTCCGCCGGGGCGTAGAAGGCCGAGCCGGTCTTGAGCAGGGCGACGATCTCGCCGCCGCCGCCACGGGTGCGCTTGACGATGCCGTCGAGGTCTTCCTGGCTGAGCGCGCCCTGGTTGACCCATTCCGGCAGGGGCAGGCCGCCGACGGTGGAGTGGCGCACCATCGGCACCATGTCGTCGCCGTGGCCGCCCAGGGTCCAGGCGTGGACGTCTTCGACCGAAACGCCGAGCTTCTCGGCCAGGAACCAGCGGAAGCGGGCCGAATCCAGCACGCCCGCCATGCCGACCACCTTGTTGTGGGGCAGGCCGGAGAATTCGCGCAGGGCCCAGACCATGGCGTCGAGCGGGTTGGTGATGCAGATCACGAAGGCGTTCGGGGCGTGGGCCTTGATGCCCTCGCCCACGGCCTTCATCACCTTCAGGTTGATGCCCAGCAGGTCGTCACGGCTCATGCCGGGCTTGCGCGGCACGCCGGCGGTGACGATGCAGACGTCGGCCCCGGCGATGCCGGCGTAGTCGTTAGCGCCCTTCAGCAGGCTGTCTTTGCCGAACACCGGCGAGGCTTCGGCGATGTCCAGCGCCTTGCCCTGGGGCGTGCCCTCGGCGATGTCGAACAGGACGATGTCGCCCAGCTCTTCGCGCGCGGCGATGTGGGCCAGGGTGCCGCCGATCATGCCGGCGCCGATCAGGGCGATTTTCGCGCGAGCCATTCTGAGGAGTCTCCGTTTCGGAAAGGACGAGTTTGAAGGCTGGATTTGGGGGGCGGTCTAGCCGCCGCCGCGCGCCCGGGCAAGGCCGCCGTCTTATGTTGGTGACTCATCGGTGCGGCGGCGCTAGAAGGCGCCGCCGTCGCAGACATCCGGGCTCCACCCCTTCAATGGCCGAATTCGCGATCGATCCCCGCCTTGTCGCCGCCACCCACCCCCTTGTCTCGCTCAAGCTGAGCGAGGCGCGTCTCTACGCCGACGCCCGCTGGCCGTGGATCCTGCTGGTCCCGCGCAAGGTCGGCGCCCGCGAGCTGGAGCACCTGACGACGGCGGACCGGGCCGTGCTGATGGACGAGATCGTCGCCGCGGGGATGGCGGTCCGCGCCATCGGGGCGGCGTCGGGCCGTCCGGTCGAGAAGCTGAACGTCGGCGCCATAGGCAACAAGGTCGAGCAGCTGCACATCCACATCGCCGGCCGCCGTCCGGACGATCCGGCCTGGCCCGAGCCGGTGTGGGGCTTCGGAACGGCCAAGCCCTATGCGGAAGCCGACCTGGCGACGGTCCGTGAGGCCGCCCTGACCGCCTTTCAGGGGCTGAAGCGGAAGTAAGGGCTTTCAGGGCCGCGCCAGCACCACCGGCTCGCCCTTGTCGCCGACTTTCAGTTCCCCCGCATAGCGGCCGTCCGGGCGCTGATCGACGGTGATCGCCGTCAGCCCCTCGCCGGCGCGGGCGAACTGAAGGGTCAGGCGCGCCCCTTCGCGGGCGACCCCCGAGAAAAAGCCGCTGCTCTCCATCGGCGACCCCGAGCGCAGGTCTTGCCAGGCCCCTTCGAGGCGCCCGCCGGAGAAGCCTGGGTCGACCAGCTGGACCCGATAGAGCGACGCGCCCGCCGCGTCCTTCAGGACCCAGGTCCCGTCCAGAGGCCCCTGCAGGCTTTGGGTGCGGGAGAAGGCGCCGCGGATGCCGCTCTCGTAGGAGCCTTGCGGCACAGCGCCGGTGAGCGGACGGCTCAGGTCTTCGATCTTCCGCGGGGGGGCGGGCGTCGCGGGGGCCACGGGCGGCGCAGGAACGGGGGCCGGCGAGGCCCCGACGGCCGGCGCCGGTTGCGGCGGCGCGGTGGAGACCGGATCGCCCGGAGCGGTCTGCAGAGCGAGAAGCAGGACGAGGACAGGGGTCAAGTCGGCGAAACTCCCGCGCCTTAGCGGCCTGTCAGGGTTGACACCTGGGCCATGGGACGCAAAACGCCAGCCTAGCGGACGCGATCGTCGTCCACCCGATCAAAAACACGTCAGCCTCATATCCCAAGGCGGACCCTTCGGAGCATCAGCCCCCATGGCCCTTCGCGTCGCCATCAACGGCTTCGGCCGTATCGGACGTCTCGTCCTGCGCTCGATCGTCGAACACGCCCGCCGCGATATCGAAGTGGTGGCCATCAACGACCTGGGGCCGATCGACACCAACGCCCACCTGCTGCGCTACGACTCGACCCACGGCCGGTTCCCGACCCCGGTGCGCGTGAACGGCGACATCCTCGACGTCGGCCTCGGCCCCATCAAGGTCACCGCCATCCGCAACCCGGCCGAGCTGCCGCACAGGGACCTGGGCGTCGACATCGCCTTCGAGTGCACCGGCATCTTCACCGCCAAGGACAAGGCCGCCGCCCACCTCGAGGCCGGCGCCAAGCGGGTGCTGATCTCGGCCCCGGGCGAGAGCGCCGACAAGACCATCGTCTTCGGCGTCAACCACGACCAGCTGACGGCGGACGACCTGATCGTCTCCAACGCCTCGTGCACCACCAACTGCCTGGCGCCCGTCGCCCAGATCCTGCACCGCCTGTGCGGGATCGAGCGCGGCTACATGACGACGATCCACTCCTACACCAACGACCAGCCGTCGCTGGACCAGATGCACAAGGACCTCTACCGGGCCCGCGGCGCGGCCCAGTCGATGATCCCGACCTCGACCGGCGCGGCCAAGGCCGTCGGCCTGGTCCTGCCCGAGCTGGCCGGCAAGCTGGACGGCTCGTCGATCCGGGTGCCGACCGCCAATGTCTCGGTGGTCGACCTCAAGATCGTCCCCGGCCGGTCGGTGACCAAGGACGAGATCAACGACGCGATGCGCGCGGCGGCCAGCGAGGGCATGCTGAAGGGCGTGCTGGCGGTGACCGACGAGCCCCTGGTGTCGTCGGACTTCAACCACATCGCCGCCTCGTCCACCGTGGCCATTCCCCAGACCCAGGTCATCGAGGGTCAGCTGGCCCGAGTCCTGACCTGGTACGACAACGAGTGGGGCTTCTCGACCCGCATGGCCGACACCGCCCTGGCCATGGGCAAGTTCCTCTAGTTTTTCCGTTCACCCCGGCGGAAGCCGGGGCCCAGGTCTTCGGCGGATAGCGCGGCGGCTCAAGCCTGGGTCCCGGCTTCCGCCGGGATGACCGGGCTTTGGAGGTCGCGATGTCGTTTCGAACCCTGGATCAAGCCGGCGACCTCAAGGGCAAGCGCGCCCTGGTGCGCGTGGACTTCAACGTGCCGATGGACGGCGGCCAGGTGGCCGACGACACCCGCCTGCGCGCCGCCCTGCCCACCATCCGCCGCCTGACCGAGGCCGGCGCCAAGGTCGTGCTGATCGCCCACTTCGACCGCCCCAAGGGCCGCCGGGTGCCGTCGATGAGCCTGCAGCCCATCGTCGGGCCCCTGTCGACCCTGCTCGGCCGCCAGGTCGCCTTCAGCCACGACTGCGTCGGGCCCCAGGCTGCGGCCGACATCGGCAGGCTGGGCGACGGCGAGGTGATCCTGCTCGAGAACCTGCGCTTCCACGTGGGCGAGGAGGAGAACGACGCCGACTTCTCCGACATGCTCGCCGCCCTGGGTGATCTCTACGTCAACGACGCCTTCTCGGCCGCCCACCGGGCTCACGCCTCGACCGAGGGCGTGGCGCGGCGTCTGCCGTCCTATGCGGGCCTCGCCATGCAGGCCGAGCTGGAGCACCTGGAGAAGGCGCTTGGCAAGCCCAACCGGCCGGTGCTGGGCATCGTCGGCGGCTCCAAGGTCTCGACCAAGCTCGACCTGCTGAAGAACCTGGTGACCAAGCTGGACAAGCTGGCCATCGGCGGCGGCATGGCCAACACCTTCCTCTACGCCCAGGGCCACGACGTCGGCGCCTCGTACTGCGAGAAGGACCTGGCCGAGACCGCCCGGGAGATCATCGGCCTGGCCGGGCGCAACAACTGCAAGCTGTTCCTGCCGATCGACATCGTGGTGGCCGAGAAGATGGCCGCCGGGGCGCCGGCCCGCGTCCGCGGCCTGGGCGAGATGGACGAGGACGAGCGCATCCTCGACGCGGGTCCCGACACGCTGAAGCGCCTGCGCCGGGCGATGGAGAACTCGGCCACCCTGATCTGGAACGGGCCGCTGGGCGTGTTCGAGATCCCGCCCTTCGACCGCGGCACCGTGGAGGCCGCCAAGCACGCCGCGGAACTGGCCAAGGCCGGCAAGCTGGTCGCCGTGGCCGGCGGCGGCGACACCGTGGCGGCCCTGAACCACGCCGGGGTGGTGGACGACTTCACCTTCGTCTCCACAGCGGGGGGCGCCTTCCTGGAATGGATGGAAGGCAAGACCCTGCCGGGGGTGGCGGCGCTGGAGGGGTAATTTTCTCCGTTCACCGGATATGGGCCTACCCCGCGAACGGGACCATCCGCATCCCGGGCACGTTCGCCGGGATCGCGAACACCGAGCCGTCCAGCGAATCCGGCGCCAAGCCCTCAAGCTCCTGGCGGGCCGAGGTGACGTAGAGGGTCCGGCGGTCCGGGCCGCCGAAACAGCAGCTCGAGGGCTGTTCGACCGGCAGCATGATCTCGCGGTCCACGCGCCCGTCGGGGGCGAAGCGGATCACCCGCGATCCGCCCCAGCGGGCGTTCCACAGGAACCCCTCCTCGTCCATGGCCGAGCCGTCGGGATGGCCGGGACCGCCTTGGGCGAACACCCGCCGGTCCGACAGGCGCGGGCCCTCCGGGTCGTAGGCGAAGGACCAGATGGTCTCCTGGAGGGTGTCGGCGCAGTAGAAGCGGCCGCCGTCCGGGCTCCAGCATAGGGTGTTGGTGATGCCGACCCCGTCCATCACCCGGGTCCAGCGGCCGTCCGGCTCGACCACGAAGAAGCCGCCCGAGCTGCGGGTCAGGGGGATCGGCGAGCCGTCATGCTGCAGGTTGTTGCCCATGGTGCCGAGCCACAGCCGCCCTTGCGGATCGGTCCGGGTCTCGTTGGACCGGTTGCCCTCGTCCGGGTCCGGACGGACGAAGGGGCGGGTCTGGCCCGTCGCCAAGTCCATCCGATGCACCCCGTCGACCAGGGCGACCAGGGCGTCGCCCGACGCGGTGGGGATGAAGGCCGAGCACGAGGACGGCATGCGCCAGCTCCGGCCCCGGCCGCTCGACGGCTCCAGCCGGTGGGCCCAGCGGCCGGCGATATCGACCCAGTAGAGGGCGGCCTCGGCCTCGGACCAGAACGGCCCTTCGCCCAGCTGGTCGCGGGCGGGCGCGCCGGCGGGGCGCGGCAGAATCTCGTAATCGGTCACGCGGGCGTCCCCATCCTAGCCTTAATCCCCGCAAAGGTGGCCAGTTGCATCGACACGAGGCGGCCGTCGGCCCAAAGTGCCCCCATCATGAGCTTTGCAAATCCGATCATCGAGGCCGGGATCACCGGCCTCTGCGACCTTTACGCCGACCGGGCAGTCACCCCTGTGGAGGCCTGCGAGGGGTACCTTTCCCGCATCGACGGCCTGGACGGGTCGCTGAACGCCTATGTGGCGGTGGACGCCGAGGGCGCGCGCGCCGCGGCCTACGCCAGCGCGGAGCGCTGGAGCAAGGGCCAGGCCCTGTCGCGCCTCGACGGCATGCCCATCGCGGTCAAGGCCAATATCGCCGTCCAGGGCCTGCCGTGGCACGCGGGCATCGACGCCTATCGCGCGCGCATCGCCGAGGAGGACGCCGCCTGCGTGGCCCACCTGCGTTCGGCGGGGGCGGTGATCCTCGGTGTGCTGAACATGCATGAGGCGGCCTTCGGCGGGACCAGCGACAATCCGTGGTTCGGGCGCGTCGCCAACCCCTGGGCCCGCGACTTCATCCCCGGCGGCTCGTCAGGCGGCTCGGCCGCGGCGGTGGCGGCCGGCTTGTGCGCCGGGGCGCTAGGCACCGACACCCTGGGCTCGGTGCGCATCCCTTCGGCCCTGTGCGGGGTGTTCGGCCACAAGCCGACCCTGGGCCTGATCCCCACCGACGGGGTGGTCGCCCTGTCCTGGACCCTGGACCACGTGGGCGTGCACGCCCGCTCGGCCGACGACCTCGGCCGGCTGCTGGCCGGAAGCTCCGGCGCCGAGGCCGAACTGGCCGCGGAAATCTCCCAGCCCGCCGACCTGGAGACCCTGCGCCAAGCCCCCCTCGCCGCCCTGTCCTGGGACGGGGTGGAGGTCGAGGACGAGGTGCGCGAGACCTATGAACAGGCCATCACCGACGCCCGCGCGGCCGGGCTTGAGGTCGAGATGCTGAGCCTGGGCGGCTACAATTTCGCCGACCGCTCCGACCTCTATCTGATCTGCGCCGCCGAAGCGTCCGTCGAGCACACCGAGGCCCTGCTGTCCGCGGCCGAGGGCTTCTCGCCCGCACTGATGGAGCGGATGAACCTGGGGCGCACCCATTCGGCCATCGACCTGGCCCGGGCCTACCGCGAGCTGGCCACGGTCGCCGCCCATGTCCGCGAGCAGCTGTCGCCGTTCTCGGGCCTCCTGCTGCCGGCGACCCCGCGGACCGCGACGCGCTCGCATGCGCCCGCGCCGGTGATGACGCCCTTCACCGCCCTGGCCAATGTGCTCGGCCTGCCCGCCACAGCCTTCCCCATGGGCCTGTCCGACGAGGGCCGCCCCATCGGCTGCCAGGCCCTGGCCTGGGAGGACGAAACCACCCTGGGCCTCGCCAGGCTGCTCGGCCGCAACCTCGGCGCGCCTCCGGCCTATCAGGGCTGACTCGACGGCGGCGCGCATGGGGGATAATTCCCCGCCATGACATCGCCCGCGGCTCCCATCGACGCCCTGGAACTGGCCCAGGCCCTGATCCGGCGCCCGTCGGTGACCCCGGCCGACGCCGGGGCCATGACGGTGGTCGAGGAGCAGCTGACGGCCCTTGGCTTCACCTGCCGCCGGATGAAGTTCGGCGACATCGAGAACCTCTACGCCCGGCGCGGGACCACCAGCCCCAACCTCTGCTTCGCCGGCCACACCGATGTGGTGCCCGTGGGCGAGGCCGGGGCCTGGTCCCACCACCCCTTCGCCGGCCAGGTCCACGACGGGCGCCTCTACGGCCGCGGCGCGGTGGACATGAAGAGCGCCATCGCCGCCTGGATCGCCGCCGTCGCCAAGGTGCTGTCGAAGGGTGAGCCGGAGGGGTCCCTGTCGCTCCTCATCACCGGCGACGAGGAAGGTATCGCCGAGCACGGCACGGTGAAGGTGGTCGAGGCCCTGGCCGCCGAGGGCGAGACCATCGACCATTGCGTGGTGGGCGAGCCGAGTTCGTCGGCCCAGCTCGGCGACATGATCAAGGTCGGCCGCCGCGGCAGCCTCAACGCCTGGATCACCGTCGAGGGCGTGCAGGGCCACGTGGCCTATCCCGACCGGGCGGCGAACCCCATCCCGGTGCTGATCCAGCTGGTCGAGCGGCTGCGGGCCCATCGGCTCGACGAGGGCTATCCCGAATTCCAGCCCTCCAATCTTGAGTTCACGGCGCTGACCGCCGACGACGTGGCCACCAACGTTATCCCGGCGACCGCCTCGGCGCGGCTGAACATCCGCTTCAATCCCCACCACACCGGGGCGAGCCTGGTGCGCTGGCTGGCCGCCGAGTGCGAGGCGGCCGACGCGACCTTCCCGGGCAAGGTGCGGCTGAAGACCCACATTTCGGGCGAGGCCTTCCACACCCCGCCCGGCCGCTTCGTCGAGATCGCCTCGGCCGCGGTTCAGGCCTCGGTCGGCCGCACGCCGGAGTTGTCCACCTCCGGCGGCACCTCCGACGCCCGCTTCATTCGCGCCCTGTGCCCAGTGATCGAGCTGGGGCTGGTGGGGACCACCATGCACAAGGTCGACGAGCATTGCCCCGTGGGCGAGGTCCGGGCCCTGGTCGGCGTCTACGAGGCCCTGATCGAGGGCTACTTCGAGGCGCGTCCGTGAGCGTCGCCGACCTGCCCCGCGACATCGCCGACGCCGGGGTCGGCGTGGCGCGGCTGATCCGCTACGACCCGCGCTGGCTGGAGGCCTTCGACCTTTCGGTCGGCGGCTTCCTGCGCTCCTTCGCCGGGCCGATCCTGTCCCTGCCCTTCGTGGTCATCGTCGCGGCCATGATCACCGGCGTTCCCGGCGACGGCCATGTGATCGACTCGCGCGTCCTGTGGGCGGCGGGGCTGTCGCAGGTGATGGCCACCATCGCCTATCCGGCGGTGGTCGGTTTCCTGGCCCGGCCGCTGGGCATCGGCGAGGGCTATGGCGCCTTCATCGTGGTGGTGAACTGGGCCTCGCTGTTCGTGAACATCGCCATCACCGCCGCGACGGCGCTGCTGCTGCTGGGCACCTTCGACCTGTTCGGCTTCGTCTGGCTGGTGCTGTTCGGCCTGTCGCTGTTCGTGGTCTGGCGCGCCTCGCGCGAGACCCTGAGCCCGGAGATCGGGCCGTCGCTGATGGTGGTGGTGCTGTGGGTCGGGATCGGCGTCGCCACCGACCGGCTGGCCCAGCTGATCTTCGGCCTTCAGCTGGCCGGATAGCCCACGCCGGTCAGATAGAGGCCATGCGCCGGCGCGACCTGGGCGCAGGCGGCGCGGTCCCTAGCCTCCAGGGCCGCCTGCAGATCCGCCGCGCTCCACCGCCCCGCCCCGACCTCGGCCAGGGCCCCGGTCATCGAGCGGACCTGGCGGTGCAGGAACGAGCGGGCCGTGAAGGTCACCCGCACCTCCTCGCCCTCGCGCCACACCCGGGCCGTATCGAGGGTCTTCACCGGCGAGGCCGACTGGCAGTTGACGTCGCGGAAGGTGGTGAAGTCGTGCAGGCCGACCAGGCCTTGCGCGGCGGCGTGCATGGCCTGGGCGTCCAGGGGGGTCTTGACCAGCCACACCCGGCCGCGGTCCAGCGCCGGCGGCGGGCGCCGGTCGAGGATGCGGTAGAGGTAGCGCCGCTCCAGGGCTGAAAAGCGGGCGTGGAACTCGGGGTCGGCGACCTCGACCTGGAGCACCGAGATCGGCTCGGGGACCAGGTGGGCGTTGATCGCGTCGCGCACCTTGTCGGGCGCCCAGTCGCGGGTCAGGTCGAAGCTGATCACCTGGCCGGTGGCGTGGACGCCGGAATCGGTGCGCCCGGCGGCGGCGAGGCGCACCGCCTCGCCGGTGAAGGCGTGGATCGCCCGCTCCAGCTCGCCCTGCACCGACGGGTGCGTCGCCTGGACCTGGAAGCCCTTGTAGGGGCCGCCGTCATATTCGATCGTGGCTTTGTACCTTGGCATCAGCCCCCAGACCTCAGCCCAAGATTTCGCCGGCGGCGATGGGCAGGCCGCGCAGGAAGTCCTCGGCGTCCTGGGGTCCCTTGCCCTCGCGCTGCACCCGCAGCAGCCGCACGGCGCCCTGGCCGCAGGCGACGGCCAGCTTGTCGTCCAGGGCCTCGCCGGCCGGGCCGTTCCCGCCGGCCAGCCGGGACATCAGGGCCTTGACCCGCACCGGGCCCTTGGGTGTCAGGGCCTCGAACCAGGCGCCGGGGAAGGGCGACAGGCCGCGGATGTGGCGGTCGACCTCGGCCGCCGGTCGGTCCCAGTCGATGCGGGCCTCGGCCGCCGTGATCTTCCTGGCGTAGGTGACGCCCTCTTGCGCCTGTTCCTGCTCGATCACCGGCCCGCGCTGCAGGGCGGCGAGCGCCCCGGCCAGCAGCTCGGCGCCAACCTCGGCCATGCGGTCGTGCAGGGTGGCCGAGGTGTCGTCGTGGAAGATCGGCACGGTCTCGGACAGCAGGATGGGGCCCTCGTCGAGGCCCTCGGTCATGCGCATGACCTGGACCCCGGTCAGGGTGTCGCCGGCCATGATCGCCCGCTGGATCGGGGCGGCGCCCCGCCAGCGCGGCAGGAGCGAGCCGTGCAGGTTGAAGGCGCCCAGCCTGGAGGCGGTCAGCACCGGCCCGGGCAGGAGCTGGCCATAGGCCACCACCACCACCGCATCGACGTGGAGGTCGCGCAGGGCGGCGACCTCGGCCTCGTCCTTGAAGGTGCGGGGCGTGCGCACCGTCAGGCCCAGCTCATCGGCCAGGGCGTGGACGGGCGAGGGCTGCAGGGTCTGGCCCCGGCCGCGCGGCCTGGGCGGCTGGGTGTAGACGGCGGCGATGTCGTGGCCCTCCGCCACAAGCTGGCGAAGCGCGCGGACGGCGAAGGCGGGAGTGCCCATGAAGGCTATGCGCATGCCTGTCCCTAGCATCGGCAGTCCCTAGCATCGCCACGGACAATTCGTCATGCTCCGAAAAAACGGGGGGATCGGGGATGGATCGCAGGGGCTTCCTGGCGACCGGCGCTGCGGCGCTTGCGACGAGAGCCGCCGCCCAGCCGGTCACGCCGTCCGCGGTCGCCCCCATTCCCGTCAGCCGCCTGGCCGATCTCGAAGCCCAGGCCCATGCGGTTCTGGGCGACGGGCCCTTCGCCTTCGTCGCCGGCGGGTCGGGGGCGGAATGGACCCTGCGCGAGAACCGCCGCGCCTTCGACCGCTGGACCATCATTCCCGAATACCTGTCGGGCCGCGGCCCGCCGGACCTGCGCACCCGGCTGCTGGGAATCGACCTCGCGGCGCCGCTGTTCACCGCTCCGACCGGCGGGCAAGGGCTGATTCACGCCAGCGCCGATGTCGGCATGGCCGAAGGGACTTGGGCCGCGGGCGCCCTGATGACCACCAGCGGCGCCGCGTCGCGCTCGCTGGAGGCGGTGGCCGCCGCCACGCCCGGGCCGAAGTGGTGGCAGCTCTACATGCCCGCGGACCCGGGCCGCGCCCGCAACCTGCTGCAACGGGCCCGCGCCAGCGGCTACCGGGCCGTCGTCTTCACCGTCGATGCCCTGGCCTCCGGCAATTCGGAATCCCTGGACCGCTCGGGCTACGACGTCGGCGGGTCGCTGCGCCGACTGCCGCCGCAGGTTCCGGCGACTCCCGCCGGCACGCCCCCGGGAACGCGCCGGTCGTTGAGCTGGGACGACATCACCTTCATCCAGAAAGAAGGCGGGCTGCCGGTGATCCTCAAGGGCGTGCTGACCGGCCAGATGGCGCGCCGGGCGGTTCAGATGGGCGTGGCGGCCGTGCAGGTGTCCAACCACGGCGGCCGCCAGCTTGACGGCCTGCCCGCCGCCCTGGCCGTGCTGCCGGAGATTGCGGCCGCGGTCGGCGGCAAGGTCCCGGTGCTGATGGACAGCGGCATCCGCCGCGGGGTGGACGTGTTCAAGGCCCTAGCCCTGGGCGCCGACGCGGTGGGCCTCGGCCGCCCGGCCCTGTACGGCCTGGCGCTCGGGGGGAATCTAGGGGTGCAGAGCGTGTACGAGCGGCTGAAGACCGAGCTGAGCGCGACCATGCAGTCCGCCGGGGTGGACCGGATCGACCAGATCACAGAGACCCGCCTTCGAAAGGTGGCCTAGGCCAGGGCCGCGGCCTTCTTCACCTTGGCGACGGCGCGCTCGCGCTTCAGCCGCGACAGGTGGTCGATGAACAGCACCCCTTCAAGGTGGTCCATCTCGTGCTGGATGCAGACGGCGTAGAGGCCCTCGGCGTCCTCCTCGACGGGGTTTCCGTCGAAGTCGAGGTACTTCAGCTTCACCTTGGCGGGCCGATCGACCTCGTCATAGATCTCCGGCACCGACAGGCAGCCCTCCTCGTAGGGAAGGGTCTCCTCGGACGCCCAGACGATCTCGGGATTGACGTAGTAGCGCGGCGCCTTGGCGGTCTCGTCGCGGGACAGGTCCATGACGATGACGCGCTTGGGCACGCCGATCTGCACGGCGGCCAGGCCGATGCCGGGGGCGTCGTACATGGTCTCCAGCATGTCGGCCATCAGGGCGCGCAGCTCGTCGTCCACGACCGACACGGGTTCGGACTTGGTCTTGAGAACCGCGAGGTCGGCCTTGTTATCGACGGTAAGGATGCGACGGAGTGCCATGGCCTTGAGGTAGGTTAGCCCCTGGCGAGGGTCAAGGCGGGCGGCCCATCTGTCGCGGGGTCGGCGGATTCGACCGCCGCCAGCTTGGCCAGGGGGCGCACGGCGGCCTCCACCGGCTCCAGGGTGGGCAGATCCTTGCCTTCGTGGTCGACCTGCAGCTCCTCGAAGCGGCGGGCCTGGGTCATCACCTGGGTCTCCAGCGAGCCGACGAAGGAATTGTATTTGCTCACCGCCTGGCCCAGCGCGCGGCCGACGCCCTCGACATGCCTGCCCATGACGGCGAGGCGCTTGTGCAGCTCGCGCCCGACCTTGGCCACCTCGGCGGCGCCGCGCGCCTGCTCCTCGACACGCCAGCCGTAGGCGACGGCCTTGCACAGGGCGAAGAGGGTCGTCGGCGTGACCAGCAGGACCTTCTTGCTCATCGCCTCGGTCATCAGGTCGGGCATGCGGTCCAGCGCCGCGGCGAGGAAGCCGTCGCCGGGCACGAACATGGCGACGAAGTCCGGCGTGCCCTCGGACTGGAACTGGTCCCAGTAGCTCTTGGCCGACAGCCCCGCCATGTGGCCGCGCACGCTCTGGGCGTGGCGGACCATGGCCGCGTCGCGCAGGGCCTCGTCGGCCGCATCCTGCGATTCCAGGAAGGCGTTCAGCGAGCACTTGGCGTCGATGACGAACACGCCGCCGCCCGGCATGCGCACCTTTACGTCCGGGCGCCGCCGCCCTTCATCGGTGTCGACCGAGAACTGCTCTTCGAAGTCGAACCGGCTGGTCAGGCCGGCCATCTCGAGCACGTTGCGCAGGGTCTGCTCGCCCCAGCGCCCTTGCACCCCGGCCCCGCGCCGCAGGGCCGACGACAGCTTGCGCGCCTCGGCCTGGGTGGCGCTGGAGGCCAGCATCAGGGCGGCGAGCTGCTCCTTCAGGCCGCCGGTCTCCTCGGCGCGGGCCTTCTCCAGGGCGGTGACCTGCAGCTCGAACTTGGCCAGGGTCTCGGCCACGGGCTTGAGCTGGGCCTCCAGCCGGGCCTGGGACAGCTTGTCCTGGGCGTTGAAGGTCTCGGCGTTGCGCTTGAGGAGCTCCTCGGCGATGTGGTTCGCCGATTGCGCCGCTTGAGCCTTGATCAACTCGGCCACCGTCGTGCTCTGGGCCTCCAGCGAGCGCGTCCGTTCCCGCGCCTCGGCCAGGGCGGCGCTGGCCTCGCCCAGCCGCTCGCCCAGCCGGTCGGCGCGGCGGCGTTCCATGAAGCCCCAAGCGGCGGCCAGGACCACGCATAGGATCGCAGGGGCGAGCACGAGGAGCATGTTCATGCTCCGTTCGTAGACGGAGTCGGCGCGCTAGACCAGAGCCCGAGGCGACGCGCGATGGGCGGGAATTGCTATTGGGGCGGCAGGCGCGTTCCATGCCGCCCTGATGTGATCGACGTCCGCAGGGGGCTCGGATGAATCGACTTTCAACCCTGGCCGCAGCTGTGCTGCTCGCCGCCTGGGGCGCCTCGACGGCGGCCCGCGCAGCCGTCGAGGGCGCCTGTTCGCACGACGGCCGGCGCGTGGCGCTTATCGACGGCGTCGCCTGGCTGGAGCCGCGCAAGGCCGAGGCCGAGGTCGCCGACGGGATCGAGGACCAGGACAAGCCGGACGCGCCGCCGCAACCGCCGATACGGCTGAGCTTCGCCTCCTTTCCGGTGGACGCCGCCGACGTCGCGCGCGCGGAAGACCGCGAGGAGGCCTTCCGCGATCAAGGCTTCGGCGCCGACGGCGGGGGCCGCCTGGAGCTCACCGTCAAGGATGGCGCGGTCACCCGGCAGTATCTGTGGATGTCTCCGGGCGTAAACCTGAGCTACGGCTCCAACCAGATCGGCCACTACACCCCGGGGGCCGAACAGGCGGGGCGCGTACGCGGCGCCTACCGCTTCACCCCGCAGGATGGCCAAGACCTGGACTGCACGGTCACCTTCGATCTGGCGCTGCTGGGCGACGTCGCCGACGCCCCGCCCCTGCCGGGTGTGCCGCTGCCCCCCGACGGGGGCGCTCCCGGCGCCGCCTATCTGGCGCTGAACCGCGCCATCCAGGCGGGCGACGTCGACGCCATGCTGCGGCTGCTGCCGGCCGACCGGGCCGCCGAACTGCGCAAGGCGCAAAGCTCGCCGGAGTTCGCCGCGATGATGGCGTTCGCCAAGGCGGCGACACCGACCCAGGTCCACATCACCGGCGGCCGGCAGGACGACGACCGGGCCTGGGTGGACTTCACGGCCGTTGAGGACGGCAGCCCGCGCGTGGGCGTCGCCGAGATGAAACAGCAGGACGGGCGGTGGATCATGCTCGTGGAGAGCACGCGCGACCCGTAATCAGGCTCTGGAGTTAGAGCGCGTTCGAGCGGCGAAACCGCTCACACTTTCGCCTAACGCGCTCTAGGCCGGCCGCCGCTGCCGCATGGCCTGGGCGATGGTGCCGTCGTCGAGCCAGTCGAGTTCGCCGCCGACGGGGACGCCCCGGGCCAGCATGGTGATGTCCACCCCGGAGCCCGCAAGGCGCTCGGCGAGGTAATGGGCGGTGGTCTGGCCATCGACGGTGGCCGGCAGGGCCAGGATCACCTCGCGCACCCCGCCGCGCACCCGCTCCAAGAGCTCGCCGATGCGCAAGGCGTCGGGGCCCACGCCATCGAGGGCGGACAGAAGCCCGCCGAGCACGTGATAGCGGCCGCGAAAGGCGCCGGCCCGCTCCAGCGCCCACAGGGCCCCGACCTCCTCGACCACGCAGAGCAGGGTCCCGTCGCGGCCAGGGTCGGAACAGATGGCGCAGGGGTCGGAGGTGTCGAGCGCCCCGCACACGGAGCACGGCCGCACCCGCCGCCCGGCCTCGGCCATCGCCAAAGCGAGCGGGTCGAGCAGCTGCTCCTTGCGCTTCAAGAGGGCCAGGGCCGCCCGCCGGGCCGACCGCGGACCCAGCCCGGGCAGCTTTGAGAGCAGCGCGATCAGCCGTTCGATTTCCGGGCTGGCTGAGGCGGCCACCCGGCTAGAACTTCAGGCCCGGCGGCAGGGCGCCGGCCAGCGGCCCCATGGTGTCGCGCATCAGGGCCGCTTGCTGCTCGTCGATGCGCCGCTTGGCGTCGGCGTGGGCGGCGACGATCAGGTCGCCCAGCATCTCCTGCTCGCCGGCTTCCATCAGGCTGGCGTCGATATTGACCCCGCGCAGCTCGCCGCCGCCGGTCAGGGCGACGGTGACAAGGCCCGAGCCGGCCGAGCCCTCGACCACGGTCTGGGCCAGACGGGCCTGAGCCTCCTGCAGCTTGGCCTGCATGGCCTGGGCCTGCTTCATGATGGAATTCAGGTCTTTCATCACTCGTCCTCGTCTTCGGCGTCGGGCGCCGCTTCGGCCACAGGGGCGGCGGTCTTGCGCACCCCCACGATCTCGGCGCCGGGGAAGGCTTCGCGCACGGTCTTCACGAAGGGGTCGGCCTCGATGTCGGCCCGGGCCTTGGCGTCCTCGCGGCGTTCGCGCTCATAGGTGGTTTCGACCCCCTCGGCCCCGCCCTGGATATCCATCAGCCACTGGCGGCCGGTCCATTCCTTCAACTTGCCCGACAGGCGCTGCGGCAGGTTGGCGGGCGCCCCCTCGACGAGGGCGAAGCGGAACTGCCCGGGCTTGACCTCGATGGGGCGGATGTAGCGCTCGACGTCGAGCTTCAGCGTCACGTCGCGCTTGGCCGAGATGAGGGCGAGGACGTCGCCGAAACTGCCCAGGGCCACGGCGGCGTCGGTGGCGCCGACCGGGCGCACGTTCATGTGCGGCTGGGCGGAGATGTAGGTCGGCTGCAGGGCGCGGGCCGCGTTTCCGCCGCCGCCGCCCCCGCCGCCCGAGGGCGCTTGGGGCGCCGCCGAAGCGGGCCCGACCGGCGACTGGCCTTCCTGCAGACGCTTCAGCGCCTCTTCGGGGCCGGGCAGGTCGGAGGCGTAGGCGAGGCGGATCAGGGCCATCTCGGCCGCCGCCGCCGGATCGGGGGCGCGCCGGGTCTCTTCGAAGGCTTTCAGCAGCATCTGCCAGGCCCGCGACAGGGAGCCGGCCGAGGCCTCCGCGCCGATGGCCGCCAGCCGCGCGGCCTGGTCCTTGGGTAGGACCAGGGCGTCGGCGCCCAGGGTCTTGGCCACGGAAGCGGCGTGGGCGTGCTCCAGGAGGTCGGTCATCACCACGCCGGGGTCGGCGCCGAAACCGTAGAGGGTGCGGAAGGCCAGCAGCGCCTCGGCGATCTTGCCGCCCATGGCCAGCTCGAACAGGCCGATGGTGGCCGAGCGGTCGGCCAGGCCCAGCATGTCGCGCAC
>NCED01000014.1:27067-32884 GCA_002280485.1 Caulobacterales bacterium 32-69-10
TCGGCGGCGCAGACCTTCTCCAGCCGCTCGATCAGCACGGGCGGCTCGACCCGGCGCAGGTCGAAGCGCTGGCAGCGGGACAGGATGGTCACCGGCACCTTGCGGATCTCGGTGGTGGCGAAGATGAACTTGGCGTGGGGCGGCGGTTCTTCCAGGGTCTTCAGAAGGGCGTTGAAGGCCGCCGTCGACAGCATGTGCACTTCGTCGATGACATAGACCTTGTAGCGGGCCTCCACCGGCGCATAGCGCACGCTTTCCAGCAGCTCGCGCATCTCGTCGACCTTGGTGCGCGAGGCGGCGTCGAGCTCCAGCACGTCCATGTGCCGCCCGTCGATGATGGCCTGGCAGTGCAGGCCCTCGGTGACGAGGTCCATCGACGGGGCGTGGACGGTCTCGGTCTCGTAGTTCAGGGCCCGGGCCAGCAGGCGCGCGGTGGTGGTCTTGCCGACCCCGCGCACGCCGGTGAGCATGAAGGCGTGGGCGATGCGGCCGGAGGAAAAGGCGTTGGTCAGGGTCCTGACCATGGCCTCCTGGCCGATCAGGTCGTCGAAGTTGCGCGGCCGGTATTTGCGCGCCAGCACCTGGTAGGCGGCGTCGCTGGCGCCGGGCGGCGGGGCCGAGGCCGCTGCGGACGGCGGGGCGTCTTCGGCAGGGGCGCCGAACATGTCGTCGGTGTTGATGTCGCGCTCTTCGGCGTCCGGCGTCTCGGTGTCGGGCGTGAAGTCGGCGTCGGTCATCGGAGGGGCGCCGGGGGTTCGGGGCGAAGAAGCGGGTGGAGACTGGACGACGACCCGAAGCGAAACTCGTTACGGCTGCTTCCTTCCGGACCTGACCGGGTTGGCGAGGACTCCGCCCGTCGCCAGCCTCCGCCCCCTATATCGCGCGCCGTCCATGGGGACGCAAGGGAAGGGGCTAGGGAAGCAGCAGGCCATGGGCGGACGCGCCGCGACGGGCTAAAGAACGGCCATGCCGACCCCTCACTGGACCCCCGCCTTCGCCGGCAGCCCGCTCGACCGGGCCTCCGACCGCCGCCCCGACGCCGACTGGCTGGCCGGCCGCCTGGCCGATCCGCAAGCCAGGGCCGTGGCCCTGTGGAACGGCGACGTGCTTGTCGAGGACCTGGATGGGACGACGCGGCTGGCCCGCCCGTCCCCCGAACTGATGGGCAAGGTCTGCCCCGGCGACGAGCCCCTGCTGTTCCTCGGCCTGGATGGGGATACGCCCTTCTTCGCCTTCGACGTCGAGGGCGCGGCGGACCCGACCGCGGGGGGCGCCCTGGAAGGGCTGGGGCGGTTCGTGACCCTGCGCGACGCCGCGGTGCTGATCGCGCCGGAGGAAGCCGCCATCGCCGCCACCGCCCGCGGGGTGTTCGAGTGGCGCCGCCGCCACCGGTTCTGCTCCGCGTGCGGAAACCCGTCGCGGGTGGCCGAGGGGGGCTGGAAGCGGATCTGCGACGCCTGCCAGAGCGAGCACTTCCCGCGCACCGACCCGGTGGTGATCATGTTGCCGGCGGCCGGCGACCGCTGCCTGCTGGGCCGCAGCCCCCGGTTCCGGGAAGGGATGTTCTCCGCCCTGGCCGGCTTCATGGAGCCCGGCGAGACCATCGAGGAGGCCTGCGCCCGTGAACTCGAAGAGGAGGCGGGGCTGAAGACGCTGAGCGTCGCCTACCATTCCTCCCAGCCCTGGCCGTTTCCCAGCTCGCTGATGATCGGCCTGATCGCCGAGGTGGCGGACCTGGAGGCCCGCGCCGACCAGACCGAGCTGGTCGAGATCCGCTGGTTCACCAAGGCGCAGGCCCGCGACCTGCTGGAGGGCCGGATCGAGGGCCTGAGCGCGCCCCCGCCCTTCGCCATCGCCCATCAGCTTCTGAAGAGCTGGGCTGGGGGGTAAGGCGCCAACCTATCCGCTCATCCCCGCGGAAGCGGGGACCCAGGTCTAGCCGTCGCACTCCCAGCCAAAGAACTGGGTCCCCGCTTCCGCGGGGATGAGCGGTAATTTTCAGGTCAGGGCCGATCCCGGAACGGGTCGGCCGGGTACACCCCGAGGATCTCGAACTTCTCGGAGAAGAAGCCCAGCTCCTCGAAGGCTAGCGCGAGCCCGCGGTCCTCCGGCCGGCCGTCGGCCTCGGCGTAGAACATGGTGGCCGTCCAGGCGCCGTCCTCCATGTAGCTCTCCAGCTTGGTGATGTTCACCCCGGCCGTGGCGAAGCCGCCCATGGCCTTGTAGAGCGCAGCCGGCACGTTGCGGACGCGGAACACGAAGCTGGTCACGCACCGTTCGGTGAAGGGCGGCGGCGGCGGGTTGGGATCGGCGCTCATCACCAGGAAGCGGGTGGTGTTGTGGTGCTCGTCCTCGATGTCGCGCATCAGGATGTCGAGGCCTGGCATGGAGGCGACCGTCCTGACCTCCTCCAGCTTCACGCCCCTGTTGGCCATCAGGTTGAAGTGGATCGGCTTGAACCGCTCGCCGACGATCTTCAGGCCCGAGCGCGGCAGGAGGTGGTGCACGTCGGCGACGCGGCCGGCGATGGAGTTCTCCACCGGGATCAGGCCCAGCTGGCAGTCCCCCGACTTCACCGCGTCGAAGGCGTCCTCGAACACGGCGTTGGGCACGGGCTCGTAGTCGGGAAAATGGGTGCGGCAGGCTTCGTGGGAGTTGGATCCCAGTTCGCCCTGGAAGGCCATGCGCAGGGTCATAGGTGGTCCTTGGCCGCCGCCCGGGCGGCTTCGAGGTCGGCGGGCGAATCGACGGAAAGCGGGGTGTGCTCGACCACCGCCGCCCAGATCGACAGGCCAAGCTCCATCGCCCGCAGCTGTTCGAGCTTTTCGCGCATCTCCAGCGCCGAGGGCGGAGCGGCGGTGAAGCGCTCGAGGGCGGCGCGGCGGAAGCCGTAGATGCCGACATGCTTCAATATGGGCCCGTCGCCGTAGAGGGTCGATCGGGTGAAGTAGAGCGCCCGGCCGCCGGGGCGCCCGGGGGTCATGGCCACGATCGCCTTGACCACGTCCGGGTTGGTCCGGTCGGCCGGGCTGGCCTCGGGCGCCGCGACGGTGGCGATGTCGCAGCTCGACTCGCCGCGCAGCAGATGTTCGCAGGACTGGATCGTCGAGGGCGCGATGAAGGGGATGTCCCCCTGCAGGTTGATCACCGCGTCGTGGCGCCCCGTGGGGTCGACCGTCTTCAGCGCGGCCATGATCCGGTCCGAGCCGGAGGGCAGGTCGGGGTCGGTCAGGATGGAATCGACGCCGGCGGCGCGGCAGGCCTCGGCGATCTCCGGTTCGCCCGCGGCGACCAGCACGGGGCCGACGCCGGCGCGCAGGGCCTGACGGGCCACCCGCACGATCATGGGCACGCCGCCGATATCCGCCAGCGGTTTGCCCGGAAGGCGGCTTGCGCCCATGCGGGCGGGGATGATGACGATGGGCTCTATGGACACGGGTGCTCAGCTTGGTCGCGAGGCGCCATCTGGCGGTTGCACTAACGGCGGTAGCGTGCCAGAGACGCCCACGCAAGACCGGGGTCCCAGCAGTGGCTCCGGCGCAGCGTGATGCGTGGAGCTTTCGAGGCTGTCATGAGCGACTTGACGTTGAACAAGGTCTTCGGGGCGGTGCTGGCGACGGGTCTGGTGATCCTCGGCCTCCGCACGGTCTCCGAAATGGTGTTCGAGGTCGAGCCGCCGGAGAAGCCCGGCTACGCCATCGCGGTGCAGGAAGAGGCGGAGACCACCACCGCCGTCGCCGACACCCCGCCCGACTGGGGCACGGTGCTCGCCAGCGCCGACACGGCCGCGGGCCAGACCGTCTCCACCAAGTGCGCCTCGTGCCACAGCTTCGCCGCCGGCGGCCCGGCCATGACCGGCCCTGACCTCTACAGCGTGATCGGCCGCAAGCCCGGCGGCAGCGCCGGCTTCGCCTATTCGCCCGCCATGGTCGAGTACGGCGGCGCGCACCCGGCCTGGACCTACGACGAACTCTACATGTTCCTGGCCGCGCCCCAGAAGCACATCAACGGCACCAAGATGACCTTCGTCGGCCTGAAGAAGCCCGAAGAGCGCATCGCCCTGATCGCCTGGCTGCGCACCCAGGCCGCCAGCCCTGCCCCGATCCCCGCGCCGAACCCGGCGGCGGCCGCCGCCGCCGCGGAAGCCAACGAAGGCTCGACCACGGGCGTCGTCGCTGAAACGACCCCGGCCGAGGGCGCCGCCGGCGAGGGCGAGCCCACCGCCGCCGCCGCGGGCGCTCCCGCCAGCGCCAAGCCCGGCGCGCCGACCACGGGCGCCGCCGCAGCCCCGACGGCGATCACGACCACCGACACGCCGAAGAAGCAGTAGACGCATGGCCGGGCGGCCGGGCTTCGCAACCGCCGGCCGCCTCGCCCTTGTCGCCGGGCTGGCGCTGGCCGCCACCGCCCTGGCCCAGACTCCCGCCAACTGGGAGCGTCCCGCCAAGCCGTTCCGAATCGCCGACAACCTCTACTACGTCGGCACCGAGGGCCTCTCGGTCTTCCTGATCACTACCCCCGCCGGCCATATCCTGGTCGATGGCGCCATGGCGTCGAGCCCGAAGCTGATCGATGCCGGGATATCCCAGCTGGGCTTCAAGCCCGCCGACGTGAAGATCCTGCTCAGCACCCACGCTCAAGGCTTTCGACTTCACGCCGGTGAAGGTCGACCGCACCGTCGGCCAAGGCGACACGGTGAGCCTCGGCGGCGTGGTGGTGACCGCGCAGCACACCCCGGGCCACACCGCCGGCTGCACCAGCTGGAGCCTGCCGGTCGCCATAGACGGCAAGCCGCATCAGGCGCTGATCTTCTGCAGCACCTCGGTCGCCGCCAACCGGCTGGCCTCCAAGACGCGGGGGCCGCAGTATCCGGGGATCGTCGCCGACTACCGCCGGGCCTTCGCCCGGCTGAAGTCCCTCAAGGTCGATGTCTTCCTGGCGCCGCACGCCGAGCAGTTCGGCCTCGCCGGCAAGCTGGCGCGGCTCAGGCCGGGCGCGCCCAGCCCCTTCGTCGATCCGGGCGAACTGGCGAGGGTGGTCGCGGCGTCGGAAGCCGATTTCGAGGTCCAGCTGAAGAAGCAGACCCAAGCGGCGCGGTAAGGCCAATCTGAATCCGCTCATCCCCGCGGACGCGGGGATGAGCGGTGTATCTGTTTTCCGACCTCAGATCGCCCCCAGCCGCCGAAACCCGGTGGGCGGGCCCTCCCCGACCGCGAGCCGCCGCTCCACCACCGCATCCAGGGGCTCGACCGTCACCGCCATGTGGTGGGCGTTGGCGTGGATCAGGCGCGCCGGGTCCAGCATCATCGCCACGTGACCGGCCCAGAACACCAGGTCGCCGCGGGCCAGGTCGGCGCGGTCCACGGCCTCGCCCATCAGCGCCTGCTGGTCCGAATCGCGCCGGCAGCCCCGGCCGCAGGCGTAGAGGGCCTGCTGCACAAGACCCGAGCAATCGAGCCCGATCGAACAGCGTCCGCCCCATAAATAGGGCGCGCCGACGAAGCGCTCGGCCACTGCCGCCGGATCGGCCTCGAAGGTCCCGATGGGCGCCAGATGCGCGCCCGCAACCCAGCCGGCCCCGGCGACCAGGGCGTAATCACCCTCCTGGGCCTCCACCCGCACCAGGGCGTTCAGCGACAGGGCCGCCCCGGCCGGGGCCCGCAGGCGCGGCTCCGAGAACAGGATGGTGCGCAGGGCGGCCACCCGGTGGGTTGGCGACGGCGCGCCGGGGGCCAGGAAGTCCGACACCACCCAGCCGACATAGCCGTCGCGCAGGGCGCGGCCGTACGACCAGTCGTCCCGCGCCTCCCAGACCTC
>NCED01000082.1 GCA_002280485.1 Caulobacterales bacterium 32-69-10
TTATAGTTTGTATGAGTATGAGCGAAGAGGGTCAACCCTAAACCGCCTCCCACATCCACGCGACGCCGGAGCTTAAGGAGCGAATCGAATGGCGGACGGCACGAAGAGCATCAGGTCGGGCAAAGGGAAGGCTGCTGACGCCGCAGAACAAGACGACTTGTTTTCGGAAGACGTAGCGCTGCACCTACCAGTCCTCTTCGGACTGGAGGGGCGAATCCTCGGCAGTCTCATTCGCCAACAGGCGCGTCCAGCGCAGGATGTCGATTGTCGGCTGAAACCCTTTACCTTTCGTCGCACCAGCGGGTTTAAGGCCACCCTCCCGTCTGGCGAAACCCTTGTCGTCGTCGGCGCCAAGACCTCCACCAAGTTTGAGGCCGATCTTGTCCTGTTGGCGCCAGGCGTAGTCCATGCACGCGATGTGAAGGCCGTCCTCGAGCGCGGCGACGGCCGATGGCTCTTCCCTTCACCTGTGAATCCAGCGGCCCTCGGCGATGACGAGATCCGGGCGCGGTTGCTCGCCGTCGTCACCTCCTGGGAAGATGCAGTCCATCTGAGAGAAGGGCGACCGGCGAGCGAAGGACGGCCTGCAGCTCCCGGCCTCCGGCGGCCACAGATAGGCGCCCTCCATGCGGCCTTGGCGCACGCGACTCGGTCGACACAGCCCGCGACGGTCGTGATGCCGACTGGCACCGGCAAGACCGAGACAATGCTGGCGCTCAACGCCCGCCAGCGCTTTCAGCGTCTGCTGGTCGTTGTTCCCACAGATGCGCTTAGGGACCAGATCAGCTGCAAGTTCGAGTCCTTCGGCGTGCTCAAGGCGCAAGCTTGCCTGGACGACGCCGCCATCCACCCCGTGGTGCTGCGCCTCTCCCACATCCCGACCTCCGTCACCGAGGTGGATGCCCTCTTTGGTCGCGCGAACGTCGTGGTGACGACGATGCACATTGCGGGCCGGGCTGACGCGGACATTCAAGAGCGGATGGCCGAACGATCGGACGGGTTGTTCATCGACGAGGCGCATCACATCGGCGCGCGTACCTGGGCCGAATTTCGCCGGCTGTTCGCAGACCGGAGCCCCCCGCTCCCGGTCGTCCAATTCACGGCAACGCCGTTCCGTGAAGACGGTCGCCGCGTGGACGGCGAGTTCATCTACACCTATCCGCTCAAGAAGGCGCAGGAAGAAGGCTACTTCAAGCCGATCCGCTTTGAGGCCGTCTTCGGGCTTGAGCGCGATGACGCGGACCTAGCTATTGCGGAGAAGGTCGGTGAGGTTCTGGAGGCCGACCTCGGCGCCGAGCTGAACCACCTCGCGATGGCGCGATGCAATACGATCGATCGGGCGAAGCAGCTGCACCGCCTTTACTCGGAGCTCTATCCGCAGCACCGGCCAGTGATCGTTCACAGCCAGCAGTCGATGCGTGAGCGGTCAGAAAACCTCGCCGCGCTTCGCACCTTCAACAGCAGGATCATCGTCTGCGTCGACATGCTTGGTGAGGGCTTCGACCTTCCAGAACTGAAGATCGCCGCGCTACACGACCACCACAAAAGCGTGGCCGTCACGATCCAGTTCGTCGGCCGCTTCACGAGGCAGGACCCGACCCTCGGCGACGCGACCGTCATTGCGAACACCGGCGTCGACGATATCGACCGCTCCCTGGCCAAGCTCTATGCCGAGGATGCCGATTGGAACGCGCTGGTCGAGGCCCTGAGTACGGCCCGCATCGAGCGCCAGGTTCGGCGGGCCGAGATGTTCAAAGGGTTTGTCGGCACCCTGAACGACATTCCCCTGCAGACCCTCGAGCCTAAGATGAACGCTGTGGTCTACAAGACTACGTGCGCGAACTGGGACCCGTTCCGCGCCGAGGATCTCTACGACGCCGGCGTATTTCTCGGGATGAAGGTCAATCCCCACCAGGGCGTTGCGATCTTCGTCACGCGGGCGGAGGAACAGGCCCCCTGGACGACGGCGCAGCACGCGATCGACGTGACGTGGGACCTTCACATGATGCACTGGGATGCATCGACCCGGCTGCTCTACGTCAGCAGCTCCATCAAGGGGACTTTCGACCGCTTGGCCAAGGCGGTCTGTGGCGACGACGCGCGGCGGATCGAAGGTGAGGATGTCTTCCGCAGCCTGGCCGGATTCAAGCGGCTAATTCTGCGCAACCTCGGCCTGACCCACCACCAGGGACGGGGCGTCCGCTATTCCATGTATATGGGCGTCGACGTCGCTGAGGGTCTCGACAACGCCAAGTCACAGGCCCGCATCAAAAACAACGTGTTCGGGACCGGCTTTCTGGACGGTGCGCCGGCGGCCCGCGGTTGCTCGGCCAAGGGGAAATTCTGGTCGATCTCCCGGGTGCGCGACCTTACCGACTGGGTGGACTGGTGTCAGGACATTGGTCGCTCGGTCACAGATGCTGGGATCACGACGGATGGCGTGTTCAAGAGCGCAATGCGCCCCCGGCAGATCGGCGAACGCCCTGCCATTCCGCCTGTCGCCATCCATTGGCCGGAGTCGCTGCTCAGCCAACTCGAAGACAGGGTGGAAATCGCCTTCGGGGACCAAGCCGCCCTTCTCACTGAGTGCGATATCGAACTAGCGGACCATAGTCGCTTAGGCCCCCTGCGCTTCATCGTCCGAAGCGATGCGCACGCCGCCGAGTTTGAGATTGCCTTCAGCGACGGAGGAGCTCGTTACCCGCAAACGAAGGGGCCGCGGGCGACGATCAAGGTTGGCAGCAAGCTCCAAACCCTGTCGGAAGCCTTCGCCGACGACTCGCCGCAGATCGATTTCGGCGACGGCTCGTTGCTGATCTACAGCCACCTCTACGCCCTGCCTGAGGGCCAAACTCCTGAACCGTACCCGCCGGAGAAGATCGAGACGTGGGACTGGAGCAAGACCGATATTCGCGCGGAGACACAAGGCCCGGCCAAGCGGGCAGACTCCGTCCAGCGGCTGGTGATCGAAACCCTTCTGGCGGACGAGACGCCCTACGACATCATCTTCGATGACGACGGCGCCGGTGAAATCGCGGACGTAGTCGCCATCCGAGTGACTGAAAGCGTCGTGTACGTGACGCTCTATCACTGCAAATACTCCAGCAGCGATGCTCCTGGGGCTCGCGTAAAGGACCTCTACGAAGTCTGCGGGCAGGCGCAGAAGTCCGCCCGCTGGCGGGACCGTCCCAACCGCATGCTCCAGCACATGCTGAAACGCGAAAGGCTTCGCCTCGACAAGGGCGTAGCGTCGAGGTTCGAACAGGGCACGGCCGCCGCGCTGAAGAAGCTCAAGGCTGGTTGGCAGGATTATCGCTACGAGTACGACGTCAAGATTGTCCAACCTGGCCTGTCCCGCGCAGCCGTCGGCGAAGAGGGTCTCCACCTGCTCGCGGGAGCCGAGACCTATCTGCTCGAAACGCGGGCCATGCCTTTGAAGGTTATCGCCAGCGCATGAAGGGCAAGTGTGGGCGCCGGTGCCGAGCGACGATGCATAATGGATGATGAGCCATCCCGACGTGGACGCCGATATTGTTTAGGCCTGCGCGACGCGAGCTGACGAGGTGGATCTGACACCCAACCGCTTCTGATCATCGGATGGATTCTACTCGCGGCTGGCTAGAACAATGACGCATCCACCATCCAATCAACGGCATTCTACCCGAGGGGTCTGGGCCTCCCAAAACCCACTCGCTCCGCCCCTACGGCCTGCGCTCAGAGCCGCCATCTTCATGGCGGAAGGGAAGAGGCGTCGTCCGCCGCCCTCACCTATCGGTGCCCAGCAAGGAGAGGGAATGTCAAAGCTACGCTTTGGTTTTGAATTTCTTGGTGCGCAGCTCCTTAGCCTGCGTAATCGTCAGCACATGGCTGTAGTGCTTCTCGATGTAGGTGATCGAGGTGCCCATGTTCTTGGCGAGGATGTGGACGGGGATGCCGGACAGCAGACATTGGGTGCAGTAGAAATGCCGCAGGCTGTAGACCGTCCGCCGCTTGCCCCAGCGGTCGTCCAGCAGCTTCAGCTTGGATAGGATGCTGGCGAAGGTTTTATTGAAGTTCTCCACCGGCTTGCCGTCATAGCCGCAGAACACCAGGTCGTCGGGCGCGCTGTGGCGCGAGAGCTTCTTCAGGCGGTCCAGATAGGTTTGCGTGCCCTCACGACAAACGACGGTGCGGGCGCCGGTCTTTGTCGTGGGCGCCACCTCCACGACGAGGGCGGGCTTGTTCTCGGCGTCCTTCTCGATCCGCAGGTCCCGCCAGCACAGTTGCCGGGCCTCGTTGGGCCGAAGGCCCGAATTGGCCATGAACAGGAGATAGTCGCGCAACAGCTCGCGCTGATAGCGCTGCATCGCATTGGGGCCGGAGCGCTGGAGACGGCCGCCGCCCTCCCCGGCGGCGGAGACCATCTCCTCCTTCACCCAATCGCGTAGGAAGGTGTAGACCGCCTTCCATTCGCCCTCGTCAAAGGTCGGCCGCCGCTCCACGCCCTTGGTGTGCTTGACCTTGGTGGCCTTCACCCAAGGCTCGCGCTTGACGAAGCCGATCCGCTTACCCCAGCGGAATATCTGCCGAAGCATGCCGGCTTCCATGTCGAGGGTCTTTTGGGCCGGGACCTTGACGGCGTTGGCCGGAATGTCCTCGTCGCCCTCCCACTTATTGGGATTGTGGTAGTTGATCCGCCAATCCCAATACTGCTCGACGAAGGCGTCCGGCATGTCGTTGACGCGGGCATCCCCGAAGAACGGGATGAAATATTTGTCCGCCATGAACTTGTGCAGCCGCTGGCGGTGGACCGACAGCCCGGTTTCGTGCGCGGCGTAGAAGCGCTTCCACAGGTCCTTGAACTTGAGGTTGCCGGCGACCCTCACGTCCATGCCGAGCTTCTGTTCGGCCCGCAGTTCGTAGAACAGGTCCTCGGCCGTGTTGAGGGCCGTGGGGAGGTCGCGGGTCTTGAGGGAGCGGATGACGTAGCCGCTGACGCCGGGGACCTTCAGTCGGGCCTGGTAGACCTGCTGGTTGGTGTCGCCTCGACGGTAGACCATGACGGCGCCGTCCCGGAGCCGGTGAACCTGCTGGTAGAAGCTCTCGCCCATGTTCCAGTCTCCACGAATTCTGTGAAGGTTCTGTGCAAAACACTAACTGGAATGAGCGGTTTTGCCTAGGGGCTGTGAACGGTCTGTGAATAGCAAAACAGGCACCTAGCTGATGCTAAGCGCCTGTTTCTTATAGATAAATCGAAGCTTCTAAGTTAGCGCTTCGAGAACTGGAACGAACGGCGAGCCTTGGCGCGGCCGTACTTCTTGCGCTCGACGACGCGGCTGTCGCGGGTCAGGAAGCCGTGCGGCTTGTCCGAGACGGTCAGCGGCTGGGCGATCATCATGCGCAGCACGGGACGAGCGAAATACTGCTCTTGGTCCTTGCCGTTGATGGTGATCTTGCCGGTGCCGGGCTTCACCCAGACGCGGGCGATGGCGTTCTTGCGCTTGCCGGTCGAATAGGCGCGGCCCTGGGCGTCCAGCTTCTGGACATAGACGGGGGCGTCGTTCTCGACCGAAGAGCTCAGGCCCTTCAGGGCGTCGAAACCGGTGGCGGCTTCGGTGTTGGTCACGTCGGTCATGCTCAGACGCTCCGGGTGTTCTTGGGCGACGCCGACTTGAAGTCGATCGTTTCCGGTTGCTGGGCTTCATGTTCGTGCGCGCCGCCGGCGAACAGGCGCAGGTGCGTCATCTGCTTGCGGGCCAGCGGGCTTTCCTTCGGCAGCATGCGCTCGACGGCCTTCTCGAGCACGCGCTCGGGGAAGCGACCGCCCAGAACCTTCTCCGGGGTCGTCGACTTGACGCCGCCCGGGTGGCCGGTGTGGCGATAATAGACCTTGTCGGTCGACTTCTTGCCGGTGAACACCACCTTGTCGACGTTGGTGACGACGACATAGTCGCCGCAGTCAACGTGCGGGGTGTAGTCGCCGCGGTGCTTGCCGCGCAGACGGTTGGCGATGAAGGTCGCGAGACGGCCCACCACGACGCCTTCGGCGTCGATGTGGATCCATTTCTTCTCGACCTCGGCCGGCTTCAACGAAGCCGTGGTGCTCTTCAGCATTGAGGGGGTTCCTGGAGACGAAAATCGGGTCCGGCCCCCGAGGGAACCGAATGAAGGCGCGCTGATACAGGAGACGATACGCCGCGTCAACGCGTCGAAAAGCGCGACATGTGGCGCAAACTACTGTTTTGAAGCGATATTCTATATACGGTATTAAAATACCCGTCGAAACGAGCCGTCTCTCCGTTACAAATTAACGGCGTTCGTCATCAAACCATAGCCATTTGCAGTCATCGGGGACCAAACCCTTCGGAGCCTCCTTATGAATCTTCACCGTCGCGGCCTGATCGCCTCGAGCGCCGCCCTCGCCTTTGCAGGACTGGCCCGCCACGCCTCCGCCCAGACCGCCGGCGAAGAAACCTATGTCAACGAGGTTCACGGCTATGGCCCGCTGATCACCGATCCGAACCGACTGCTCGATCTGCCCGAGGGCTTCTCCTACCAAGTGGTGGTCCAAGGCGGCGACACCATGGACGACGGACTGTTCGTGCCGGGTCAACCCGACGGCATGGCCTGTTTCCCGCTGGAAGGATCTAGGGTCGCCCTGGTGGTCAATCACGAGCTGAAGGGTTCTTCCGGCCTGCACCGCAATCTGGGCCCAGGCGGTCTGCATGAAGAACGTCTCGGTCTGCTGGATGCGGCCAAGGCCTATGACACCTACAAGGACGGCCGCCCCCTGCCCGGCGGATGCTCCACAATCATCTATGATCTTCAAACCCGCCAGAAGGTCAGCCAGCACCTGACCCTGGCCGGCACCTCGACCAACTGCTGCGGCGGCCCGACGCCCTGGGGCAGCTGGCTCAGCTGCGAGGAAACCCTTGAAACGCCGGCCGACGCGGACGTGGCCAAGAACCACGGCTGGGTGTTCGAAGTGCCGGCGACAGCCACCGGCCTGGTGGATCCCGTGCCGCTGAAGGCCATGGGCCGGTTCGATCACGAGGCCGTCTGCATCGATCCGCGCACCGGCATGGTCTATCTGACCGAGGACGATCACACCGGCCTCTTCTACCGCTTCATTCCCAACACGCCCGGCGAACTGGTCCGGGGCGGCAAGCTTCAGGCCCTGGCCTGGAAGGGCGTCCCCGCGGCGGACACCCGCAACCATGAC
>NCED01000141.1 GCA_002280485.1 Caulobacterales bacterium 32-69-10
CAGCGGGATCCCGTCGAACAGGGTCCGCATGTCATAGATGCTGTCGATGGCCACCCCCGCCATGCCGACGTCGCCCTTCACCCGCGGGTGGTCGCTGTCATAGCCCCGGTGCGTCGCCAGATCGAAGGCGATGCTCAGCCCCTTCTGACCCGCCGCCAGATTGCGGCGATAGAAGGCGTTCGACTCCTCGGCGGTCGAGAAGCCGGCGTACTGGCGGATGGTCCAGGGATTGCCCGCATACATGGTCGGATAGGGCCCGCGCACAAAGGGGGCGAACCCCGGCAAACCGTCCTGGTGATCCAACCCCTCCAGCGCCTCGGCGCCATAGGCGGTCTCGACGGTCAGACTCTCGGGCGTCAGCCACGGCTCGCGCGTCGGCCCCTGCCCCGTCGGCCCTAGGTCCAGAGCGATCTTGCTGAAGTCGGGGAAGCTCCCAAAAGCGCTCATTGGCCCGCCTCCTCAAAGGCCGCCGCAAATCGGATCGGCGTCAGGGGTTCGCACGCCCGCTCCACCGCCGCAGCCGCCTCATCGCCCGCCTCGACCGGGGCCGGCCGCACGTCCGCGTCCACATATTTGGTCACGCCGATGATCTGGGCCGCGCCGTTCGCCAGGGCCGCCTCGCGCAGAGCGCGGGCGCGGGCGATGCGGGGCTGGATCACCGACCCCTTCAGGGCCTCGACCAGACCGCCCTCGGCCTCGATCATCTGGAACTCGGCCCAGCCGGCCTCGGCCAGATCCCGCGTCCGCGCATCCAGATACCAGCTGCCCGCCGCCGGATCGTCGACCCGGCCCAGATGCGCCTCCTCCATCAGCACCAGCTGGGTGTTCCGCGCCTGCCGCCGAGCAAAGGCGTCGGACCGGCCCGAGGCGCGGGTGAAGCCGTCCAGCACCACCACGTCCGCGCCCCCCACGGCGCCCGCAAACCCCGCCGCCGTCAGCCGCAGCAGATTGGGCCAGGGATCGCGCGCCGCCAACATCCGCCGCGACGACCGCGCCTCGATCACCGCCGGCGCCTCGACCCCGAAGGCTCGCGTCAACGCCGCCCAGATCAGCCGCATGGCCCGCACCTTGGCCAGGCTGTCGAAATATTCCGCATCGACCGACAGGCCGACCACCGTCCCCGTCAGCGCCGCCTCGACCGACATCCCCGCGTCCACGGCCGCCTT
>NCED01000015.1 GCA_002280485.1 Caulobacterales bacterium 32-69-10
ACGGCGAGCGCGGTCCGCGCCCCGCCGGCGAAGCCGGCTACGGCCGCGGCCCCCGCACCGAAGGCGCCGGCGGCGATACGGTCCGCTATTCGGCCCTCTCGCCCCGTCCCGCCGCCCGTCCCGCCCTCGGCGGCGCCCGTCCGGGCGGCCCGGGTATGCGCGGCGCCGCGGCGGCGCCCTCGGCGCCAGAGATCACCAAGACCACCCGTTCGGCCCCGCCCCGCGCCGGCGAACGCCGTCCCGGCGGCGCTGACGAGGACGATCGCGGCCGCAAGGGCGGCGCGCTCGGCAAGGCCGTCTCGCGCACCAAGGGCCAGCCCCAGCGCCGCGAAGGCCGCCTGACCATCCAGGCCGTCGGCGGCGACGAGGATTCCGCCGAGCGGATGCGCTCGCTGGCTTCGGTTCGCCGGGCCCGTGAACGTGAACGCGAGAAGCGTCTGGGCGGCGGCGCCGCCGGCGACGCCCGCGTCACCCGCGAAGTGGTCATTCCGGACGCCATCACCGTCCAGGACCTGGCCCAGCGCATGGCCACCCGCGCCGTCGACATCATCAAGTTCATGATGCGTCAGGGCGCGATGCTGACCATCAACGACATCCTCGACGCCGACACCGCCGAGCTGATCGCCACCGACTTCGGCCACACGGTCAAGCGCGTGTCGGAAAGCGACGTGGAAGAAGGCTTCCTGGCCGCCGCCGACGTGAACGAGGACACCGTGCCTCGTCCGCCCGTCGTGGCGGTCATGGGTCACGTCGACCACGGCAAGACCAGCCTGCTGGACGCGCTGCGGACCACGGACGTGGCCGGCGGCGAGCACGGCGGCATCACCCAGCACATCGGCGCCTATCAGGTGCAGCTGGAGAGCGGCGCCAAGGTCACCTTCCTCGACACCCCGGGTCACGCCGCCTTCTCGGCGATGCGGGCCCGCGGCGCCAACGTCACCGACATCGTGGTGCTGGTGGTCGCGGCCGACGACGGGGTCATGCCCCAGACGATCGAGGCCATCCAGCACGCCAAGGCGGCCGGCGCCCCGATCATCGTGGCCATCAACAAGATGGACAAGCCCGAGGCCAATTCGCAGCGGGTCATCCAGGAGCTGCTGCAGCACGAGATCGTGGTCGAGTCCCTCGGGGGCGAGACCCAGGCGATCGAGGTCTCCGCCACCAAGCGGATGGGCCTCGACAACCTGATCGAAGCCATCCTGCTGCAGGCCGAGGTCATGGACCTGCGCGCCAACCCCGAGCGTTCGGGCGAAGGCGTGGTCATCGAGGCCAAGCTCGACAAGGGCCGCGGCCCCGTCGGCACCGTGCTGGTCAAGCGCGGCACCCTGCGCCGCGGCGACATCGTCGTGGCCGGCTCCACCTGGGGCCGCGTCCGCGCCCTGGTCAACGAGCGCAACGAGCAGGTGCTCGAAGCCGGTCCTTCGGTGCCGGTCGAGATCCTCGGCATGGACTCCACCCCCGACCCGGGCGAAGCCCTGGCCGTGGTGGAGAACGAGGCCCGCGCCCGCGAGATCACCGAGTACCGCACCCGGGTGAAGCGCGAGAGCTCCAGCAAGGCCCCGTCGGGCGCCTCGCTGGCCGACATGATGGCCAAGCTGCAGGCCAAGACGGTCCGCGAACTGCCGCTGGTCATCAAGGCCGACGTGCAGGGTTCGGCCGAGGCCATCGTCGGCTCGCTCGACAAGATCGCCACCGACGAGGTCCGCGCGCGGATCATCCTGTCGGGCGCCGGCGCGATCACAGAGAGCGACGTGCTTCTGGCCAAGGGCTCGAACTCGCCGATCCTCGGCTTCAACGTCCGCGCGTCGAAACAGGCCCGCGACCTGGCCGAGCGTGAGAACGTCGAGATCCGCTACTACTCGATCATCTACGACCTGCTGGACGACATCAAAGGCGTGCTCTCGGGCATGCTGTCCCCGCTCCAGCGCGAAACCTTCCTCGGCAACGCCGAGGTGCTGCAGGTGTTCGACATCACCAAGGTCGGCAAGGTCGCCGGCTGCCGTGTCACCGAAGGCACCGTCCGCAAGGGCGCCAAGGTCCGTATCGTCCGCGAGAACGTGGTCGTGCTCGAACTCGGCACCCTGCAGACGCTCAAGCGCTTCAAGGACGAGGTCAACGAGGTGCCGTCGGGCCAGGAGTGCGGCATGATGTTCCAAGGCTTCCAGGACATCCGCCAAGGCGACACCATCGAGTGCTTCAGCGTCGAGATGGTGGCGCGGTCACTCTAAAATACGTCATCCTCGGCCAAGGAGCCGCAGGCGACGCCGAGCCGAGGACCCAGCAGCTTCAAGCGATCCGCTGCTGGGTCCTCGGGTCTCCGCTACGCTGCGCCCGAGGATGACGAACTTGGCGCTGGTGCTGTGGAATAGGCTGTCCCCCATGAAGCGCTTCCTCGCCCTGACCCTCGCCGCCCTGCTGCTTTCGGGCTGCGCCACCGTGGGGCGGGTCGATGCGGGCGCGGACATCCACGCCGTCCTGGTGTCGATCCGCGACGGCGACCGGGCGACCTTCGAGGCCCATGTCGATCGCGAGGCGCTGAAGACCCAGCTGCGCGCCCGGGTGATCAGCGAGGTGGCGTCCGGAAGCCCTAATGGCGTCGCCAGCATCCCCGGCCTGGGCGCCTTCGCCGCCGGTCCCCTGGTCGATCTGGCGGTCGACGCCTTCCTGCGGCCGGAGGTGTTCCGCGCCGTGGCCGAGCTGCGCGGCTATTCGGTCGACCGGCCCATCCCCGGCGCCTTCGCCATCGCCCAGGCCGTGCGCCCGCTCGGCGACGGGACCGCCTGCGTGTTCACCAAGAAGGACGGCCCATGCGTGCTGGTGTTCCGCAACGATGCGGGGACCTGGCGGCTGATCGGCTTCGAGGGCGACCTCTCCATGCTGAGGCCGCGCCGCTAGACAGCGGAACGTCAGGCGCGTAGAGACCGCGCCTCATTTTTGAGCCTCCTTCGGCGTCCGATCCGCCGGCGAGGCCGGAGTTCAAGATCATGAAACGCCCCAAGGTCCGCAAGCCGGGCACGCTTCGCCCCAACCAGATCTCCGGCGCCAGCCAGCGCCAATTGCGCGCCGGCGAACTGGTCCGTCACGCCCTGGTCGAGGTGATGCGCGAGCACGAGATCCAGGACCCGGCGCTGGCCGGCATCTCGGTCACCCTCACCGAGGTGCGCCTGAGCCCCGACCTGCGCCACGCCCTGTGCTTCGTCGAGCCGCTCGGGGCCGGCGTCGTCGGCGTCGAGGGCAATGTCGCCACCGGCCATGGGCAGGACGTGGTCGACGCCCTGAACCGCGCGGCCAAGTTCCTGCGCGGACACCTGGGCCGGATGGTCGACCTGAAGTTCACCCCCGACCTGAAGTTCCTGCACGACGAGAGCTTCGCGGAGGCGGCGCGGATGAGCCGCCTGTTCGCCAGCCCCGAGGTGCGCCGCGACCTCAGCGCATCCGACACCCCGGCCTCGGTCGAGGGGCAGCGCCGGACCGAGGCGCCGGGCGCCGGGCGGCTTTCCGACCTCCCGTCCGAAGACGACCAGTAGATGGGCCGCCGCAAGAAGGGCGACCCGGTCAGCGGCTGGATCAGCCTCGACAAGCCTCTCGACATGACCTCGACCGACGCGGTCTCCAAGGTGCGTCGGCTGTTCAACGCCCAGAAGGGCGGCCATGCCGGCACCCTGGACCCCCTGGCCACCGGCGTGCTGCCGATCGCGCTGGGCGAGGCGACCAAGACCGTCCCGTTCCTGATGGAGGCGGGCAAGGGCTATCGCTTCACCATCGCCTGGGGGACGACCACGGCCACCTTCGACCGCGAGGGCGAGGTGACCCAGACCTCCGACGTGCGGCCGAGCCGGGAGGCCGTCGAGGCCGCCCTGCCCGCCTTCGTCGGCGAGATCATGCAGGTCCCGCCGGCCTATTCGGCCATCAAGGTCGACGGCCAGCGCTCCTACGACCTGGCCCGGGCGGGCGAGGCGGTGGAGCTGGCGGCCCGGCCGGTGATCATCCGCTCGGCCGTGGTGGTCGAGGCCGAGGGCCCCGACCACGTGACCATCGAAGTCGCCTGCGGCAAGGGCACCTATATCCGCGCCATCGCCCGTGACCTGGGGGCCATGCTCGGCGCCTGCGCCCACGTCCACGACCTGCGCCGCACCCACGTCGGGGCCTTCACCGAGGCCCAGGCGATAAGCCTGGATAAATTGGCCGATCTGGTGCATAGGGGCGCGGGCTCGGAGGCCCTGCTTCCGGTCGAGACCGCGCTGGACGACATCCCGGCGCTGGCCGTGACCAACGAAGACGCCTCCAAGCTCAAACAGGGACGACCCATCCTTCTCGTTCCTCGACAGGTCGAAATGCTTCGACCGCGCCTTGTCCCCCGCATCATCGCAGGCCAGGACGCGAGCAGAACCGTTTCAGCGACCCTCGAGGGGCGGATCGTGGCGCTCTGCGAAATGCGTGCGGGTCGGCTCAACCCCACCCGCGTTTTCCACCTTGATTTGGAGACCCCCGATGTCGGTTACGACTGAACGCAAAGCTGAACTTATCCATACCCACGCCCGGACCGAGGGCGACACGGGTTCTGCCGAAGTGCAGGTCGCGATCCTGTCCGAACGGATCGCCAACCTCACTGAGCACTTCAAGACCCATAAGAAGGACAACCACTCGCGTCGTGGCCTTCTGAAGATGGTGTCCCAGCGCCGCCGGCTGCTGGACCACCTGAAGAGCTCCGACGACGGCCGCTATCGCGCCCTCATCGAAACCCTGGGCCTGCGCCGCTAAGTTTTCTACCGCTCATCCCCGCGGAAGCGGGGACCCAGTTCTTTGCAGGACACGCGACCGCCAAAACCTGGGTCCCCGCTTCCGCGGGGATGAGCGGAGTAAAAAGTACCAGTGTCGGGTCTTAGCGGGCCGCACGACACGCTGTTGAGACAGGTCCGCCATTACGCGAGGGTCACAACCGATCCTCAAGCCACCCCGGCGGATGACCCGCCGGGCCATATGGAGAGGATGACCGCCGCCCCCGGCCCAAAGCCTGTCACAGGCCAAGCCGCAAAGGGTCGCCGCCCTTCTGTCCACCCCCGCGCGCAATGGGGCCGTGGGACGAGAGAAAGAACCCAAATGTTCGACATCAAAAGAAAAACCATCGAGTGGGCCGGCCGCACGCTGACCCTGGAGACCGGCCGTATCGCCCGTCAGGCTGACGGCGCCGTGCTCTGCACCTACGGCGACACCACCGTGCTGGCGACCGTCGTCGCCGCCAAGAGCCCGAAGCCCGGCATCGACTTCTTCCCCCTGACCGTGAACTACCAGGAGAAGACCTTCGCCGCCGGCAAGATTCCCGGCGGCTACTTCAAGCGCGAAGGCCGTCCGACCGAGAAGGAGACCCTGGTCTCCCGCCTGATCGACCGTCCGATCCGCCCCCTGTTCGTCAAGGGCTTCAAGCACGAGACCCAGGTGGTCGTCACCGTGCTGAGCCATGACCTCGAGAACGATCCCGACATCGTCGCCATGGTGGCGGCCTCCGCGGCCCTGACCCTTTCGGGCGTGCCGTTCATGGGCCCGATCGCCGCCGCGCGCGTCGGCTACATCAATGGCGAATACGTCCTCAACCCGACCCTGGACCAGATCGGCGCCGCCAACGGCAACCAGATGGACCTGGTCGTCGCCGGCACCCACGACGCGGTGATGATGGTCGAGTCCGAAATCCAGGAGCTCTCGGAAGAGATCGTCCTCGGCGGCGTGACCTTCGCCCACAAGGGCCTGCAGCCGGTGATCGAAGCGATCATCGAACTGGCCGAGCACGCGGCCAAGGAGCCCTGGGACTTCAAGGCCGACGAGGACAAGTCGATCCTCGGCGCGATCAACGACCTGGTGGGCGACGCCATCCGCGGCGCCTACAGCCTGGTCCACAAGACCGAGCGTCACGCCGGCGTCGGCGCGGCCAAGCAGGCCGCCGCCGAGAAGCTGGTCAAGTCGGACAACAATCCGGAAGGCCACGACTCGACCAAGTTCGGCGCCGCCTTCAAGGAAGCCGAGGCCCACGTCCTGCGCCGCGACATCATCGAGCATGGCCGCCGGGTCGACGGCCGTCCCGTCGACAAGGTCCGCGCCATCGTCTCGGAAGTCGGCGTCCTGCCGCGCACCCACGGCTCGGCCCTGTTCACCCGCGGCGAGACCCAGGCCCTGGTGGTCGCCACCCTAGGCACCGGTGACGACGAGCAGTGGATCGACGCGCTTGAAGGCACCTACAAGGAGCGCTTCCTGCTGCACTACAACTTCCCTCCCTACTCGGTCGGCGAGACCGGTCGGATGGGCTCGCCGGGCCGCCGCGAGATCGGCCACGGCAAGCTGGCGTGGCGGGCGATGCGCCCGGTGCTGCCGACCGTCGAGGAGTTCCCCTACACCCTGCGTCTGGTGTCGGAGATCACCGAGTCCAACGGTTCGTCCTCCATGGCCACCGTCTGCGGCGCCTCCCTGGCGCTGATGGACGCGGGCGTGCCCCTGAAGCGCCCCGTCTCGGGCGTCGCCATGGGCCTGATCCTGGAGCCGGATGGCCAGTTCGCCATCCTGACCGACATCCTGGGCGACGAGGATCACCTCGGCGACATGGACTTCAAGGTCGCCGGCACTTCGGAAGGCATCACCTCCCTGCAGATGGACATCAAGATCCCCGGCATCACCGAGGCGATCATGAAGCAGGCGCTCACCCAGGCTAAGGCCGGGCGTCTGCACATCCTGGAAGAGATGAACAAGGCCCTGTCCGGCGCCCGCGAGGAGCTGGGCGAGCACGCCCCGAAGATCGAGACGATCAAGATCCCGACCGACAAGATCCGGGAAGTGATCGGCTCGGGCGGCAAGGTGATCCGCGAGATCGTCGAGAAGACCGGCGCGAAGGTCGACATCGGCGACGACGGCACCATCAAGATCGCCGCCTCCGAGCAGTCCAAGATCGACGCGGCCCGCGACTGGATCAAGTCGATCGCCTCGGAGCCCGAGGTCGGCGCGATCTACAACGGCAAGGTCGTGAAGGTCGTCGACTTCGGCGCCTTCGTGAACTTCTTCGGCGCCAAGGACGGCCTGGTCCACATCAGCCAGATCTCCAAGGACAAGGTGGCCAAGGTCTCCGACGTCCTGTCGGAAGGCCAGGCGGTGAAGGTCAAGCTCGTCGGCTTCGACGATCGCGGCAAGACCAAGCTGTCGATGAAGCTGGTCGACCAGGAGACGGGCGAAGACCTGTCCAAGAAGGAAGGCGCCGAGCCCGTCGACGCGTAAGCGTCCGGTCTTAGCGGTCTGAAATGGAGCGGGCGGGTCCGAAAGGTCCCGCCCGTTTTCTTATCCGCCGCTCATCCCCGCGGAAGCGGGGACCCAGATCTTTGGCCGGGAGCGCGACGGCTCGAACTGGCTCCCCGCTTCCACGGGGATGAGCGGATTAAAGGATCAGGGGTGGCAGGGTCTCGAACAGGTCCAGCCACTCGGGATTGGACGTCTCGATCAGCTCGAGCTTCCAGACCCTGTTCCATTTCTTGATGCGGCGCTCGCGCCGGAACGCCGCGTCGCGGGTCTCGTGGGCCTCGTACCAAACCAGCCGCGACACCCCATACTTGGCGGTGAAGCCCGGCCGCAGCTTCTCCTTGTGTTCCCAGATTCGGCGACCGATCTCGTCGGTCGAGCCGGCGTAGAGCGTGCCGTTCTTCGAACTGGCGACGATGTAGACGAAGAAGGCCATCAGCTGGTCGGGGTGGTGAAGAGCCCACGATAAACTAACCGCTCATCCCCGCGGAAGCGGGGACCCAGATCTTTGGCCGGGAGTGCGACGGTTCGAACTGGGTCCCCGCTTCCGCGGGGATGAGCGGAGGTTAGGTGGCGCCCGCGGCGCATAGCGGGCGGTGCGCGTCCGCCAAGTTGACTCTCCCCACGAACCGCCGCGCGATTTGCGTTATGTCACCCGCCGATCCCCGCCCCGCCAACCCACCTCCCGCCGCCCGCGACGCCTCGGTCCGCGCGCTGACGGAGCGGCAGATGGCGATGCTGGAGCGGCTGGCCGAGATCGGGATGGAGATCGCGGAAGACGCCGGACGCATGTCGCGCAGCCAGGCGGAGGGCGTGGCCCAGGCCGCCGATCCGGGGCTGACCTATTCGCGGGCCGCTCGCGCCGTGCGCCTGACCATCGCCCTGCAGCAGCGGCTGACCGAGGGCGCCATCGCCGCGTCGAACGGGTGGCTGAGGCCGAGCGTGAAGACGCGGACGAGGCCGAAGACCTGTCGTCCTGCGCCTGGGAGCGACTGACGGAGACGGACGACGACGACCTGCTGGATTTGCCCATCGAAGAGGTGGTGACCCGGATATGCCGGGACTTGGGCCTGTCGCCGGCCTGGGCCGTCGCTTTCGCAGCGCAGGACCGGGCGGGGCTCGACCGGGCGGCCGCTCCCCCTTCAGGACCCCCGCCTTCGGAACCGCCCTCGGCGCCTCCGCACGGCGCTGCGGCCGGAATGGACCAGCGCCGATCCGGATCCAGGTCCGGACAGTCCGGGGCCGGTCGCGGCGGTTCGAACCCGAGCCCACGCTCCGCCTTCGCGAGCATGACCGGATCGATTAGAAATCCGGCATGAAGCTCCTCATCCAGATCGACCTGTCCTCCGCCGACCTCGACCGGTTCGAGGCCTATGAGCGGGCGGTGCTGGCCCTGCTGTCCGACCACGGCGGGGTCCTGGAGCTGCGGGTGCGGGGGACCGACGAGGCGACAGAGACCCACGTCATCGCCTTCGCGTCCGAGGCCGGCTTCGACGACTTCGTCCACGATCCCCGCCGGATCGCGCTCGCCCAGGCCTGGGTGGACTGCGGCGCGAAGGCCCAGCGGTGGCGGGTTGAGGACGTTGCGGAGTGAGATCGATCCTACTGCTGTTCAGATAAAAAGCGGCCGCTGCGTTGACAGCCTCGCCCGGCGGCTTACAACCGCGGCACGCGGACGGGGAACAGCCGCAAGGGAGCAGCCGCATGGGTGACGTTAAGGCGGACGCATCGGGAGGCGTGAGGCGGGCCATGCCCACTTCGCCGCACCTGCAGATCTGGCGCTGGCACATCACCATGGCCGCCTCGATCTTCACCCGCGCCACGGGCGTCGCGCTCTATGTCGGCCTGTTCGTGGTCGTCGCCTGGGCCGCGTCGCTCGCCGCCGGGCCCGACAGCTACGATCTGTTCATGGGCCTGATGGCCAGCTGGCTCGGCAAGCTGGTGCTGTTCGGTCTGACCGTCTCGATCTTCTATCACCTGGCCGCCGGCCTGCGGCACCTGGCCTTCGACAGCGGCGTCGGCTTCGAGCCGAAGACCGCCAACATGACCGCCGTCGCGTGCATGGCCTTCGCGGTGGTCGCCACCGCGGTGGTCTGGGTCCTGGCCTTCGCCGTGGGGGCCATCTGATGGACGCCAGCAACAACTATCGCACGCCCCTGTCCCGGGTCCGCGGCCTGGGTTCGGCCAAGGAGGGGGCGCACCGCTTCATCTCCGAGCGCGCCACCGGCATCGCCCTCGTGCCCCTGTCCCTGTGGGCCGTCTATGCGGTGATCCAGGTCGCCCCCGTCGGCTACGAGGGCGCGATCACCCTGCTGCAGTCGCCGCTGAACGCGGTGATGGCCTCGCTGCTGATCTTCGTGTCGTGCGTCCACATGGAAGCGGGCATGCGGGTCATCATCGAAGACTACATCCACAAGCCCGCGTCGAAGATCGGCCTGCTGCTGCTCAACGCCGGCGTCTGCTGGCTCGGCGGCGCCCTCGGCGTCTTCTCAATCCTCAAGGTCGCCCTCCTGGGCGTGGGAGCCTGATCGCATGGCCGCCTATGAGTTCATCGACCACAACTTCGACGTGGTGGTGGTCGGCGCCGGCGGCTCCGGCCTGCGCGCCGCCCTGGGCTGCGCCCAGGCCGGTCTGAAGACCGCCTGCGTCACCAAGGTCTTCCCGACCCGCTCGCACACCGTCGCGGCGCAGGGCGGCATTTCCGCCGCGCTCGGCAACATGGGCGAGGACGACTGGCGCTGGCACATGTACGACACCGTCAAGGGGTCGGACTGGCTGGGCGACCAGGACGCCATCGAATACCTGTGCCGCTCGGCGCCGGCCGCCATCTATGAGCTCGAGCACTGGGGCGTGCCCTTCTCGCGCACCGACGACGGCAAGATCTACCAGCGCGCCTTCGGCGGCATGACCAAGAACTACGGCGAGGCCCCGCAGCAGCGCACCTGCGCCGCCGCCGACCGCACCGGCCACGCCATCCTGCACACCCTGTACGGCCAGTCGGTGCGCAACGCGGTGGACTTCTACACCGAGTACCTCGCCCTCGACCTGATCATGGACGACGAGGGCGTCTGCCGCGGCGTCACCGCCTGGAAGCTCGACGACGGCACCCTGCACCGCTTCACGGCGCAGATGGTCATCCTGGCCACCGGCGGCTACGGCCGGGCCTTCTTCTCCTGCACCTCGGCCCACACCTGCACCGGCGACGGCAACGCCATGGTGCTGCGCGCCGGCCTGCCGCTGCAGGACATGGAGTTCGTGCAGTTCCACCCGACCGGCATCTACGGCGCCGGCGTGCTGATCACCGAGGGGGTGCGCGGCGAGGGCGGCTATCTGACCAACTCCGAGGGCGAGCGCTTCATGGAGCGCTACGCCCCCTCGGCCAAGGACCTGGCGTCCCGCGACGTGGTGTCCCGCGCCATGACCATCGAGATCCGCGAAGGGCGCGGGGTGGGTCCGAACAAGGACCACATCTACCTCCACCTCGACCACCTCGACCCGAAGATCATCGCCGAGCGGCTGCCGGGCATCAGCGAGAGCGCCCGCATCTTCGCCGGGGTCGACGTGACCAAGGAGCCGATCCCGGTCCTGCCGACCGTGCACTACAACATGGGCGGCATTCCCACGAACTATCACGGCGAGGTGCTGACCAAGGTCGGCGACAACCCCGACGCCATCGTGCCCGGCCTGATGGCCGTGGGCGAGGCGGCCTGCGTCTCGGTGCACGGCGCCAACCGCCTCGGCTCCAATTCGCTGACCGACCTTGTGGTGTTCGGCCGGGCCGCGGGTCTGCGCGCCGGCGAGATCATCACCCCGGGCAAGACCGTCCCCGGCCCCAAGGCTTCGCAGACCGACGCCCACCTCGAGCGCTTCGACCGCTTCCGCAACGCTTCGGGCCCCACCCCCACCGCCAAGCTGCGGCTGGAGATGCAAAAGGCGATGCAGGAGGACTGCGCCGTGTTCCGCATGGGCGAGACCCTGCAGTCCGGCGTCAACCGCATCGCCCAGGTCTACAATCGCCTGCCGGAGATCTCGGTGGCCGACCGCGGCCTGATCTGGAACACCGACCTCGTCGAGACCCTGGAGTTCGACAACCTGATCGCCAATGCGGCGGTGACGGTGAACTCGGCGGTCAACCGGCAGGAGAGCCGCGGCGCCCACGCCCGCGAGGACTTCTCCGACCGCAACGACGATGTGTGGATGAAGCACACCCTGGCCTGGCTCGACGCCAAGTCCGGGGCGGTGAAGATCGATTATCGCCCGGTGCACGCCTACACCATGAGCAACGACATCAGCTACATCGCGCCCAAGGCGCGGGTGTACTGAGAAGGATCGCCCGCCAATGGCCGAATTCGCGCTGCCGAAGAATTCCCGCCCCACCAAGGGCCGTCACACGCCGGCGCCGGCGGGGGCGACCAAGGTGCGGACCTTCAAGGTCTATCGCTACGACCCCGAGACGGGCGCCAACCCGCGCTGGGACACCTACGACGTGGACGTCGGCGCCTGCGGACCGATGGTTCTGGACGCCCTGATCCACATCAAGAACACCATGGACCCGACGCTGGCCTTCCGCCGCTCGTGCCGTGAAGGGGTGTGCGGCTCCTGCGCCATGAACATCGGCGGTCGCAACACCCTGGCCTGCACCGTCGGCTGGTCCGAGACCGGCGGCGACGCGGTGACCATCTCGCCCCTGCCGCACATGCCGGTGATCAAGGACCTGGTCCCCGACCTGACCCTGTTCTTCGCCCAGTACTCCTCGATCGAGCCCTGGCTGCACACCGAAACCCCGATGCCGGAAAAGGAGTGGCGCCAGGCTCCGGAGGACCGCCGCAAGCTCGACGGCCTCTACGAGTGCATCCTGTGCGCCTGCTGCTCGACCTCGTGCCCCAGCTACTGGTGGAACGGCGAGAAGTACCTCGGCCCCGCCGCCCTGCTGCACGCCTACCGCTGGCTGATCGACAGCCGCGACGAAGCGGCGGGCGAGCGCCTCGACTACCTCGAGGATCCGTTCAAGCTCTACCGCTGCCACACCATCATGAATTGCGCCCAGGTCTGCCCCAAGGGGCTGAACCCGGCCAAGGCGATCGCCGAGATCAAGAAGATGATGGTCGAACGGGTGGTGTGAGGTGGCGGCCGAGCGCACGCTTCGTCGGCCAAAACACCCCAGGGCCTATGCGGCCCTGATCGCGCTCGCCGCCATTGTCCTCGCCATAGGCGTCGCCGGAACCTGGAGCCTCGCCCTGGGTTGAGGCTGGGCCGGCGGGGAGCGAGCCATGACTAAGCGCATCCTGGTGATCGCCATCGTCGCCGTCCTGGCCGTCGCCGCCGCCGGCTATGGCTGGTGGCGCACCGACCTGCGCTGGCGCCCCAAGACCCTGACGGCCCACGAGGCCGAGATCGCCGCCCTGGTCGAGACCGCCGGCTGGGTCTCGCCCGGCAAGGGCGACAAGGTGCTGTACCTGGTCGGCTTTCGCGCCTGTCCCGACTGCATCCGGTTCGAAAAGGAGCAGTTCCCCCTGCTGCAGGGCGCGGGGGTCGACACCCGGGTGATCCTGTTCCCCCGCCGCACCCAATCGGACGCCGCCGAACGCGCCGGGGTGGCCGAGCTGTGGAAGACCCGCAGCTGGGAGACCTGGGAGCGCTGGTCGGCCGTGGTCCCTGCCGCCTGGACCGCGGAGGGCATTGTCTCGGCCGACACCGACCCCGAGCGGGCGGCCCTGGTCGAGAAGAGCCGGCGCCTGACCGAACAGCTGAAGCCGCTCCTGGCCGACAACGGGATCAGGATGGCCTACCCGACCCTGATCTGGCGCGACGCCAGGGGACGCCTGCGCGGCTGCGCCTGTGAAAGGCGCGAGACGTACAAATATGTGCGCAAGGAACTTGGGGCCTGAAGACCTTCTTCCCTTGCCTAGTCCCGCAGCTTCCTGGCGATGGCTTCCAGGTCGGCCGCGAGGGCGGGGTCGCCGGCCTTCAGCTCCTCGATGCGGCGGACGGCGTGCAGGACCGTGGTGTGGTCCCGGCCGCCGAAGCGCCGGCCGATGTCCGGCAGGGAGCGGGTGGTCATCTGCTTGGCCAGATACATGGCCGCCTGGCGGGGCCGGGCCACCGCGCGGGTGCGGCGCTCGGACAGGAGATCGGTCTGCTTCATGCCGAAATGCTCGGCCGTCGCCTTCTGGATGTCGTCGACGGTGATGCGCTTTTCGCCGCGGGACAGGTGCGGCCGCAGGATGGTCTGGGCCTCGTCGAGGCTCAGCTTGGGCAGGCGCTCGCCGGCCCGGGCGACGAGGGTGTTGAGGCCCCCTTCGAGCTCGCGGACGGAATCCGAAAAGCGGTCCGCCAGGAATTGCAGAACCTCCGGGCGGACCCGGCCCTCGACGCCGAGCTCGCGCGACAGCAGGGCCAGCTTGCGCTCGAGAATGCCCAGCCGCAGGGCCCGGTCGGCCGGCTCGATGCCGCAGACGAGGCCTGCGCCCAGGTGCGAGCGCAGGCGCCCGTCGACCTCGGTCAGGGCCGAGGGCGGCCGGTCGGCGGAGAACACCACCCGGCGGCCTTCGCCGGTCAGCGCGGCCAGGGTGTGGAACAGCTCTTCCTGCGACGACTTCTTGCCGCCGATGAAGTGGACGTCGTCGACCAGCAAGAGGTCGGCGGTGCGCAGGTCGTCCTTGAAGGCCGCGCCGGCGCGATCCATCACGGCCCGCACGAAGGTCGACAAGAAGCGCTCGGCGGTCAGATAGACGATCCGCTTCTCGGGTCGGGTGCGCCCGGCCTCCCAGGCGATGGCGTTGAGCAGGTGCGTCTTTCCGAAGCCGTAAGGGCCGTGGAACAGGACCGGATTGAAGCAGCCGTCGCTCCAGCTCGCCACCCGGCGGGCGACCGCCAGAGCGAACTCGTTGGCCGGGCCCGGCACGAAGGTGTCGAAGGTGAAGCGCTCCTGCAGCCCAGCCTGGCGCGGCGCGGCGGGGACGGGGGCGCCGGGGACGCGAACGGCCTCGTGCTGGAGGATGATCGGCGCGGCCTCGGCCACCACGTCGGGAAGGGCGGCGGTGCGTGGGGCGCCGCCGTGCTCGGCCTCGAACTCGGCCCGCGAGCTGAGCAGCAGCGGGCGCTGCTGGGGATCGTTCTGGGTCCACAGCTCGCCGATGCGGCGCCAGGCGTTGCGGCGGATCCAGTCACGGGCGATGCCGGTGGGGGTGACCACGACGACGGCGCCGTCGGAGCCCTCGCGCAGTTGAGCCTGGGCGATCCAGGAGCCGAAGGTGTTGTCGCCCAGCTCGCCCCGCAGGGCGGCGCAGGTGGAGGACCAGACGGCTCCCGTGGTCGGACCCATGACGCCCTCCGCCGCCGCATGCCATTGCGGCGCCCTGCTGTTCGACAAGCTCGTCATCTGCCCCGCCATCCCGCCTGTAGAAAGCCCAAACCCCGCCGAAAAGACACGATCTCGCTCGCGCTTTTTCGCTGCGCGTTTACTCAAAAGGGGACTCTGCGACGGACGCTACTCTTGCCCGCCGTTTCATCCGTGATGAGATGGAAGTGCCTTCTGGACATCACAGTATCCCCGAGCATCGGCTGAGCAAGGGTGATTCTTGGCGTGTCCGGCGGATATTTCGTTTGACTCAGGCAAGCCTCGAAACGGGCAAGGAAAACCAAAACCCCGCGACAGGTGCGACTTTTCGCACACCAGAAAACCACATCGAGGACGGACGAAAGCCGCAGACGCTGGCTTGCGTCTACGGCTTTGAAAGCTGTGGTATTTTAGGGGATCGGCCTCAAACGAGGCCGTCCGGGTCCGGCCGAAGTCGCCGGATCAGGCGGGGGCGCCGACCTTGTTCAGGCGGGCCGCGAGACGCGACACCTTGCGCGCGCCGGTGTTCTTGTGGACGACGCCCTTGGACACGGCCCGCATCAGTTCGGACTGGGCCACGATGAAGGCGGCCTTGGCGGCCTCGGCGTCGCCGCCGGTCAGGGCTTCCTCGAACTTGCGCAGATAGGTGCGCACGCGGGAGCGACGGGCCTTGTTGACCTCGGTACGGCGTTCGATCTTGCGGATCGCCTTCTTGGAGCCAGGCGTGTTGGCCATGGGTGGATCGTGCCTCGGAAAACGGACAATGGCCGGAACTTAAGGGTCCCAGCGCGAAATCAGGAGTGCGCGCATATACGGGAAGGGGGCGGCCCCGTCAACGCAGGAGGGCCCTCAATCGGCCTGGGTCTCCAACGCCCGCGCCGCGGCCTCCTGGGCCTTGGCGTCCTTGAGGATGGCCGGGATCTGGGAGAAGGAGAACAGCAGGGTCAGGACGGCGAGGCCCGGAAACTTGAACCACACCCACAGGGCGTCCGGCTGGGTGCGCCACACCGCCTCGTTCAGTATGGCCAGGGCCAGGAAGAACAGGCCGTAACGCAGGGTCAGCCGGCGCCAGCCGGCTTCCGACAGGGCGAGGGCCTCGCCCATCAGCAGCTTCACCGGGCTCTTGCCCATCATATAGCCGCCGAGCAGGGCGACGGCGAAGGCCAGGTTCAGGGCGGTCGGCTTCATCTTCACGAAGCGGTCGTCGTGGAACACCAGGGTCAGGGTCCCGAAGAACAGGGCCGCGCCGCCGGCGAGCAGGGGGATGAAGGCTACCCGCTTCTCGACCACGAAACCGACCAGCAGGGCTATGCCCGAGCCCGCCACCAGCCACCAACTGGCGGCGAGCACGTTGCGGGTGACCAGGAAGCCGACGAGGAAGGCGGCCGCCCCGGCGTAGTCGACGCAGGCCCGCACGATGGGATTGGATTTCGGTTTGGGCTTGCCGGCGTCAGTCATGGGCGCGTCGTTCACTCTAAGTCTCCAGTCCGACCAGCGAGCGGGCGAAGGCGCGGGCGTCGAAGGCCTGCAGGTCCTCCACGCTCTCGCCGACGCCGATCAGCTTGATGGGCGCGCGGCTCGCCTCGGCCACCGGCACCAGCACCCCGCCGCGGGCGGTGCCGTCCAGCTTGGTCATCACCACCCCGGTCAGGCCGGCGATCTTGCCAAACGACTCGACCTGGGACAGGGCGTTGCGGCCGACGGTGGCGTCGAGCACCAGCAGGGTCTCGTGGGGCAGGGCGGGGTCCATCTTCCTGAGCACGCGAACGATCTTGGCCAGTTCGTCCATCAGGCCAGACTTGTTCTGCAGCCGGCCTGCGGTGTCGATCAGCACCACGTCGAAGCCTTCGGCCTTGGCCCGGGTCACAGCCTCGAACGCGAGCCCGGCCGCGTCCGACCCCGGCGGCTTTGTCAGGATCGGCGCGCCCGCCCGCTGGGCCCAGACGGTGAGCTGCTCGATGGCGGCGGCGCGGAAGGTGTCGCCGGCGGCGATCAGCACCTTGGCGCCCTGGCCGGTCAGGTCGGCGGCGATCTTGCCCAGGGTGGTGGTCTTACCCGAGCCGTTCACGCCCACGAACAGCACGATATAGGGCTTGGGCCCGCGCAGGGGCTCGAAGCGGGCCTCGTGGGGGCGCAGCTCGGCGGCGATGGCGTCGGCCAGGCCCTCACGCACCTCAGTCTCGGTCGCCTGTTTGCCGAACCGGGATTTGCCGAAGGCGGCGGAGACGCGGGCGGCGGCGGCGGGGCCGAGGTCGGCCTATCAGCATCTCCTCCAGCTCGTCCAGGGTGTCCTGGTCGACGGGGCGGGTGGTGAAGACCTGGACGACCTGCTGCGACAGCTGCTGCGACGAGCGCGACAGCCCCTTGGACAGCCGCTCCATCCAGCCTTTGGACGACCCCATGCGGATGGGGACGACGATGGGCATGTCGTCAGGACGGTCGGGAGGCGCGTCGGTCATGGCGCGCTTCTACTGCGCCGGGCGTGCGGGTGAAAGCGGGGCGGGACGTCTAGCTCGCGCCGCTACAGGTCCGGCCGGCGGTCTGGAGGCGGCGGCAGAAGGTTTCGACCTCGGCGGGGCTGGCGAAGCCCTCGACGAGGCCGCGGAACTCAGTGCGTCCGCCGGCGGTCAATAGCTCGATCCGCCGCGGTTTGCCGGCCATGGCGTCGGGGAAGGCCAGGTCCAGGGCCTGGGCGGCCTGGAGGGCGGCCGTGGCGGAGCCGAAGCGGCCGTACTCCGCCCGGCTGAAGGCCGTGGCGCTGGTGCTCGCCTCGCTGCGTACGGGCGAAGCCGGCGCGGTCGGGGCGAGGATCGGCGCCGCCGTCGCGCGGGGCGGGGCGTTGGCGGCGAGCCGTGGATTGGCCGGATAGAGCGGGCGCCAGCCGGGGTCGCACACCGCATTGACGACCGCGTCCATATAGGAGCCGCGCGGCACGTCGCGCCAGGCTGTCCCGGCGCCGAGCTGGCGCACGGCGCCCTGGCGGTTGGAGCCGGCGTAGAGGGCGAGCGCCCGCTGGAACACCTTGCGGTTCGAACAGTCGAGATCGACGGTCATCACCGCCGAGCGTCCGTTCAGCCGGCGGGTGAAATCGGGATCGATGGCTTCCTGGCGGATGGAGACGCGGATGGCCGGAGCGGCGGCGAGGCGGTCGCGGCCGGGCTCGACCGAGAAGACGGAGTCCTGGCCGATGCCCACAACCGTGCCGGGCGCGATGTCGGTCTGGGCGCCGACCCACTGGCGTATCGTCTCCACGTTGCGCACCGCCGGATAGGGTGGATAGGCGGGGGCCGCGGTCTGGGCCAGGGCGTGCGAGAAGAGGCCTTCCACAGCGAGACCCCCCAGCGCGAGGACTCCAAGGGCCAAAACGCAGACGGGGACGCTCACCGGACGGGACATGGAAACTCCTCGCGGCAATGCTCCGTCCTAAGACGGGTCAATCGCGAAGCGCTGCTGCAAACCATAAGCCAGAGTCAAACGGCGAGGCGGCCCAGGGCCCGGCGCCCGTCGTGGCCGTGGAGACTGAGGCGGACGAGGGCGCCTGCTTGCGCGGCGCCCTCGAAGGCGATCTCGGTGAAATCCTCGGCACGGGCCAGGCCCTCGCGCTCGACCAGGGCGGTGACGGTACGGCCTTGGGTCCGGTCGAGGTGACGGCGCAGGGCCGCGGCGCCGGCGCCGCGCAGCCGCTCGGCCCGGGCCTTCACCACCGCCTTGGGCAACTGGGGCATGCGCGCCGCGGGCGTGCCCGGGCGGGGGGAAAAGGGGAAGACGTGCAGGTAGGACAGCCCCGCCTCCTCGACCAGCGACAGGCTGTTCTCGAAGGCCTCCTCGCTCTCGGTGGGGAAGCCGGCGATGAGGTCGGCGCCGAACGCCACGTCGGGGCGCACCCGGCGCACGCCGGCGATCAGGGCCAGGGACTGGGCCCGGCTGTGGCGGCGCTTCATGCGCTTCAGGATCATGTCGTCGCCGGCCTGCAGCGACAGGTGCAGGTGGGGCATCAGCCGCGGCTCGGTCGCCAGCTGCTGCATCAGGTCGGGATCGATCTCGGCGGCGTCGATCGACGAGAGGCGAAGGCGCGGCAGGCCAGGCGCCAGCTTGAGGATGCGGGAGACCAGCTGGCCCAGGGTCGGCTGGCCGGGCAGATCCTGGCCCCAGGCGGTGATGTCCACGCCCGTCAGCACCACCTCGGCGAAGCCCTTGGCCGCGAGGCTGCGGACCTGTTCGACGATCTCGCCGGCCGGGGCCGAGCGCGAATTTCCCCGCCCATAGGGGATGATGCAGAAGGTGCAGCGGTGGTCGCAGCCGTTCTGGACCTCGACATAGGCCCTGGCGCGCTCGGTCAGCCCATCGACCAGGTGGCTGGCGGTCTCGGTCAGGGAGGCGATGTCATTGACCCGAACCCGGCCATGCTCGGGGCCGAAGGCATAGGCGCCGGGCGCGCTCTTCAGCCCGTTGCCGAGCACCAGATCCACCTCGCCCATGGCGGCGAAGCTGCCCGGGTCGATCTGGGCGGCGCAGCCGGTGACGATGAGCCGGCTGTCCGGACGTTCGCGGCGGGCGCGGCGGATGGCCTGGCGCGCCTGGCGCACCGCCTCGCCCGTGACGGCGCAGGTGTTGACGATGACCGCGTCGGTCAGGCCGTCGGCCAGGGCGCGGGCCTTGGCCTGCTCGCTCTCATAGGCGTTCAGGCGGCAGCCGAAGGTGAGGACGTCGACGCCGTGGGGGGCTTGGCCGCTCACGACAGTCGCTCCGGCAGGACACCCGAGAACTCGACCTCGACCGGGCCGGTCATCAGGACGTGGCCGTCGGACTCGCGCCATTCGATGGTCAGCTCGCCGCCGTCGACGACGACGGCCGCCTTGCGTTCGGTAAGGCCGCGACGGAAGCAGGCGACGAGGGCGGCGCAGGCGCCGGTGCCGCAGGCCTTGGTCAGGCCGGCGCCGCGCTCCCACACCCGAAGGCGGATGCGATCGGGCGCCAGGACCTGGGCGAAGCCGACATTGACCCCTTGCGGGAACAGCGGGTGATGCTCGATCAGCGAGCCGACGCGGGTGACGGTGTCGTCGTCGACCGCCTCGTCCACAAAAAACACCACGTGCGGGTTGCCCATGGAGACGCAGCCCGGGGTGTGGAACAGGGGCGCATCGATGGGGCCGACCTGCAGCTCGACCCGGGCGGTGTCCATGTCCTCGGCCAAGGGGATGTCCCGCCAGTCCAGGCGGGGCGGGCCCATGTCGACGGTGATGGCGTGGGGGCCGGCGCGGGTGGCCTGCATCAGCCCGACCTTGGTCTCGATCAGGGCCTCGTCCTTGCCGGAGGCCTCCATCAGGAGCCAGCCGACGCAACGGGTGGCGTTGCCGCACGCCTCGACCTCGCCGCCGTCGGCGTTCCAGATGCGCATATAGACGTCGCCCGTGCGGCTGGAATCCAGCCCGATCAGCTGATCGCAGCCGACGCCGCCCTCGCGATCGGCGATAGCGCGCGCGGTATCCGCCGCCGGTGCGAAGGGCGGATGGTCGCTCGACCGCCCAGCCCCGACCACCACGAAGTCGTTGCCGGCGCCGTTCATCTTGAGAAAGGGACGCGTCATTGGCCGGCTATATAGGTGAAAAGACGGGGTTTGGGCGCCCCGCCGCGGCATAGGCCGCGTGCGTCCTTCGAGACGCCCGAGTTCCTCGGGCTCCTCAGGATGACGAATGTGGGTGGACTGCACTGAGGCTCGTCATGCTGAGGAGCGCGAGCGTAGCTTGCGCGTCTCGAAGCACGCACCACAGTTCAGAGCCCCTCCAGCGCCCCGGCCAGCAGGCGCGCTTCGGTTTCGCGGCTGGAGCCGGCGCGCCAGGCGACGACGATCTCGCGGGTGTGGGTGGTGGAGGAGAGGGGGCGCACGCCGACGGGGGCGTTGTCGGTCAGCCCAGCTTCCACGGCCATGGCGGGCAGCAGGGATACGCCCAGGCCCGAACCGATCATCTGCACCAGGGTGTGCAGGGAGGTGGCCGCGAAGGTCCCGTCCTCGCCCGTGACGATCTTGGGCGCGTCCAGCTCGCAGGCCGACAGGGCGTGCTCGCGCAGGCAGTGGCCGTCCTCGAGCAGGATCAGCCCCTCGCGCTCCAGGTCGGCCGGGTCGATCCGCTCGTGCAGCAGCAGGGGGTGGTTGGCGGGGATGACCGCGACGAGGTCGTCGTCGGCCACGTGGGCGATGTCGAGGCCGCTCGTGTCGTAGGGCAGGGCGATCAGGGCGGCGTCGAGGGCGCCGGCCTTCAGGCTGGCCACCAGCTTGGCGGTCTGGTCCTCGCGCAGGAACAGGCGCAGCGCCGGGAAGCGCCGGCGCAGTTCGGGCAGGGCGCGGGGCAGCAGGAAGGGAGCGATGGTCGGGATCACCCCCAGGCGGAAGCGGCCGGACAGGGGCTGGCCGGCGCTCTTGGCCGCCTGCACCAGGTCCTCGGCGCGGGCCAGCACGTCCTTGGCCCGGCGCACGGCCTCCTCGCCCACAGGCGTGAGGATAACCTTTGAGCGGCCCCGGTCGACCACCGGCGCGCCGAGGATCTTCTCGAGCTCCTGCACGCCGGCCGACAGGGTGGGCTGGGTGACGTGGGCGGCGTCGGCGGCGCGGCTGAACGATCCGTGTTCGGCCAAAAGCTTGAGGTACTGCAGCTGTCTCAGGGTCGGGAGCATGGTCTGCGTATAGCCTCATCCTATGGCTATGCCAAAAACAATCGATTGGATTTTGTACGGGCGGGGCCTATCTCCTTCCCTGCGGCGGCGAGCCGCACCGGATTTCACCAGGAGAGAGCCAATGCTGGGCGTCAATGAAAAACTGCCGAACTTCAAGATCACGGGCGTCAAGCCGGGCTTCAACGCGCACGAAGAAAACGGCGAGAGCGCCTTCGAGAAGATCACCCAGGACAGCTTCCCGGGGAAGTGGAAGGTCATCTTCTTCTATCCGAAGGACTTCACCTTCGTCTGCCCGACCGAAATCGCCGAGTTCGCGCGCCTCAACAAGGACTTCGCCGATCGCGACACCGTCGTGCTCGGCGGTTCGACCGACAACGAGTTCTCCAAGCTCGCCTGGCGCCGCAGCCATCCCGACCTCGACAAGCTGCCGATCTGGAGCTTCGCCGATCCGGGTGGGAAGTTCGCCCGTCAGCTCGGCATCCTCGACGAGGAAGAGGGCGTCGCCCTGCGCGCCACCTTCGTGGTCGACCCGGACAACACCATCCAGCACGTCTACGTCACCAACCTGAACGTGGGCCGTGCGCCGGCCGACACCCTGCGGGTGGTCGACGCGCTGCAGACCGACGAGCTGTGCCCCTGCAACCGCCCGGTGGGCGGCGCCACCCTCTAATCGGCGCGCGATAGCGCTGCCGGCCGCCGCCCCGAGGGGGGACTCCTCCCCCTTGGCTCCCCTCGGGGCGTGCGCATTCTTCACATGAACTGGAGCTTTCCATGTCGCTCGACACCGTCCGCGACCTTCTGCCCGACTACGCCAAGGACCTCAGCCTCAACCTCTCGTCGCTCTCGAACGAGACGGTGCTGAACGATCAGCAGAAGTGGGGCGCGTTCCTGGTCAGCGCCTGGGCGGTGGGCCAGCCCGACGTGGTCAAGGCGGTCGAGGCCGCGGCGACCGCCGGCGGCCTGACGGCCGAGGCGGCCAAGGGCGCCAAGGCCGCGGCGGCCATCATGGGTATGAACAATGTCTACTACCGGGCCCTGCACCTGATGAAGAACCAGGAGTACCGGACCCTGCCCGCCAAGCTGCGGATGAACGTCATCGCCAACCCCGGCGTGGACAAGGGCGACTTCGAGCTCTGGTGCACGGCGGTCTCGGCGGTGAACGGTTGCGGCATGTGCCTGGACAGCCACGAAGAGGAGCTGCGCAAGCGCGGCGTTCCCAACACCAGCATCCAGGCCGCCCTGCGCATCGCCGCGGTGGTCAATGCGGTGAGCGCCGTGGTGCGGGCCGAACGGGCCGCGGCCTAATCTTCCCCGGTCACGCCCGGGCTCGGCCCGGGAATCCAGAGCGTCGCGTCTTCCGAAAGGAGGCGCGGCGTTTTGCGTTTCACGCGGCCTCGAACCGCACAGGGGCGCCCCAGAAGGTCTCGACCAGCCCGTTGCCGAGGCCGGGCGCGCCGGTGGTGAGGAAGCGGCGCGTCCCGCCGGTCCCGGGGTCGAACTCCGGGTGGCGGGCCAGGTAGGCGTCCAGGGCGTCGGCGACGGCGCTGGGCTGGTGGATCAGGGGCGTGCCGGCCCCGAGGGCCTCGACAAACAGTTCGGCCACGATCTCATAGTGGGTGCACCCCAGGATGGCCCGGTCCGGGGCGCGGCCGATGCGGCGAGTCAGGGCCGCGACATGGCGCTGGATCGTCTGGCGAAGCGCGTCCTCGTCCACTCCCGACTCGATCAGATGGGCCAGGGTGGGGCAGGGTTCGGAGAACACCGCCACGTCCTGGCGGCGCTTGTCGATCTCGATCTCGTAAACCCGGCTGGCCGCCGTGGCCGGGGTCGAGAACACCCCCACCACATCCACCGCCTCGACCTTCTCGGAGCGCTCCGCCTCGTGGCTCCAGGGCAGGCCGGTGGCCGCCTCGATGGTCGGCACGATGATGCCGAGGATGTTCACGGGCCGGCCCAGGGCGGCGCGATAGGCGGGCAGCCACGTCTGCTGCAGTCGCCGCAGTGCGATGGCCGAGGCGGTGTTGCAGGCCAGGACCACGACGCTTGCGCCTGCCTCGAACAGGCGCACGCAGCCGTCGCGGGTCAGGTCGACGATGCGCTCGCCGTCGTAGCCGCCGTAGGGCGCGTTGGCCTGGTCGGCGAGATAGAGGAAATCGGCCCGGGGCAGCCGCTCCACCAGGGCCCGGTGGACGCTGAGGCCGCCTACGCCCGAATCGAATACGCCGATGGTCATGGCCCTGTTTCTAGCCGCCGGGGCTCAGGGGATCAGCATGATCTTGCCGACATGACCGGCCGATTCCAGCCGGGCGTGGGCCTGGGCGGCCTCCTTGAGGGGGAAGGTGGAGTCGATCACCGGACGGATCTCGCCCGCCGCGATCCACGGCCACACCCGGGCCTCGACCGCGGCGGCCAGGCGCGCCTTCTCGTCGGGATGACGGGGCCGCAGGGTGGAGCCGGCGAAGGTCAGGCGGCGCACCATCAGCCGGGCGACGTCGATGGTCGCCTTGGACCCGGCCTGGACGGCGATCTGCACCAGCCGCCCGTCCAGGTTCAGGCATTCCAGGTTCTTCTGCACGAAGTCGCCGGCGACCATGTCCAGCACCACGTCCGCGCCGCCCTCGGCCTGCACCCGGGCCACGAAATCCTCGGCCGAGGTGTCGATCACCACGTCGGCGCCGAACGACCGGGCCGCGGCCGCCTTCTGCGCGCTGCGGCCCGTGGCGATCACCCGCGCCCCGGCGGCCTTGGCCATCTGGATCGCCATCACCCCGATGCCGCTGGTGGCGCCGTGCAGCATCAGGGTCTCGCCCGCCTGGAGGCGCCCGATCTCAAACACATTGGAGAAAACGGTGAAGGCGGTCTCGGGCAGGGCGGCGGCCTGGACCAGATCGAGGCCGGCCGGGATAGGCAAGGCGTGCCGGGCGTCGACCACGGCATATTCGGCATAGCCGCCCCCACCGAGCAGGGCGCAGACCGTGTCGCCCACCCTCCAGCGCGCGGCGCCCTCGCCGACGGCCGCCACTTCGCCGGCGACCTCGAGGCCCAGGGTGTCGGGCGAGCCGGGCGGCGGCGGGTAGCCGCCGTTGCGCTGCAGGACGTCCGGGCGGTTCACGCCGGCCGCCGCGACGCGGATCAGCACCTGTCCCGGTCCAGGCCTGGGCACGGCGGCGGCGACGGGCTCCAGCGCCTCGGCGGGGCCGGCTCCGCCGCGGACGGTGATGGCGATCATGGTCTCGGGAAGGCTCACTGAGGGGGCTCCGGGCTCAACGGTCTCCCAACGGACCATTGCATCTGCTATTATTGCGCCTTCGTGCTGAGCTTAGGGAGAGCGCCATGATCGAGGAAGTGGCTCTACCGCGCCAGGTTCGCGGCGCATCGCTTACCGAAGTTACGCGAGAAGATCTCGATCTCTACGCCGCCACGGACCTACAGGAACGCATAGCCCGCCTCGAGGACGAGATCATTCGGACCCGTGCGGTCCTGGAACGCAAACTTGCGGGACGGGCCGCCGCCGACGCACTCTTCTCCCTGAAAAGCTGAGTCGCTCACGCCTGGCAGTAGACGGGCCAGCCGGGACGGCCGACTGGCACGGGGGTTGCACGCCGTTTCTGGCCGGCCCGTGTTGGGGCCGGGCGTGAATGAAGGACGAGAGGCGTATGGACGAATTCGGTCTGGCTACGGTGACGCCGGCGCGTGCGCAGGTGGTCAGTGACTTCGCCGCCTCTGAACTCTTCGACCGCACCTTCCACGAAGGCATGGAGCTGGTGGAGGAGACCGCGACCTATCTCGACGGCGCCGGCCGCCAGGAATCCAAGCTGCTGTCCCGCGCCGCCGCCCTGGCCTACGCCAGCGCCTCGATGCGCCTGACGACCCGGCTGATGCAGGTGGCCTCGTGGCTGCTGGTGCAGCGGGCGGTGCGCGAAGGCGACATGACCCCGGACGAGGCCTGCCAGGGTCGCTACCGGCTGAACGCCAAGACCCGCGGCGACGCCGCCGAGGTCGATCTCGAAACCCTGCCCGGCGGGCTGAACGGCTTGGCCGAACGCGCCGAGCGCCTCTACGAGCGCGTCGCCCACCTCGACCGGCGCATGTACATCGAGGCCCCGGGCGAGGTCGCGCCCAACCCGGTGCTGTCCCAGTACGAAATGCTGCGGACGGCGTTCGGGGAAGCGAGCGCCTAACCAGGCCAAATTGGGCCTCTAGCCCTCCGCTTCTTCCTTCAAGCTGTCAGGCTCCACGTCATACCGCCGCGAGCAGTACTCGCAGGTGACGTGGATATTGCCGTCGGGCTCGACCATGTCGCCCCATTCCTCGGGCGGAAACGAGCGAAGCATGCCGCGCACGCTCTCGTCCGTGCAGCGGCAGAAGGCCTTGAGCGGCTTGGCCTCGAACATCCGCACCCCGTCCTCATGGAACAGGCGATAGAGCAGCGTCTCCGGCGTGATCTGCGGATCGACCAGCTCGTCCTCGGCCAGGGTGGAGAACAGGATGTCGGCCCGCTCCCACGCCTCGCGGGTGGAGCCGCGGGCGTCGTCCTCGGCCACGTTCTGGATCATCGCCCCGCCGGCGCGCCAGTGTTTCCCCTCGGCGTCGGTGAGCTCGCCTACGGCAAGGCGCACCCGCGTCGGCACCTGCTCCGACTGGGCGAAATACTGCTCGGCGCACAGGGCGAGGGTCTCGCCCTCGATGGGGGTGACGCCCTGGTAGCGGTCCTTGGCCCCCACCGGGTCGATGGTCATGATGAAGACCCCCTGGCCCAGCAGGGTCCTGGCGCCGGGCCGCACGAAACCTGCGCTGGCTTCGGCCACCCGCTCGGCGTCGAAACGGCAATAGCCGCGCAGGGACCCGGCGGTGTCATAGTCGACCACGACATATTTCACCGGCCCGTCGCCCTGGGCCTGGACGATCAGCCGCCCCTCGAACTTCAGCGCCGATCCGACCAGGGCGGCGAGCGCGCAGGCCTCGCCCAGCAGATTGGCCACGGGCTCGGGATAGTCGTGACGCCCCAGGATGTCGTCGACGGCATCCCCTAGCCGCACGATGCGGCCGCGGACCGGCTGGCCCTCGATCTGGAAGGCAGCCACCAGGTCGTCAGGGTGCGAGGCGAGGTCGGTCATGGCGATGCGTCCCGTGGGCGCCGCCGCTCTACGGGAAGAGAGGGGCGCACGGCTCGAGCGAGTCGAGCAAAGGCTGGATGAGGGCCTTAGATGGTAGCCCGCGCGGAAAATAAAACCCGCTCATCCCCGCGGAAGCGGGGACCCAGTCTTTGGCAGGGAATGCGGCGGCCTGAACCTGGGTCCCCGCTTCCGCGGGGATGAGCGGCGTAGCTTACTTCTTCGTCGGCGCCGCGGGCTTGATCTCGTCGGCGGGGGCGACCTTGGACGGCGCGACCGGCTTGGCGGTGGTGGCGGCGCCGGCGTTGGTGGTCGCCGCCGGCGTCGCCGAAGCCGCCGCCCCGACCATGAAGGCGGGGGTGGCCATGGCGTAGGTCTTGGCCGGCTTCAGCCGCACCGCCGCCTCGACCGAACCGGTCCGCAGCACGTCCAGCGCCCGGGCGAGCTGGAAATCGTCCTTCTTGCTGTCGTAGCCCTCGGGCGGGATCTCGGTCGGGGCGTGCGCTTCGCGGCGGCTCTTGCCGACGTCGGCGTCCAGGGCGTTGCGGAAGCTGGCCTCGGAGAACTGCAGGTTGGCGTCGGCGACGCGTTCGGCCTCTTCCTTGGAGCTGGCGACCTCGAGGTCCGGCGCGATGCCGGTCTTCTGGATCGACTGGCCCGAGGGGGTGAAGTAGCGGGCGGTGGTCAGCTTCAGCGCCCCGTCCATGCCGCCGCGCAGGGGGATGACGGTCTGCACCGAGCCCTTGCCGAAGCTGGTCAGGCCGATGACCTCGGCCCGGCGGCGGTCCTTCAGGGCGCCGGCCACGATCTCGGACGCCGAGGCCGAGCCGTTGTTGATCACCACCACCAGCGGCAGGCCGTTCAGCATGTCGCCGCCGGCGCGGGCGTTGTAGCGCTCGATGTCGCGGGCGTCGCGGCCGCGCTGGGACACCACCTCGCCGCCGTCGAGGAAGGCCGAGGCCACCTCGACCGCCTGGTCGACCAGGCCGCCGGGGTTGTTGCGCAGGTCGAGGACCATGCCCTTCATGTTCGGGATCTTGGTCTTGAGGTCCTTGATCGCCGCGCGGGTCTCCTCGCCGGTCTTCTCGTCGAAGCCGGAGAGGCGGATGTAGCCGTAGTCGCCCTCGACCTTGGCCGTGACCGACTTCACATTGATGATCTCGCGGTTCAGCTTCACCGAGAACGGGTTCTGCTTTTCGCGGGCCACGGTCAGGGTGATCGAGGTGCCGATCGGGCCGCGCATCTGCTTGACCGCCGCGTCGAGCGGCAGGCCGACCACGCTCTGGCCGTCGATGGCGGTGATGTAGTCCCCCGCCAGGATGCCGGCGCGCCCCGCCGGCGTGCCGTCCATGGGCGAGACAACCTTCACGGCGCCGTCCTCGGACTGGACGACGAGGCCCAGCCCGCCGTACTCGCCGCGGGTCTGGTCGCGCATCTCGTCGAAGTTCTCACTGTCGAGATAGCCCGAGTGCGGATCAAGCGACGTCAGCATGCCGTCGATGGCGGCCTGGATCAGCTTCTTGTCGTCCACGGGGACCACGTACTGGTCCTCGACCGTGGCGAGCACGTCGCCGAACAGCTCGAGCATCTTGTAGGTTTCGGCCTTGGGCGTCCGCGACTGCTGGTCGGCGTAGGCCATGGCGGCCGCGCCGAGCGCGAAGGTGGAGATGCCGATCAGCAGTATCTTACGCATAGGTTCCTGACCTCGCCCGTAAGCGTCACTGTTGGACGTGGAGACTTTCCCGCCCCTTAAAGACCCAGCTTATACATCAGACGCCGGAACGCCAGATGGCGCCAAATCGCCTCAAGGCGATCTCGATGCTGACTTCGCATTGTCTCTGGGCGATTTCAGGGCGGACATCGCCGGCATCCACCGGGCCGGGTTCACCGCCGAGGTGGCGTTGCGCACTTCCAGATAGAGTTCGGGGGCGGCGCCGCCCCTGCCGGCCGGGCCCATGCGGCCGAGCGGTTCGCCCGTCGCCACCTTGCGGCCGATGCCGACGGCGACGGTCTCAAGCCCTGCCAGCACCACCCGGTGGCCGCCGCCGATGTTGAGGATCACCACCGGCCCCCAGCCCTTCAGCGGCCCGGCATAATCCACCCGCGCATTGGCCGGGGCGAGCACCGGGGCGGCCGGGGCGGCGCGCCAGGTCCAGCCTGAGGCCCGTTCGCGGACCCCGCTCCGGTCGCCGAAGCGGCGGATCAGCGGCCCGGCCACCGGCGCGGCCAGCTTGTCGGGCGCCTTTTCCGGCGCGCCCGGCTTGCCCGACAGCCCGCCGACCAGCTCTGTGACCGATCCGGCCTGGGCCGCCAACGCCCGGGCCTCCGGGTCGTCGGTAGAGGGCAGGCGGTTCTCCAGCACCTGTTTCTGGGTCAGCAGGCGGTCGATGTCGGCGCGGTGGTCGGCGATGTCGCTCTCGGCCTGGAACAGGGTCTCGCTGGCGGCGGCGGCGCTGCGGCGCAGCTTGGCGATGGCGTCGGCCTGGGCGGCGAACGCCTTGCCCCGAGCCTGCAGTTCGGGGGTCACCGCCTTGATCAGGATCGCCGCCCGCACCGCGTCCCTGGCCGAGCGCGGGTTGACCAGCAGGGGCGGGGGTGGGCGGCGCTGATAGGTCTGCAGGGCGCCCAGCAGCTTGGCCAGGGATCCGCGGTTGGCGTCGATGCGCGCCTTGATCGCCGCCTCTCGGGCGTTGAGCGCCGCCAAGGCGGCCCGCTGGCGCTCGGCCTCGCTCTCGCGCGACTGTTCGGCCGAGCCGAGGTCGACCAATTCGCCGCGCAGCCGCCCCAGCTCGCGGTCGATCTGGCGCGCGTCTTGAGCCAACGCCGGACCGGCGAGGGTGAGACAGATAAGGGCGGCGAAGCGACGCATGGGGAGAGTCTACGCGATTCAAACCGTTCGCGGTCAGTCCCGGTGATAGGGCGAACCGCTCATGATGGTCATGGAGCGATAGATCTGTTCGGCCAGCATGACCCGGGCCAGGGCGTGGGGCCAGGTCTGGGCGCCGAAGGCCAGCTTGTCCCTGGCCATGCTCAGCACCGGCGGGGCCAGGCCGTCGGCGCCGCCGATGGCGAAGACCAGCCGGCGGACGCCCTTGTCCCGCAGGGCGGCGATGCGGGTCGACAGCTCGCGGGAGGTCCAGGCCTCGCCGTGTTCGTCGCAGGCGATCAGGTGGGCGTCCTCGCCGAGGGCCGCGATCAGGACCTCGCCCTCATGGGCCTTGCCGGACTTGCGGCTCTCGACCTCCAGCAGCTCGACGGGGGTGATCCCCAGCGAGCGGCCGGCGAGGTTGGCGCGCTTGACGTAGTCGGTGACGAGGTCAGCTTCTGGCGATCGGCCGAGCCGCCCCACGGCCAGGAGGCTTAGCCGCACTCAGCCGCCCATAATGGCGGCGTCGGACGCCGCGATGGCGGCGGCGCGCTCGGGGGCGGTCACCGACCAGATCTTCTCGATGTTGTAGAAGGCCCGGACCTCGGGGCGGAACAGGTGCACGATCACGTCGCCGGCGTCGATCAGCACCCAGTCGGCGTGGGGAAGGCCCTCGACATTGGCCTTGCCGAATCCCTGTTCCTTCAGGGTGCGCAGCAGGCGGTCGGCGATGGCGGCCACGTGGCGCTGCGAGCGGCCGGAGGCGATGATCACCGCGTCGGCCAGCGAACTCTTCCCCTTCAGGTCGATCAGGACGATCTCCTCGGCCTTGTCCTCGTCGAGACGCGACAGGATCAGCGCCTCAAGGGTCTCCAGGCCGTCGCCACGCTCCGGCACGGGGTTGGCGGAATCCTCGGTAAGCGGGGCGACGCTCTTCTTGGGGGCGCTCTTCGGGGGGAAGGGATCGGGGGACAGCGTAGGCTCCTTAAGGGCACGGGCCCTTGAACGTCAGATGGTAGCACGGACGGTCCTGCTCAACCAGGAAAGGCCCGCGACAGTTCGTGGCGCGCCCTGAGCGCGGTGGAGGAGGCCGTGTTCAACGGCGCGCGCAGGAAGGTCCAGGCCGGCGCGGCCGCGCCCGGGAGCAGGGCGGCGGCCCGGGAGCTGAGGCGCGCCGAGGCGAAACGGCGGGCGGCCGGGGCCACGCGGCTGGCGTGCAAAGCGCCGGGGCGGGCGACGACAGCCAGGGGCACGGCGCGCATGATCTGGTCCCAGCCGCGCCAGCGGTGGAACCCGGCCAGGTTGTCCGACCCCATCAGCCAAACGAAATGTACCCCGGGGAAGCGGGCCTTGAGGATGCGGATGGTGTCGAGGGTGTAGGTCGAGCCGATCCGCGCCTCGAAGTCGGACACGATCATCGACGGGCCCTGGGCCAGGGCCTGGGCCCCGATCATGCGGCGGGCCAGCGGCGCCGGCCCCCGGCCGCGCTTGAGCGGGTTCTGGGGCGAGACCAGCCAGATCACCCGGTGCAGGCCAAGCCGCTTCAGCGCCGTCTCGGCGACATGGACGTGGCCGTCGTGCGCCGGGTCGAAAGAGCCGCCGAACAGACCGACCTTCATGCCGCGAGCAAGATGGAATCCGGGCCTGAGCGCGCCTGGCCTGCCGGATTCAGGGACGCGTCTGACCGGTCCCGCGAACCACATCGTCTGTCGTTGCTGGGCGGGCAGGCCCGCTTCGGTTGAGGGCCGTATCCTGCTGGCGGACGCGGGCGCGGATCGAATAGACGCTGTCGCCCGACAGAACCCCGCCACGGGCGAACAGGCGGCCGTTCTCCCAGTTGGACAGGCCGAGCTCGGGGCGGCGGAAGGCGTACTGGCCGTCGACCCAGCGGGTGAAGCCGTCGCCGACGAAGGGCGCGTTGACGGCGTCGAAGAAGCGGCGCTGGGCCAGCTCGTCCTCGGCGACCAGGCTGGCGATGAACTGGGGGCTGTAGCGGTTGAACAGGCGCGCGGCCTCGGCGGCGTCGTCCACGATCCTGAGGCTGACCTCGGGAGTCTCCTCCCACTCCCATTCGCGCCCCAGCTGGTCCTCGGCCAGGGTCTCGACCAGGGGCTCTTCGGCCACGCCCTCGGCGCGCTTGACCATGACCTTGGCGTCCCGCCAGGCGGCGGGCAGGACGGCTTCGTCGCCCTCCACCACATGCAGCTTGCAGCCGAAGCCGCGGCGCCGGCCGGCGCGCTCCAGGGCGGCGAGGAACAGGGGAACCAGCTCGCCCGCCCGCTCGCGCACGATGCAGCAGACGTTGAGGGTGTTGCAGACCTTGCGGTCCAGCGAGTTCTCGACCACCGCGGCGAAACGGGCCGCATCGGCGGTGCGGTCGGCGACCAGCCAGGCGCCGCCCGTGCCGTGCAGGCTGACCGGAACGCCGGCCTGGCGGGCGACGCCGCCGAGCTGGGCGACGGCGGGGCCGGAGCCGCGCGCGACGGCCAGCGACAGGCGGCGGTCGCCGAACAGGGCCCAGCCGCCCGCCCGGTCCGGGCTGTCGAGCAGGATGGCGGCGTCCTCGGGCAGGCCGGCCTCGCGCAGGGCGGGGGCGAGGGCGTGGGTCACGATGGCGCGGGCGGTGCCCAGCGCGTCGGAGCCGATGCGGAAGACGACGGTGTTGCCCGACTTCAGCACGCCCGTGGCGTCGGCGAAGACGTTGGGGCGGCCCTCGAACACGAAACCGACCACGCCGAGGGGCGCGGCGAACTGCTCGACCGACCAGCCGGGATGCTCGACGCGCTCGATGGTGCGGCCGCGGGGGCTGTCCGCGTCCCGCCATTCGCGCAGGCCGGCGATCATGTCGCGGCGCATGGCGGGGGTGGCGACGAGGCGGGTGGTGGAGCGGCCCTTGGCTTTCGCCTGCTCGACGTCGGCGGCGTTGGCGGCGGCGATGGGGGCCCAATGCTCGTCCGCTTCAAGCCGGGCCGCGAAGAGCTCGAAGAAGCGCGACACTTGCGCGTCCGCGGCCTGCGAGAGGGCCTGGAAGGCGGCCTGGGCGCGGCCGACCGCGTCGCTGGTCAGGGCCTGGACCTCGGCGGGTACGCGCAGCAAAGCCCCTGAGTCCTGCAGCACGATCAGCCGGTCGCCGGCGCGGAAAGCGGCGGCCAGGGCGTCAGGCACACGGGCGACGCGGTCCCCGCCGAAGGGGATCGCCTGTCCGGGTTCGAGATGGTCGAGGCGGTCGGTCATCGGCGCTGCTTTGACGCCCAAACCGGGCCTATGGCAAGCCGGAGACGCGGACCAGGGGCGCGGTGGGCGCGGGGTCGGGCGAGGTCTGGCCCGGCTTGGCCAGCATCGGCGCCAGGATCGGATTGCCGCCGGGGAACGCCTCGCGATCGGCCGTGATGAGCCTGACCACCTCGGCGTCCTGGAACACCTCGGCGATGGTCACGGCGGTATTGGCGTAGCGCGGGTCGTAGGTCGCAAGCGGGCCGGCGGTGGCATTCAGCTCGCCGCACTGGATGGCCACCACCACCGGCGCGCCGCGGCCGGTCTCGATCAAGGGGGCGCCCGAGGCGCCGGAATGGACCGCGCAGCCGTGCAGCACCTTGGCGGTGCCGGGCTGCTGACCCTCGATCCGGCAAGGCGGTTGCGCCCACAGGCTGTCGGCGGATTTGTCGGACGGGTAGCCGGCCAGCACCACCGACAGGCCGGGCATGGTCTGGGCCGGCTCGGGGGTGGTCTCGAGCCAGCCGATGTCCTGCTGGCCGCCGACGCAGCCTTCCAGTCGGATCAGGGCCCAGTCGTGCTCCTTGCGCTGGTTGAAGGCGCCCCAGCGCACCGGGGTCCCCCGAACCTGCCAGCGGAAGGCGAAGTCGGGATCGACGCCGACGGAGAAGGTGGCCGTGTAGTCCCGCCCGGCGTCCGGCCCGTTGTAATCGAGGCCGAAGACCGCGTGATAGTTGGTCAGGACGTAGCAGGGCGAGACCAGGAAGCCGGTGCCGCGGGTGCGGATCTGGCGGCTGCCGTCATCGGAGGCCGGCACGGCATTGACCGTCGTGACCACCCCGATGGGGGCGTAGAGTTGGTCGGCGCCGCTGCGAGGCTGCGGGGCCCGCGGGTCACGGCCTTCGAGGGCGAAGACGTTGGCGCAGGCGGGCAGGGCGGCGCCCAGCCCGATGGTCACCGCGATCGCAGCGAGCCAACCCCTCACGAAAGTCCCCATCGCAGAATTCCAGGTCCGTAATCTCGCTCAACCGGAACCTTTTGGCCATGAGTGCTTTCGCCTCAGCCCCTGTTTTTGCGCATGAAATAGCGAACCAGGCCGAAGGCGGCGATCAAGCCCCAGATGGTTTCCAGAACGAAGGAGCCCAGGTTGAAGTCGTGGGCCAGGGAAACGAGGATCAGGATCGCGCCAACGAGGTTCATCAGCAGCGCCGGCGGCTTGTGCGGATCGAGCTTTTCGACCTGCATGCCGGCGAAGGCGATCACGAACAGGGCCGCGCCGATCAGGCCCAGGGCGTCGTAGACGTAGTCGGGAAGGCTCACGGGACTTCGCTCCGGATGGCCCGGGTCGTCCCGGCGTGGGGGTTCAAGAGCGAGGGTCGTCCCACCTCTAACCCCGAAATAGCGTGGGCTGCGTAAGAGACAATAGGGCGACGGTCACATTCAGCCGGCGTTCACGGCGCACGCTCAAGCTCGCCGGGCCCCTAGGTGAGGAGACTCCATGCACCGCCAGATACTCGCCATAGCCCTGCTGTGCGGCGCCGGAGCGGCCCAGGCGGCCGAGGCGCCCCGGCTGTCGGTGACCGTCTACAACGGCGGCGTCGCCCTGGTGGAGGATCAGCGCACCCTGGAGGCGCCGGCCGGCCGCTCACGGCTGGAGTTCAAGGATGTCTCGGCCTCGATCCGCCCCGAGACGGTGTCGCTGCAGGCCCAGGGCCTGTCGGTGGTCGAGCAGAACTTCGACTTCGACCTGCTGACGCCCGAGAAGCTGATGGAGAAGGCGGTCGGCCAGCAGATTCAGATCGTGCGCACCAATCCCGGCAACGGCCAGGAGACGGTGGAGACGGCCACGGTGCTGTCGGCCAACGGCGGCGTGGTCCTGAGGATCGGCGACCGCATCGAGGTGCTCCGCGACGACGGCATCCCCACCCGGGTCCGCTTCGACCGCCTGCCGGAGAACCTGCGCGCCCAGCCGACGCTCTCGGTGCTGGTCGACGCCGACCGGGCCGGCGCCCGTCCCGCCCGGCTGAGCTATCTCACCCGCGGCCTGGACTGGAAGGCCGACTATGTCGCCCTGTTCGACGAGAAGAGCGGACAGCTCGACTTCCAGGGCTGGATCACCCTGACCAACAATTCGGGCTCGGCCTTCAAGGACGCCGCCGCTCAGCTGGTCGCGGGTCAGGTCGCCCTGAGCGACGGCGGTTACCAGCCGAACCGCTTCCGACCCATGCCGCGTCCTCCGGGGCGAGGCGGAATCGCCGGCAGCGAACAGAGCGACCAGCAGGGGGTCGGCGATTTCTACGTCTATCCGCTGAAGCAGCGCACCAGCATCGAGAACAACCAGACCAAGCAGGTCGGCTTCCTGGCCGCCCCGGCGGTCCGGGCGCGCAAGGCCTACCAGTACCGCGGCTATGTGTTCGAAAGCTCTGAGACCGCCCGCAGCGCCGACGTGGTGCTGATGTTCGCCAACGCCGGGGCGGCCGGGCTGGGGGCGCCCCTGCCCGCCGGGGTTGTGCGGGTCTACATGCGAGACGCGGCCGGCGAGGCCAAGTTCGTCGGCGAGAACGGCATCGGCCACACCCCGCAGGGCTCGCAGCTGGCCATCAAGACCGGCGACGCCTTCGATGTGACGGTGCAGCCGACCTTGGTCTCGACCCAGAGGATCAACAGCACGACCAACCGCTACCGGGTGACCTACACCGTCCGCAACGCCCGGCGCGAGCCGGTCGAGGTCGAGGTCCGCCAGGACGGCCTGTGGCGCGGAACCCGGGTGGTCGAGGAGAGCCTCGCCAGCAAGCGGGTCGATTTCAACACCCTGACCTGGACCGTGCCGGTCGCGGCCGGCGGGGAGACGGTGCTGTCGGCGACCATCGAGAGCCGCTGATGAACCGCGCCGCAGCAGCCCTCTCGGCGGTCATGCTGACCGCTCCGTTACACGCGGCTGCCGCCGATGTGGTCGCGGGCGCGCCATCGCGGCTGGGCGTGGTGATCTACCGTGACCCCAATGGCGGCGACCAGGGTGTGGCGATGATCGTCGAGACCCGCGAGGTGGACCTGCCGGCCGGGGCCAGCACCCTCCGTTTCGAGGGCGTCGCGGACACCCTGATCCCCCAGACCGCCGCCGTGCAGGGCCTGCCGGCGCCGGTGGACGAGCGCAACTTCGACTACGACCTGCTCAGTCCTGGCGCCCTCGTGGCGCGCTCGGTCGGCGAACAGGTCCGGGTGGTGCGCACCAACCCGGGCACAGGGCGAGTCAGCGAAGAGGTGGGCGTGCTGCGCTCGGCGCCCCAGGGCTTGCTGTTCGAGACCGGCGCCGGGATCGAGGCGCTGAAGTGTTCGGGCCTGCCCGAAAGGCTGGTGTTCGACCGCCGGCCGCCGGGCCTGTCCGACCGGCCGACGCTCTCCCTGCGCATCGTCGCGCCCACAGCCGGCCGCCATCGGGTGGTGCTGAGCTATCTGGCGGCCGGTTTCGACTGGAAGGCCAACTATGTGGCCCAGGTCTCCGAGGACGGCCGCACCCTGGACCTCAGCGGCTGGCTGACCCTGACCAACAAGACCGCCACCAGCTTCCCCGAGGCCAAGACCGAGGTGGTGGCCGGGCGCCTGGCCCGTTCGGATGAGACCCGGGCGCCGGACGTTGAACTGCGGACGGTGGCGACGGACTGCTGGCCGACCGCGCCGTGGTGGCGACGGATGACCGGCTACGCCGCGCCCCCGGCGTTGAACATTCCCGCGCCGGCGCCGCCCATGGCCATGATGGAGCGGGGTCTGGAGGAGATCGTGCTCACCGCCAGCCGCAAGGCGGCCCAGACCGAGCTTGGCGACTACAAGCTCTACACCGTGCCGGACCGCAGCACGGTGGCGGCCAACCAGACCAAGCAGGTCGCGTTCCTCGACAAGGAGGGCGTGGCCTTCGAGCGGATCTACAAGGTCGGCCATGCCGGGTTCGACGCAGGCGAGCTGACGCCGGCCCTGACCCTGCGGCTGCGCAACACCGAAGCACAGGGGCTCGGCTCGGCCCTGCCGGCGGGCTTGGCGACGGTGATGCAGACGACTGCGGGGCGTCCGATGCTGGTCGGCGAATACCGGGTCGAGGACACGGCGGTGGGCCTTCCGGTCGATCTCGCCATCGCCGGCGACCGGGGCGTGACCGCCGTCATGGAAAGCCTGCGGGAGGGTGAGCGCACGGTCGCGGGCAAGGCGCGCCGCTTCGCCAACCTGAAGGTGACGGTGACCAATACCCGCAGCCAGCCGGCGCAGGTCGAATACCGCCAGTCGGGCTATGACGAGGGGTTCAAGCTGGTGTCGGAGGATCGCCGTCACGCCCTGCGCGAGAACGACCCGGTGTGGACGCTGGATCTCGCGCCTGGGCAGGCCGCGAGCCTGCGCTACGAGATCGAGGCCGACGCGGACTGATCCGCGCCGGCCCTGCGATGCTAGTGAGCCGCCGCCTCGACCGCGCTTTCGGCGAGGATGGTGAAGCTCTCGGGGGTGACGTCGGCGAAGCCGCCCTCGATGGTGAAGATGCGGCTCTTGGAGCCGTCGCGGACCAGGACCTGGCCGGGGCGCAGGGTGGTCATGAAGGGCTCGTGACCGGCCAGGACGCCGAAGTCGCCTTCGGCGCCCGGCGCGTCGACCTGGTCGACCTCGCCCGAGTACAGCTCGCGCTCAGGCGCGACGAGGGAGAAGAGGAACTTCGACATCAGGCTTCCGACGCCATCTTCTCGGCCTTGGCCACGGCCTCTTCGATCGCGCCGACCATGTAGAAGGCGCCTTCCGGCAGGTGGTCGTACTCGCCGTCGGCGATGGCCTTGAACGAACGGATCGTGTCGGCCAGCTCGACGAACTTGCCGGGCTGGTTGGTGAACTGCTCGGCCACGAAGAACGGCTGGCTGAGGAAGCGCTGGATCTTGCGGGCGCGGGCGACGGTCAGCTTGTCGTCTTCCGACAGCTCGTCCATGCCCAGGATGGCGATGATGTCCTTCAGGGCCCGGTAGGACTGCAGGATCTCCTGCACCCGGCGGGCGACGGTGTAGTGCTCTTCGCCGATCACCAGCGGGTCCATGATCCGGCTGGTCGAGTCCAGCGGGTCCACGGCGGGGAAGATGGCCTGGGCGGCGATGTCGCGGCTCAGAACGGTGGTCGCGTCCAGGTGGGCGAAGGAGGCGGCGGGCGCCGGGTCGGTCAGGTCGTCGGCGGGCACGTAGATGGCCTGGACCGAGGTGATCGAGCCCTTGTTGGTCGAGGTGATGCGTTCCTGCAGGTTGCCCATCTCGGTGGCCAGGGTGGGCTGATAGCCCACGGCCGAGGGGATGCGGCCCAGCAGAGCCGACACTTCCGAGCCGGCCTGGGTGAAGCGGAAGATGTTGTCGATGAAGAGCAGCACGTCCTTGCCCTCTTCGTCGCGGAAGTACTCGGCCTGAGCCAGGCCGGTCAGGGCGACGCGGGCGCGGGCGCCCGGAGGCTCGTTCATCTGGCCGTAGACCAGGGCGCAGCGGCTGCCTTCGCCGCCGCCGGCCACATTCACGCCGGACTCGATCATCTCGTGATAGAGGTCGTTGCCCTCACGGGTGCGCTCGCCGACGCCGGCCAGCACCGAATAGCCGCCGTAGGCCTTGGCGATGTTGTTGATCAGCTCCTGCATGGTCACGGTCTTGCCCACGCCGGCGCCGCCGAACAGGCCGATCTTGCCGCCCTTGGTGTAGGGGCACATCAGGTCGATGACCTTGATGCCGGTGACGAGCACTTCCGTCGACGACGACTGGTCGGCGAAGGAGGGGGCTTCCTGGTGGATGCCGCGGTAGAACTTGGTCTCGATCGGGCCGGCTTCGTCGATCGGCTCGCCGATGACGTTCATGATGCGGCCCAGGGTGGCCGGGCCGACCGGCACGGTGATCGCCGCGCCGGTGTCGGACACGGGCTGCCCCCGGACCAGGCCCTCGGTGGTGTCCATGGCGATGGTGCGCACCAGGTTCTCGCCGAGGTGCTGGGCCACTTCCAGAACCAGGCGGAACGGCGCGCCGGTCTTCTGGTCGGTGTTGGTGGTCTCCAGCGCATTCAGGATCGCGGGCAGGTGGCCTTCGAATTCCACGTCGACGACGGCGCCGATGACTTGGGCGATGCGGCCCTTGGCGATGGCCCCTTGGCCGGGAAGGTTGGTCGGTTTGGCGGTCATGACGTCTAGCCCTTACGGTCGTTCGGTCTGATGAATCGGGGCGGCCCTAGGCCGCCCTGGTGGTGATGGTTCGGCGCAGCTTCTTGGCGCAGGCCCCGAGGAAGGCGCGAAAGGTCGGTGCGACGCGCCGGCCGTCGCGACGGGGCCAGACCCAGCCGCGGGTCGCGACGTTGGCGGGCAGGCGCACCTCGAGGCGGCCGCCCTCCACGTCGGAATGGCGCGGGGTGTAGTAGACGCAGTCTTCGAAGAAGAAGTGGACCACCAGCGAGCGGCGGGTCGAGTCCGGATCGAGGATCGGCGCGCCGCCGTGGGCCAGGTTGGCGGCCCACACCAGGGCCTCGCCCTTCTTGATCACGCCTTGGGTTTCGCTGAGACCCGTGGCCTGCAGTCGGGCGGCCAGGGCCGGCACATAGATGCGCTCATAGTCGTCCTGGCTCGGCATGTCGGCGTTGACGCCGGCGGTGCGCATGGTCAGCACCGGCAGCTTGTGGCTGCCCGGGACATAGGTGAGGGGCCCGGCCTCGGGCCGGATGTCCTCCAGCGCGATCCACACCCCGCACATGAACCGCTCCGGCTCGGCGTGGAAGTGAATGGCGTCGGAGTGCAGGCTCTGCTCCGAGCCGCGCTTGAAGTTCAGGGTCTGGAAGGCGAAGGCCGGGCGGCCGTAGGCGGCGCTCAGCCAGTCGACGACCTTGGGCAGGACCGCCAGTTCGCGCACCGCCTTCGAGCGCAGCCAGGCGTCCTGGACGCGCATGACCTTCTCGTCGGCGAAGTAGGGCTCGATATCGGCGACGACGGCGTCGCACAGGCGGCGGCCCTCGTCACCCAGATCGATGCGCCCCACCCCCGTCTCGGCCAGCTCGCGGGCGAAGGCGCGGAACTCGGCGCCCGCTTCGATGCGGTCGAGGTGGGCCTCCAGGGCCGGCCCCTCGACGGGGGGAACCTGCGGCCAGGCGCGCGCCTGTGCACGCTCGCGAACGCTCGCGAGCGGCATGGGCGCATGGCTGGCCAGGGCTGCGCTCAAAGGGCCTCGGCCCCCGAGATGATCTCGATCAATTCCTTGGTGATCTGGGCCTGACGCGAGCGGTTGTACTGCTGGCTCAGCGCCGCGATCATGTCGCCCGCGTTGCGGGTGGCGTTGTCCATGGCGCTCATCTGGGCGGCGTAGAAGCCGGCCTGGTTCTCATAGAGGGCCGCCAGGATCTGGATCGCCAGGTTGCGCGGCAACAGGGCCTCGAGAATGCCCGCCTCGTCCGGCTCGTAGGAATAGACCCCGCCCTTGAGGTCGGGCTGGGGACCGGCGTCGACCGAGGCGTCCACCGAGGCCGGGATCAGCTGCTTGGCGGTCGGGACCTGGCTGATCACCGACTGGAAGCGCGAGTAGTAGAGGGTGACCACGTCGGCCTGCCCGGCCTCGAACATCTCGAGGATCATGTCGGCGACGGGCTGGGCCACCGGCAGGCCCAGGACCTTGGCGGCCGACGGCTCGAAGGTGGCGATGACCCGGTCGCCGAACAGGCGGCGCAGGACGTCGCGGCCCTTGCGGCCGATGCAGATGATCTTCACGTCCTTGCCCTGGGACAGGAGCGCGTAGATGTGGTCGCGGGCGGCTCTGGCCACCGAGGAATTGAAGCCGCCGGCAAGGCCGCGGTCGCCGGTGGCGACCACCACCAGCTGCTTCTGGTCCGACCCGGTGCCGGCCAGCAGGCGCGGCGCCGACGGCCCCGACACGCTGGCCGCCAGGTTGGCGATCACGCCGGCCATACGGCGGGCGTAGGGACGCGAGCTTTCCGCGGCGTCCTGGGCGCGGCGAAGCTTGGCCGCCGCCACCATCTGCATCGCCTTCGTGATCTTCTGCGTGGACTTCACGCTCGCGATCCGACTGCGCATCTCCTTGAGGCTGGCCATGCCGTTACTCCGCCACCGGGTTGTTTAGGCGAAGGTCGCCAGGAGGCCTTCGAGGGCTTCCTTCAGGGTGGCTTCCAGCTCGGGCGTCAGCGCCTTGCCGGTGCGGATGCCTTCCATGAACTGCGGATAGCTGGACTTCAGCTTGGCGATCAGCTGCTCCTGGAAGCGGCCGATGGCGTTCACCGGCAGCTTGTCGAGGTAGCCGCGGGTGCCGGCGTAGATCACCGCCACCTGCTCTTCGACCGCGAGCGGCGAGTACTGAGGCTGCTTCAAGAGCTCGGTCAGGCGTTCGCCGCGCGCCAGCATACGCTGGGTCGAGGCGTCGAGGTCGGAGCCGAACTTCGCGAAGGCGGCCATTTCCCGGTACTGGGCGAGCTCGCCCTTGATGGGGCCGGCCACCTGCTTCATCGCCTTGATCTGGGCCGAGGAGCCCACGCGGCTCACCGAGATGCCGACGTTCACCGCCGGGCGGATGCCCTGGTAGAACAGGTCGGTCTCGAGGAAGATCTGGCCGTCGGTGATCGAGATCACGTTGGTCGGGATATAGGCCGAGACGTCGTTGGCCTGGGTCTCGATCAGCGGCAGGGCGGTCAGCGAGCCCGAACCATTGTCCTCGTTGAGCTTGGCGGCGCGCTCGAGCAGGCGGCTGTGCAGGTAGAACACGTCGCCCGGATAGGCTTCGCGGCCCGGCGGACGGCGCAGCAGCAGGGACATCTGGCGGTAGGCCACGGCCTGCTTGCTGAGGTCGTCATAGATGATCAGGGCGTGCATGCCGTTGTCGCGGAACCACTCGCCCATGGCGCAGCCCGAGAACGGGGCCAGGAACTGCAGCGGGGCCGGCTCCGACGCGGTGGCCGAGACGACGATGGTGTAGTCCAGGGCGCCGCGCTCCTCGAGGGTGCGGACGATCTGGGCCACGGTCGAGCGCTTCTGGCCGATGGCGACGTAGATGCAATAGAGCTTGGCGCTCTCGTCCGTGCCGGCGTTGATCGCCTTCTGGTTCAGGATGGCGTCGATGGCCACGGCGGTCTTGCCGGTCTGGCGGTCGCCGATGATCAGTTCGCGCTGGCCGCGGCCGATCGGGATCAGGGTGTCGATGGCCTTCAGTCCGGTCTGCACGGGCTCGTGCACCGACTTGCGCGGGATGATGCCCGGGGCCTTCACGTCGACCCGGCGGCGCTCGGCCACATTGGTCAGCGGGCCCTTGCCGTCGATCGGCTCGCCCAGCGGATTGACGACGCGGCCCAGCAGGCCCTTGCCCACCGGCACGTCCACGATCTCGCTGAGGCGACGGCACTCGTCGCCTTCGGAGATCTGGCTGTCGGAGCCGAAGATCACGACGCCGACGTTGTCGCGCTCGAGGTTCAGGGCCATGCCCTTCACACCCGCCTTCGGGAACTCGACCATTTCGCCGGACTGGACCTGGTCGAGGCCGTAGACGCGGGCGATGCCGTCGCCCACCGAGAGAACCTGGCCCACGTCGGAGACGTCGGCTTGCTCGCCGAACCCTTCGATCTGGGACTTGAGGATGGCCGAGATTTCGGCGGCGCGGATGTCCATGGTCTTACGCTCTCTCGGTCTAGGCGCGTTTTAGGGCGAACTTGAGGGAATCGAGCCTCGACTTGAGCGAGGCGTCGAACAGGCGGGAGCCGACGCGAACCTTGAGCCCGCCCAGGATGGACGGGTCGACCCGGGCGGTGAGCTCCGGGTCCTTGCCGAGGGCCTGGTTCAGCGCCTTGGCGATCTTGGTCAGCTGGGTCTTGGAGAGCGGCAGGGCCGAGGTCACCTCGGCGGCCACCGCCCCGCGGTGCTTGGCGGCCAGCTGCTCGAACGCCGCGATCACCGCCGGCAGGGCCGAGGCGCGGGCGTTGGCGGCCAGCAGGCCGAGGAACTTCTTGGTCAGGGGATGGACGCCGGCCGCGTCGGCGATCGCCGCCAGGCCCTTGCCCTTGTCCTCGGCGGTGAAGCCGGGGGAGGCGAGCAGGCGGCGCAGGTCCGCGCTCTCCTCGCGCAGGGCCTTCAGCCCCTTGAGGTCCGCCTCGACCGTAGCCAGGGCCGCGCCCTGTTCAGCCAGTTCGAACAGGGCCTGCGCGTAGCGCGCGCCCACGTCCGCGTTTCTTGAATCGTCAGCCAAGGTAAGAACCGTCCGGTTGTACGTCGCCGCCTGGGCTCGGGCCTTTGTGGGGTCCGACGGCTAGAGGCTTGAAAGCGCTGGGAAAACTACGCGCGGAAACGGCCGCGTTCAGCCATCCCGCCCGGAGCCGGGGCAGGCCATAGCACGCAAGTTTCGCAGTCGCAACCGAGGTGGGAACCTCTCCTTACAGAAGTGTAAGCCCACCCGCGCCTCATCGGGCGGCCAACACGATCCGGTCGATGGTCACGGTGTCGAGGCCGATGTGGAAGGCGATGGCGGCCCGGCCCTCAAGGCCGAGGATGCGCAGGCCGGGGAACAGGTCGTCGCGGCGCAGGCCCCGCTCCGGCTCGTCGGCCAGGTCGGCGCACCATGTCTCTATACGGACGAGCTCGCGCAGCGGGCTGCGGGCGGCGATGCGGATGAGGTCGTCGCGGGCCTCTGGGGCGAAGACCACTCTATGATCCATGCATGGTCCCCGCCGCGCGCAGGGCGTCGAAAACGTCCTCGGCCGGAATGGCGCGGCTGGGGTCGACCTGCATGGTCGCCGCCACCGGTACGACCTCGTCGCGCAGCCAGCGCTCCATGGCCCCGTCCCGCTCCTGAAGCGCCCGGAGCCCTGCGCGGACGACCTCGCTGGCCGAGGCGTAGGCCCCCGACGCCACCAGATCGTCGATATAGACGGCGAGTTCGCGGGGCAGGCTGATCGTGCGCTTGTCGGTGGCGGCCATGGCTGAGACTCGTTCGCGACTAAGGTATGATAAATTCATACCCAGGGCAAAGTGACGGAATTTTCACCGTTTTCCAGCCTATTCTTACACTGTTCAGAACTACAGACCTTCGGCGAGTTGCACAGGCGCGGGGGTCTCTCTATAACCCCCGCCGTCGGCGTCGCCCCCCAAGGGCGGACTGCCTGCGAGAAATTCGGCTCCGTCCCTCGAGACCCCCGACCCGATGAACATTCACGAACACCAAGCCAAGGCCGTCCTCAAAGAGTACGGCGTCGCCGTTCCGCGCGGCTTCCCCGCCTTTTCGGTCGAAGAAGCGGTCCAGGCCGCCCAGAACCTC